>JAISHE010000014.1 GCA_031262745.1 Culturomica sp. | reverse complement strand
CGGCTTCTCCGTCCGTTGTCTGCTGAATTAGCGGGTGGGCAGAGCGGGTGCTCGGCGGCGACCGTTAGGGGCGTTGCTTGCGACGCCCCCAACGGGAGATGCAAGCACCTGCGAGAGTTCTTTGACTATTTGATTGATTTGACTATTTCACAAAAATTTTTTCCGCAGGAAAAATTTTTTGCTCCGCCGCCGCAGGTCAAGTGCAGCGCGACCTGCGGCGGCGGAGACGGCTCTCCAGCCGACAAGCCGGCTGGTTACTGAACTGCGCTGCCTCCGGCAGCGGATATGATGCCAACCCTTGTGGTTGCCCAAAATAACAATGGGGCATGCCCCATTGTCAGATAATCGGGCGTATGCCATACGCCCGTACATCCAGAGGGATTGGGAACATGTTCTGAGGGATTGGGAACATGTTCTGAGGGATTAGGAACATGTTCCGAGGGATTAGGAACATGTTCCGAGAGTTTGCCGGAATGTTTATAAACCTTGTATATAGAGTTGACTATCAGTATATTTAGTATTAATTTAAAAAACAGAAAACTATGAGTCCTTCAGATGTGATTCCGGGCGCAGACGCCCAATTCAACACTTTCCAGAGTGTTGTGGTAAATGCAGTTGAAAAGAATGCGGAATTGTGGCTTATTCCCGCTGATGTTGTTACTGAGATAGCGGCACTTCGAGCCAAGTGGGAAGCGGCATATTCTGTAGTTGAGAACCCGGCAACGAAGACAAGCGTAGCCGTGCAGGCAAAGAAATCCGCCCGCAAAGAGTATGAAAAGCAACTCAGATTATTGCTAAAATCTTACATCACCTACAATCCCAAAGTGAGCGACGAAGATAAGACAGCTATGGGGCTGCCGTTGCACAAGTCAACGCGCACGCCTGTTCCCGTTCCTGACACCGTTCCCGACGTAACGGGTATCGACCGCAACACAGTTCGCTGCATCAGCATTTCTTTCCGTGATTCAGGCAGCGACCACCGCGCCAAACCCTCCGGCGTTCAGGGAGCAGTGGTTAAGTGGATAGTTAGCGACACGCCCCCCACAAGTATAAAAGTGTTTACCAACTCACTGTTAGACACTAAGTCGCCCATAACGTTGGATTTTGAAGAAGAACAGCGCGGTAAGGTTGTCTATTTTGCCCTCGCTTGGCAAAACACCAAAGGCGAGATGGGACATTTCGGCGAGATACAAAGTAGCGTAGTGCCGTAGACTTTAGAGTGTAGAGATTAGAGTATAGAGTGTAGCAGATGGACTTTTGTCCGAGCGGATTAAACTTTTTTTAGTAAGTGTTTGAGGTTTATGAAGCAAGAACAAGGTTCATCTGCTTTTTTATTTTACTTCTATCCCTTGTTTTTTGTATTCGTTTGTGAGGAGGTCAACCATTTGCTCTACGGAAAGATTTTTGGCGATAATCTTTTTGTCCTTGTCTAAGATATACATTACAGGCGTAGAAAAAACGTTGTAAATTGTCCAATAATTTGACTGTTTTTTAGGATCCCAAACATTCACAAAATCAAATAATTCATGTTTTTCTACAAATTCAACCCATCTCGGCTTTTCGGATTCTTTATCAATATTTACAGCAAAAACTTTTAGTCCGTAGGGAGCGAAACGATTGTCTATTTTTTCCTTTACTTGGGGCACTATTTTTTTGCAATGACCACAATTCGGTTCCCAAAAAAGTAAAAGCATAAACGGTGCCTTAGTGGTGTAAATGCTTGCAACTTGACCGTCTATTGTAGGCAATTGTAAATCCAAAGCTTTATGACCTATTAAATTATATTGCCTTTTATAGACTTCGTCGGTGATTTTCTTCATTTGATCTTTGTTTAACCAATTGACAATGCCACCGATATAGTATTTTTCTCCTAATTTCACAAATGCTTCATCCATACCCATAATTTTATTGTCGAAGGTGTAAACCAAACAATAATTCATCAAATATCTGAAAACGGTTTTATTGGCATTGCGGGCTTTGGTCAGTAAATCGTCGCAAGCATGATAGAGAGAATCCGGATTCACAACCACCATATTTTCAAAATAATTGTCTAACTTTTGCTTGAAAATCTTTGTGCTTAGAATCGTTGTATCGGCAAAATCGGTATAGTCCCAATAATGATTTTTCATATAGTAGAAACTCTTTTTCCTAATTTCCATATCTCTATCCGGAGTATTGGCAGCAACGGTTTTTGAAAAATCAGGGACATCGGGTGAAAGTGTTAAGTTTGCAAATGTTGCAACAGCCGATTTAGGAAATTTAACCGTTAAATTCTTTATATGGTCGCGGTTTTCCTTTTCGAGGTCTTTGTATAAACCTTGATATGCTTCTTGCACATCCTTATTATTTTTATTAGGGTCTTTTTTATATTTTTCATTTATTTCATTGCCTTTTTTATTCAGGCTCACCATGAATTTTTGAAAGTCAAGAAAAGCTTGATTTTCCGGTGAATTTTCAAAACGGATATTATCAATAACATCAACAGTGTCGCTTGTGATATTAAATTTTTGGTTACCACCTATAATCAGTTCGAAAATGTTACTTGGTGAAAAAACGAGTATATAATGTCCGCGAGCCAATTTTTTATAGCTGTTTTTAAATTCGCCGTATCCTTTTGCATTCAATCGGGCAGTGTCTACCGATAAAATTTTATCTTCATAATACCGTGCAAGAATGACGTCTTTATTAGGCATCTTACCTACGGTTATTTTTATATCATAGCCCTGTGCAAATGTTTTAAATGTACCTACAATGCAAAGCAGGGTAATTAAATAAATTCTAAACATTTTATCAATATTTTTTTATTTTCCGAAGTACTCAATCATAATTTCTCCCGATTTGCTATGTCCAAGTCTTTTAGCAATTTCAAAATCCTTATATGCTTCTTCCTTACGGTTGAGAGACATTTTGGCAATAGCCCTGTTGTAGTAAGCTTTGGCATAAGAAGGGTCGGATTGAATAGCGGTGTTATAATCGGCAATGGCTTTTTCCATATCTTTGTTTATCTGATAGATAACACCACGATTATAGAAAACACCGGTTTCGTTCAAACCGAGTTCAATAGCTTTATTGTAATCAGCCAGAGCACCGTTATAATCGTGCATATAATAACGTGCAATCCCCCGATAGTGATAAGCAGTAATGAAATCCGGTTGCACATTTATAGCCTGAGAATAATCTTTTATAGCATTTGAGTAAGCACTGATATTTTCGTAGACAATGCCACGATATAAATAACTTTTTGCATCATTGGGACAGTTCATTATCACACTATTGAAATCTTGCAAAGCTTCTTTGTAGCGTTCGGTGTTTGCAAATGCGATTGCTCGGTTAAAAAAAGGAGGCATCCAAGTATTATCCTCATTAATAGCGTGATTAAATTCCAAAATAGCTTGTTCATAAAGCCCTTGTTTCATAAAAGCCAATCCTTTATTGTTATGCTTTTCAACTTTCCCGTTGCATGAAAGGAGTAGGATGGAGGCAATAATTACTATCGCTTGTTTCATATATGATTGATTTTGAATTTTTACCCTCAAAAGTAGTAATAACTATTGGAAAAAGAAAATTTTCCAATGCAGACTTACAACAAATTCTATTAATAGTTTGTTTTTATCGGATAAACGATTACTTTTGCCGAAATTTTGAATATTGTATACTCTAACAACTTTGGATATATGTATTGGACATTAGAATTGGCATCGAAATTAGAGGATGCACCTTGGCCTGCTTCAAAAGATGAACTTATAGATTATGCTGTCCGTTCCGGCGCACCTATGGAAGTTATTGAAAATCTTCAAGACATAGAAGATGATGAGGAAGTATTCGAAAGTATTGAAGACATTTGGCCTGACTATCCGAGTAAAGATGATTTCTTCTTTAACGAAGATGAATATTGAAAAATAATAGTTTTCGAGCCGTTAGCAGCTTGTTTAATTCTTTTGCATCGTATAGTCGTCGATACCGAGACTTTCGTATGTTCGTCTTAATTCTTCATCATTGTCTGTGATAACGAGAAGTCGGTCGTTAGGCAAAAGTTTGGTTTTTCCTGTTGGAATTATGAACTTATTATCGCGTTTCAGCATAACCACCAATGTGTTATCCGGTAACGACAGTTTCATTAGTTGATTACCGTGTGAAAGTATTTCTTCCGTCATTATGATTTCCGACATACTTGATTTCATTTCTTCCGGAAGAGCCATTCCGAAAGTGTTCACATTTTGAGGTTCGGGACTTGCCAGTCCGAGTTTGTTTGCCACTTTTGATATACTCATACCTTGCACGACAAGTGAGAGTATAGTAATGAAAAATACTACGTTAAAAATCAGATTTGCATTTGGAATCCCCGCAATTTGCGGATAAGTAGCAAAGATGATAGGTACCGCACCTCGCAATCCCACCCACGAGATGAAAGTCTTTGCTTTGAAAGGCAACTTTCTGAACGGTAGCATACATAAGTAAACCGAAATAGGACGTCCCACTAAAATGAGAAATACGCCTACCAATATCCCTAATCCTGCAACACTCAAAAGTTCGCGAGGATTTACCAACAATCCCAAAGTCAAAAACATAACTATTTGCCACAGCCATGCAAACCCCTCGAAAAACGAGTTGACATTGCGTTTATGAACAAAACGTTTATTGCCTACAACCACGCCGGCAATGTAAACTGCCAAGTAACCGTTGCCTTGTAAAAGATTGGTGAAAGAAAAAATGAAAAACACCATTGAAAGAAGTAGCACCGGATAGAGAGACTCGTATTGAATGTTGATTTTGTTCAAAATAAAAACGGCAAGACGTCCGAGAAGGTAGCCGCATATACTGCCCACTGTGAGTTGTAATAGGAGCATTTGCACAAGTTCCCATGCACTCACGTCGGTGGATTGTATCATTTGTATGAAAAGTATAGTCAGAAGATACGCCATAGGGTCATTACTACCGCTTTCCAACTCCAATAGAGGACGTAAGTTGTGTTTCAAAATCAGTTTTTTAGACCGTAATATTGAGAAAACCGAAGCCGAATCTGTCGACGACATAACGGAAGCGAGCAAAAGAGCTTCAAGCAAAGTTATTGAAACATGCTGATCTGTGAAGGTGGTTATAATATAAACGAACACACCTGTAACTAAGGCTGTGATGACAACTCCGGCAGTGGCAAGCACAACACCTTCGCGTATCACCGGTCTAATGTCCTCAATTTTAGTATCCATACCTCCGGAGAAAAGTATGATACTCAATGCTACGGTACCTATGAATTGTGCGTAGTAGGGATTATTGAACTCAATACCAACGCCGTCCGTACCGAAAGCCATACCTACGAGTAGGAAAAGTAACAAAGCCGGTACTCCGAAACGGTAACCGGTTTTACTAATTATAAGGCTAATAAACAGTAATATAGATGATGTTAATAAAACATTCTCAATAGTGATATTAAGTTCCATTTATATCGCTTTAATTTCCGTGTTTGGAATGGAATTTAAGACGCATAAGGCGTAATTCTTCTTCCGAATAATCGCCGTCGAATTCTTCAATAGCGGCTTGAATATTATCGGTTTGTGCCTCCATGAAGTAGTCAAAAATCTCTTGTTGCTGTTCTTCGTCCAAAATCTTATTTATGTAATAATCAATATTTAACTTAGTGCCCGAAAAAACAATGGCTTCCATTTCCTTTATAAATTCGTCGCAATTCAATCCCAAAACCGAAGTAATATCTTCCAAATCAATCTGCCGATCAATATTTTGTATGATGTATACTTTTGCTTTTGAATTATTTGCTACGGTTTTAACAACCATATCCTGTGCACGTTCAATTTCATTGTCTTCTACGTATTGCTTAATGACTTCCGCAAATTCTTTACCGTATTTCTGAGCTTTCCCGCTACCCACACCTTGAATGTTGGACAATTCTTCAAGACTGATAGGGTAGTGTATACACATATCTTCCAACGAGGGATCTTGAAATATCACGTAAGGCGGCAGATTGTTCTTTTTGGCAATCTTTTTACGCAAATCCTTTAAAATCGAAAACAGGGTGGCATCTAAAGCCGATACTCCGGCTTTCTCCTGCACTTTTTCTTCCGTTTCATCGAAATTACGATCTTCTTTCAACATAAAATTCTTAGGATGTTTAATAAAATCTAAACCTTCATTTGTTATTTTGATAATTCCATATTGCTCAATATCTTTCTCTAAGAGTTTGCCGACCAACGCACGTCTGAATACCATCATCCAGAATTGAGAACCTTTTTCTTCTCCCACTCCGAAAGCTTCTAATTGGTCGTGCTGATACGTTTTTACGGCAGTGTCGGTTTCACCCATAAGAATTTTTACAAGATGTTCAATCTTAAATTTTTCTTTGGTTTCTACGACTAATTTAAGGATCTCCAAAATGTATTCCGAACCTTCAAATTCTTTTTTAGGATAGAGGCAGTTGTCGCAATTACCGCAGTTATCTTCTTCATATTCTTCACCGAAATAGTGTAGCAAAACTTTGCGGCGACACATTGATGTTTCGGCATAAGCAACGGTTTCCAACAGTAATTGCTTGCCTACTTCCTGTTCTGCAATGGGTTTACCTTGCATAAATTTCTCAAGTTTCTGAATATCCTTGTAACTGTAATAAGTTATGCAAACACCTTCGCCACCGTCACGACCCGCACGACCTGTTTCCTGATAATAACCTTCAAGACTTTTAGGCATGTCGTAGTGAATGACGAAACGCACGTCCGGTTTGTCAATACCCATACCGAAAGCGATAGTTGCCACTATTACATCTGCTTCTTCAAGCAAGAATTTATCTTGGTTGCTACTTCTTGTAGCGGCATCCATTCCGGCATGATAAGCTTCGGCTTTTATTCCGTTAACTTTCAGAAATTCGGTTATTTCCTCAACTTTCTTACGGCTAAGGCAATATATTATTCCCGATTTACCTTCATTGTTTTTGATAAACTTGATAATATCTTTTTCTGCGTCTTCTTTCGGTCTGATTTCATAATAGAGATTTTCTCTGTTGAAAGAAGATTTAAAAACATCGGCATCAAGCATATCAAGATTTTTCTGAATATCGTGTTGCACCTTTGGAGTGGCTGTTGCCGTTAGTGCTATGATAGGAGCTGTGCCTATTTGGTCGACTATCGGGCGTATGCGGCGGTATTCCGTGCGAAAATCGTGTCCCCATTCGGATATACAGTGGGCTTCGTCAACGGCAAAAAAAGAAATTTTAACTTGTTGCAAAAATTCAACGTTGCTTTCTTTGGTGAGTGATTCCGGAGCCACATATAGAAGTTTACTTTTACCGTCCAATATGTCTTGTTTCACTCTCAATATGTCGGCTCTGGACAAAGAAGAATTGAGGAAATGAGCTACACCTTCCGTCATGCTGAATGCACGCATAGCATCCACTTGATTTTTCATCAATGCAATAAGAGGTGAAATTATAATCGCCGTACCTTCAAGAATCATTGCCGGCAATTGGTAACATAATGACTTACCACCGCCTGTGGGCATGAGTACAAACGTGTTCCTACCAGCTAAAATGTTTTTTATGATAGCTTCCTGATTACCTTTAAATTGGTCAAATCCGAAATACTTCTTTAAATTTTCATGTATATCAATATCCATCCCGATTTTCCTCTAATTTTTTAGACTTTTACATAAAAATACTAATTTTGTCCTTGATTGTTTCTAATAGTAAAATTATAGAAATTTTTTCTCATACAAGAAATTTTGAAAAAAAAATCGTAGAAAGGATATGATTTTTTTGACTAAGATTTGAAAAACTTAAAAAATGATTGATATACAACAGATTGCTAAGAATGTAGTTTTGGAAGAAGCCTCAGTTGTGGCAAATCTTGCCTCACATATTAACGAAGATTTTGAGAAAGTTGTACGTTTGATACACAATGCTAAGGGTAGAGTAATCATAACGGGCATAGGTAAAAGCGCAATTATTGCTCAAAAGATTGTTGCAACGCTTAATTCTACGGGTACGCCTTCGATTTTTTTGCATGCGGCTGATGCCATTCACGGAGATATGGGTATGGTGTTGCCGGAAGATATTGTGATATTCATTTCCAAAAGCGGTAACACTCCCGAAATAAAAATGCTCTTACCTTTAATAAAAGGTATAGGCAACGATAATCTTGTGGCAATGGTGGGAAATACCGATTCGTTTCTTGCAAAAAATGCCGCTTATATTATATATACCGAAGTGGAAAAAGAAGCATGCCCCAACAACTTGGCACCGACCAATTCGACTACTGCACAATTGGTTATGGGAGACGCTCTTGCAATTTGCCTCATCCGATTGCGCAGTTTTTCGAGCGGTGATTTTGCCAAGTTTCATCCGGGAGGTTCACTCGGTAAACGTTTGTACACCAGAGTTTCCGATATATATGATAAAGCAAGGCAACCGAAAGTAAATCCCGACGATTCAATTAAGAAGATAATAATTGAGATTTCAAAGGGTAGATTCGGTGCGGTGGTCGTTACCGATCAAAATAATGAGATTTTAGGTATAATCACCGACGGAGACTTGCGCCGTATGCTTGAAAAGCATGATAATATCAACACTTTGAAAGCAAAAGATATTATGTCTGTTGCACCGAAAACAACTTTTGAAGACGAATTGGCGTACAACGTCTACTTGCAGATGAAGAAAAACAGTATCACACAGTTGATTATAACCGATGAAAATAACAAATATAAAGGTATAGTGCATATACATGACATTTTACGTGAAGGTATCGTATGACAAAGTCGATACGGTTTGTTCACACCTGTTTTAAAGCCTAAATTACACTAAATGAAAAAAGCTATACCTATATTATTTGTTTTTACTCTTTATGCCACGTTGGTTTGTGCTCAAAGCACCCGCATCAGAGGTGTTATAACCGATGCGGAAACAGGTGAGTCTCTACCTTTTGTTAATGTTTTCTTTACCGGCACAACCATAGGAGTTTCAAGCGATATGGACGGTAACTATAATGTGGAAACGCGGGAAGAAGTGTCGGAACTTACGGTTTCTATGGTGGGCTATGGATCTCAAACGAAGAAAATTACTCCGAACAATTATCAAACTTTGAATTTTCAACTTACTCCGCTTAATATACAGTTGGATAATGTGGTGGTTACTCCGGGTGAAAATCCTGCTCATAAGATATTGCGCAACGTTATTAAAAACAAAAAAATTAATAATCCCGATAAACTAAACGCCTATTCTTGTGCTACATATACTAAGATGGAACTTGATTTAACGGGAATAGAAGCCGACAGAACTTTCCGAAATAAGAGGATGCAAAGAGATTTCGGTTTTATTTTCAATTATGTGGACACGTCGATATTAACCGGTAAGTCTTATTTGCCGATTATGATATCGGAATCTATAGCCGACTATTATTACAGTCGTAATCCGAGTCTGTCGCGCGAAGTTATAAAAGCAAGTCGTATTTCCGGAGTGGAGGAGGATTACACTTTGGCACAGTTCACCGGACAGTTGCACGGTAAGGTCAATTTCTACGACAATTATGTGGACGTTTTTGACGTTCATTTTGCAAGTCCGCTTTCCGATCACGGTTTGTTGTATTACAAGTATTTTCTTATTGATAGCTTACAAGTAAACGACAGAAAAACTTATTACATACGTTTCCACCCCAGAAGTCTTTCCACTCCGGTTTTAGACGGTGAACTCCACATTGATTCACTCAGTTGGGGCTTGGAATATGCCAAAGTTAAGATGATGAAAGGCGTGAATGTTAATTGGATACGTTACCTTTCTTTGGAGGATTCCTATCAATTGGTGAACGACACTACTTGGTTTCTTAAGCAGAGTAAAATGTCTGCGGATTTTTCCGTTGTTCTTTCCGATTCTTCCAAATTGACATCTTTTCTTGGGAATAGGGAAGTTACTTATAGTAATATAGATGTGTCCGGCTACATACCTCCTTCCATCCGTAAACTTGATAATAATGTGGTGATTAGTAAGGATGTTCTAAATACCGATGATGACTATTGGGATAAAATGCGTCCCTACAAGCTTAGTCAAAAGGAGCAGGATATTTACACAATGGTAGACTCTATCAAGCAGGCACCTCTTTATCAAACGGTTTACACAATGATTTCTACTATTTTCGGTGGCTATTATAAGGCAGGAAAGTTGGAATTGGGACCTTATTACAAAATGCTTAGTCATAACGATTTGGAGGATTATCATTTTCAATTCGGTGCACGTACCACTTCCGATTTCAATAAAAAATTGCGTTTGTCGGCTCACTTGGGCTATGGCACTAAGGACAAAAGAGTGAAAGGTGGAGGCGGGGTGGAATATGTGTTCAACAACCAACCTACAACCAAGTTACATTTTAAATACAGATATGATGCCACGCAGCTTGGTGCCGGTACGAATGCTTTCACGTCGGGAAATGTTATGAATTCAATCCTTTCGCGTGGCAACAAGGATAAGTTGAGCATAGTCGAGCAAATGGAATTGAATTTTGAAAGGGAATGGAGACAAGGTATTTCAAACTTTATAACGGTTAAGCATCAGGATATAAATTCATCCGAATTTGTGCCCTTTGTGCGTCCCGACGGTTCTGCCGCTTCGCATGTGCGTTCCACTGCTTTGAGTTTGCGAACCCGATTGTCAAAGAATGAAACCGTAACTCGTTATAATTTTGAGAAATATTCTTTCGGTTCGGATTATCCGATTGTAACACTTGATTTTTCGGCAGGTTTAAACGGTTTGTGCAGCAATGATTACGAATACTACCGCTTGGAAGGCAATATTGATTATGAATTTGATATTCCGCCTATAGGCACGTCGGAAATGATTGTTAATATCGGTAAGATCTTCGGGAATGTACCGTATCCGCTGTTGAAACTTCATGAAGGTAATGGGACATTCTTTTATGATCAGTATTCGTTTTCCTGTATGAACTACTATGAATTTGCTTCCGACAAATGGATTTCATTCTTTTGGGAACATCATTTCAAAGGTTTTTTTCTTGGGAAAATACCTTTAATGAAGCGATTGAAGTGGAGAGAAGTTTTTGTACTGAAAGGTGTTATAGGCACGTTGTCGGATAGTAACAACGGAAGTTTACCGAATACCGATGCCGTATTTCTTTTTCCTGCCGGTATGGGGTCGGTATCCAAACCTTATTTTGAAACGGGAGTAGGAGTGGAAAACATTCTGCGTATGTTCCGTTTTGATGCGATATGGCGTCTAAGTCATCGCAATAATCCCGACGCTTCAAATTTCACCGTAAGTTTCAGTGTGAATCTGGATTTTTAAGTAAGCGATGGATTACAGAAACTACCTTGCTCAACGTATATTTCCGAATTTTACGGATGTTGTGGTGGCGTATATAGAACAGCACCCCGATGATTTTCGACTACTTTACGATTTGATATACGATAACGACATTACGATTGCATGGCGTGCGGCGTGGTGTTGTGAAAAGGTGTTTGAGAAACATCCCGAAATGTTGAGCGGTAAAACGGATGAATTGATAAACTTTGTTATGCGGCAAACGCATAGCGGAATGCGTAGGATTTTGCTATCCGTTTTGCTTAACATGCCGCTGCCAGAACAGTTCCCCGTAGCATTTATGGATTTTTGCTACGAGCGCATACTTGATCGTAATGAAAAAGTTGCGGTGCAATCTCTTTGCATCAAAATAGTTTACAAACTCTGTCTTTTGGAACCGGCATTATATTCCGAGTTGCAAGCCGTTCTTGAAAGTATTGAATTATATTATTCTTCTCCCGCCATAAAAAGTTGTGTCTGCAACACCTTGAAAAAGATACGGGACAAAAATTGGTGAAAATCAATGAAATAGGGTTGTTTGCAAAAAGAGGCTAACTGCTACATTTTTAAATAATTACATCATGTCAATATGAAAACGGAAGAGACCGAAAAAGGGAAAAAAGAGGCGAAATATACCATGGTTTTTACAAAGAAACTATTGCAGCGCAAATGTAAAAAATAATTCTGAATATCAGCAAAAAAATGTTAGAATTTTTTTTCAGAGCATACCATATAATATCCGCAACGCCTGTAATGTACGGGCGTATGGCAAACAATAACAATGGGTTGAAACCCATTGTCAATCGTAGGGATGCTGTCCCAAAAGTCGGGGCAGTTTTTTTTATTAAAAAGAGGGATTGAAAAAAGTAAAAAAAATGATGATATTTTGTTCGTGTAATTCAAAAAAATGTGTATTTTTATTATTGAATTTCAAATAGATAACAGAATGTCAAAACCTATTTTTAAGGAGAATAATCAAGGACAAAGTTGCCTGTTTCCGATAAGTTTGGAAGAGAAAATTGCGGCAAACTCACCAGTCCGACTTGTCAATCAGATTGTTGATAATCTTAATATTAGCAAAATTATTGATACCTATTGCGGCGGTGGAACCTCCGCCTATCACCCGCGAATATTGCTCAAAATAGTAATTTATGCCTATTTGAACAATATTTATTCGTGCCGTAAGATAGCCAAAAACAACAGCGAAAACATTCATTATATGTGGCTTTCAGGAATGCAAGAACCTGATTTTCGTACGATTAACCGTTTTCGTAGCGAACATCTGAAAGAGGCTGTCAGCGACATCTTTACGCAAGTGGTATTGATGCTTGTGGACATGGGCTACCTGACGCTGAAGACGATATACATCGACGGTACAAAAATGGAGTCGCGAGCAAACCGCTACACTTTTGTTTGGCGAAAATCGGTTGAAAAAAATAAGGCAAAACTTGAGGCAAAAATCAAAAAGATACTCGAACAGATAGACGAGGGTATCGCGCAGGACAATTTACCTGATGATGACAATCCGACACCAATCAATTCGGATGAATTAAAAAAACGCATTGCCAAAATCAACGAAGCAACCCGCCAAAAAGAGAATCTATCACAAGAGGAAAAGAAAGCCATAGAAAAAGCTGTTAAGGAATTGGAAAAAAAGCATTTACCAAAAATGGAAGAATACGAACAGAAATTGGAAATTTTGGGAGACCGCAATTCATATTCCAAGACCGACCCTGATGCAACATTTATGAAAATGAAAGACGACCACATGAAAAATGGTCAGTTGAAACCTGCTTATAATCTTCAAATTGGAACAGAGAAGCAGGCTATTACACATTATCAGTTGTTTACAAACCGGACAGATTTTCGCACGTTTATTCCTTTTAATGAAGGGTTTAAGGAACGTTACAAAAAATTGCCCGAAAAAGAAGTTGCAGATGCCGGTTACGGCAGTGAAGAAAATTATGAATACGCAGAAAATAGTAATATACAAGCATTTGTAAAATATCCGGGCTTTCACGCCGAGCAAAAGAAGGCGTATACGGAAAAGATTTTTTAGCACAAAATTTGTTTTATAACCCAAAAGATGATTATTTTGTTTGCCCAATGGGGCAACATCTTGTAAAACAAAACATTACAACAAGAACAAACGAATCGGGTTACGAATCGAAAATTACTATTTATGCTGCCAAAAACTGCGAACGATGTCCGCTTAAAGGCTTGTGTACTAAATCAAAAGGAGATAGAACTATAGAAATCAACCAACGCTTGCGACATTTCAAAAATCAGGCACGTGAACTTCTTCATTCGGAGGAAGGTATTGAGCATAGAAAACGACGAAGTGTGGAGCCGGAGCCTGTTTTCTCTCATATCCGGTACAATGGTCAGTATTTGCGCTTTCGACATTTTGGAATAGAAAAAATCGAAATGGACTTCGGTATCTTTGCAATTGCGCTAAATATCAATAAATTGTATAAATATCTGCAAAAAAAGACAAAATTGCTTCAAAACAATCATATTTTATCTCTCCAATCGCAATTTTTGCTCATCATTACTTTTTTCCTTTCAAAAAATCAGGCGGTCGAAAAATTTTCGCTAAAACTCGCTGCATAAATAAAAAAAAGAGGCAGACATTTTGAGACAGCCTCTACAATTTGCAAAATACCATGGAAATGGTTGGGTTATCCCAACTGAGCAGCTTTGAGTTTGCCCACTTGCTTTTCGGCATACTCTTTTGTTACTACGATTTCCTTTTTGGAGGATGATGGAGTTTCAAACATTATATCGGTCATGATTGCTTCGCAGATAGATCGCAAACCTCTTGCACCGAGTTTAAACTCAATGGCTTTATCAACTATAAAATCCAACACTGCCGGTTCAAAGGAAAGTTTCACATTATCCATTGCAAAAAGCTTCACATATTGACGGGTGATTGCATTTTTGGGTTCGGTTAAAATCTTTCTCAACGAATTTCTGTCCAACGGTTCCAAGTGTGTGAGCACCGGCAAGCGTCCCACAATCTCCGGTATCAACCCGAAAGCACGCAAATCCTGTGGTGCGATATACTGCAAAAGATTGTCCTTGTCGATTTTATCTTTTCTTTGAGAAGCGTTGAATCCCACAACATGCGAATTGAGACGGTGTGCAATTTTCTGTTCGATACCGTCAAACGCACCTCCGCAAATGAAAAGGATATTTTTGGTGTTAACGGCAATCATTTTCTGTTCCGGATGTTTACGACCTCCTTGTGGCGGCACGTTCACGACGGAACCTTCCAACAGTTTGAGTAGACCCTGCTGTACACCTTCGCCGCTCACATCTCTCGTTATGGAAGGATTATCTCCTTTGCGTGCGATTTTGTCGATTTCATCAATAAAGACGATGCCTTTTTCGGCTTTCTTCACATCATAGTCGGCAACCTGCAAAAGGCGTGTCAACAACGATTCTATATCTTCACCGACATAGCCGGCTTCCGTGAGCACCGTCGCATCTACGATTGTGAACGGCACATGCAGCATTTTGGCAATGGTACGTGCCAAAAGAGTTTTACCGGTGCCCGTGCGTCCCACCATTATTATATTGGATTTTTCAATTTCAACATCATCATCTTGTGCGGTTGTTTGCGACAAACGTTTATAGTGGTTGTAGACTGCCACGGCAAGATGTTTCTTAGCTTCGTCCTGACCGATGACGTATTCATCGAGGAATTTTTTGATTTCCTTCGGTTTTTTGACTTTCACATCTTTGAGATCAAAGTCTTCCGATTTTTTGACGATATTTTCTTTGAAAATTTCGTTCACACGTTCCGCACAATCAACACATATAGTTGCGTTTTGACCTTCGATTAAGAAAGTATCACCTGCGGGACGTCCGCAAAAAGAACATTTATCCGTTTTATTCATTTTTTGACTCCTTTTGTTCTCTGCTAAGCACAACATCAATCATTCCGTATTCCTTTGCTTCTTCGGAAGTCATCCAATAGTCGCGATCGGAATCCTTTTCAATCTTCTTGTAGGGATTACCGGAATGGTCTGCAATTATTGTGAAAAGTTCTTTTTTCAATTTTTGAATTTCTTTTGCGGTGATTTCAATATCGGATGCTTGTCCCTGCACTCCTCCTATCGGCTGGTGAATCATCACTCGCGAATGTTTCAACGCTTGACGTTTACCCTTTGTACCTGCCGTCAAAAGCACGGCACTCATAGAAGCGGCAATACCGGTGCAAATGGTTGCAATGTCGCATTTCACAAATTGCATGGTGTCGTAAATTCCCAAACCCGCATACACCGAACCGCCGGGGCTATTGAAATAAATGGAAATATCCTTGTCGGCATCTGCCGATTCAAGAAAAAGTAGCTGCGCCATTATTATGTTGGCAACATTATCATCAATCGGAACACCCAGAAATATAATTCTGTCCATCATGAGGCGTGAAAACACATCCATTGACGCCACGTTCAATTGTCTTTCTTCAATTATAGTGGGCGAGAGATAGTTCATGTGTGCCGACTCAAATCTTGCTAAGTTTAAACTGCTTATGCCTTTGTGTTTCACGGCATATTTTTCAAATTCGTCTTTTGGAAACATAGTCTTTTTGTTTAGTGCGCAAAATTACGCAAAATCTTTTAATTACGCATATACGAAAGTGGCGTTTAATAAAGAACCTCACAAGAACAGTTCCTGTGAGGTTCGCATTTTTATTTATGAGAAACAAAAACGTTACAATTTAGGACCGGCTTCCACGAGGGCTTTACCGGTTGCATGTCCGGTGAACTTAACGAAGTTCTTTTGGAAACGGCTTGCAAGGTCTTTAGCCTTTTCGTCCCATTGAGAAGCATCTGCGTAAGTGTCGCGAGGATCAAGGATGTTCGGATCAACACCCGGTAATGATGTAGGCACTTCAAAGTCGAAATAAGGAATCTTCTTCGTAGGAGCCTTGTCGATAGAGCCGTCAAGAATGGCGTCAATAATGCCACGTGTATCTTTGATGGATATACGTTTGCCTGTGCCGTTCCAACCTGTGTTCACAAGATATGCTTTTGCACCCGAAGCTTTCATCTTTTTAACCAATTCTTCGCCGTATTTTGTGGGGTGAAGACTTAGGAAAGCTGCGCCGAAGCAAGCGGAGAAAGTGGGGGTAGGTTCGGTGATGCCACGTTCCGTACCTGCCAATTTAGCGGTGAAACCGCTCAGGAAGTAGTACTGAGTTTGTTCGGGCGTCAATATCGACACCGGAGGCAACACACCGAATGCGTCAGCCGAAAGGAAGATAACCTGTTTTGCAGCAGGACCTTTTGACACCGGCTTAACGATGTTTTCGATATGGTATATAGGATATGAAACGCGAGTGTTTTCGGTTACGCTCTTATCTGCAAAGTCGATTTTACCGTTGGCATCCACCGTAACGTTTTCCAACAGTGCATCACGTTTGATAGCATTGTAAATATCGGGTTCCGCTTCTTTTGAAAGGTTGATAACCTTAGCGTAGCAACCGCCTTCAAAGTTGAACACTCCTTCGTCGTCCCATCCGTGTTCGTCGTCGCCGATGAGTAGACGTTTGGGGTCGGTGGAAAGAGTGGTTTTACCGGTTCCCGAAAGTCCGAAGAAAATAGCCGAGTTTTTACCTTCGAGGTCGGTGTTGGCTGAGCAGTGCATAGAAGCAATGCCTTTAAGCGGAAGCAGATAGTTCATATAAGAGAACATACCTTTCTTCATTTCTCCGCCATACCAAGTGTTGAGAATAATCTGGATCTTTTCGGTGAGGTTAAACACAACAGCGGTTTCACTGTTTAAGCCGAGTTCTTTGAAGTTGTCGACTTTTGCTTTTGAAGCGTTCATAATCACGAAATCGGGTTCACCGAAGTTTTCCAATTCTGCTTCCGTAGGACGTATGAACATGTTTTTAACAAAGTGAGCCTGCCAAGCCACTTCCATGATGAAGCGCAATTTTAGGCGGGTGTTTTCGTTTGCACCGCAGTAGGCATCTACAACGAAAAGACGTTTGTTGCTCAATTCTTTGGTAGCGATTTTTTTCAATTCAGCCCAAGTCTCTTTGGACACAGGCTTGTTGTCGTTTTTATATTCTTCCGATGTCCACCAAACGGTGTTTTCGCTGGTTTCGTCTTTAACGAAGAATTTGTCCTTAGGTGAGCGACCTGTGTAGACACCTGTCATCACGTTCACCGCACCGAGTTCGGTAACCTGACCTTTTTCAAAACCTTCCAATCCTGCCTTTGTTTCTTCTTTGAAGAGTTCGTCATACGACGGATTATACACAATTTCGGTAGCTCCCGAAATTCCATACTTGCTTAAATCTAATTTAGCCATAGCAATTTAATTTATTTTAATTTTTATTTAGAACTGACGTTGTTTTTATCGCAAATCGGGCAAAGTTAAAAAGTTTTTTCCAAAATGGCGCAATGATTGCGGATTTTTTTCTTTATTCAAATTTGCAAGAATTTTTCTTCCGAAAATTTATTGCGAATTGCTTCTATGTATTTCTTTTCCCATGCACTGTTTTTCTTGGTGTCGACATTTGAAAGATATATTATTACGTCGGCAACCGAAAGGTGGTGGAAATCAATCATAGGCAAATAACCGGTGTCATCTTCTTTTTCCAATTCCACGAGCACTTTTTTATCAACCAATTCACCGAGTAGCAATTGTAGCTTACGGACACTTATTTTGAATTTTTTACTTATAGCTCTTATGCTCACAGCACCATTATTATGAATATACGAATCGGCAATAAAATGCAGGATATTTATAGTGATTTCCACGTTTTCCGACCATTTGTTGTGTGTTTCGGAATGGAAAAGGAAATGACGATTGCGCACTACGTAGGAAAGTTCCGTACCCCATAGGAGCACACTCCAGCTAAGTTGCAACCAAACAAGAAGCAACGGGAATGCGGCAAGACTACCGTAAATGGCGTTGTAGTTGCTCACTCCGACTTGAAAACGTATATACAACCATTGAATTAATTGGAAAATAGTACCTGCAAGCAAGCCTCCCACAAGTGCATATTTGAATTTCACTTTTGTTGCCGGTATATACATGTAGATAAATATAAAAAGTAGCCACACCAAAACGAATGGCAGGAAGTTCATCAAATGTATAATCAGTTTACTTGCATATTGCAGGAAACCTTCTTCAACGGCTATTGTTTGCAAATTGGTGGTGAGAAAGACATTTAAGCCGTTTATGATGATGAGCAACAGAGGGGCTATGAACATTATGGAAAGGTAGTCGGTGAATTGTCGGCTATAACTGCGACCGTTTTCCAATCCCCAAATTTCGTTCATTGCAATTTCGGCGTTTCCGAGTACCTTTATTATAGTCCATAGGAGAAATACAATTCCGAAGCCTGCAATTATGTTGTTGTTTACATTTCCCAAAGCCGATTCGGCAAATTTTATGAACGTGTCCATAATTTCGGGATTGGCAAAAGAGTGTTCTTTCAGAAGTTTTTCCAATATTTTCGACATCCCGAAGCCGCGTGCAATGCCTAACCCCAAAGCAAGCATAGGCACAAACGAGAGTATCGAATAGAACGTCAGTGCAGATGCGGAGATGGTGATTTTGTCTTCCACGAAACGATGTATGCTCACTACTATAACGGCTAAGGCTTTCAATAGGAAATGGCTCCAAGCATTTTTGTAGGTTATGTCGGTTCTTAAAACGGCATAGTAGAAATCTAATGAAAAAAACTTTTTTATTTTTGCAGTGAAACTTCTCATTGTTTTGCTATTTGGATGCGAAATTACTAATTTCAATCGAACTACATCCGGTAAATACAAATTTTGACTACGAATGTCCTCAAAACTTCGTAAAATCGAAGAATAATGTAAATGAAAGAGCAGCAAAAATTTGTGCCTGTTATCGACAAAAGAATTTGAAGAAAAACACTTGAGCAGATGAACCTAAAAGCAATAAAGATTCGGCACTATTTTAAATGATTGCCAATATTTCATTATCTTCGCCGGATATTGTTATTTCAAACATAAATAAAATAACTCCTATTTTGCAGAAACTTGAACAAGAAATAATGAAATACCAAATACTATGCCCGAAAAACAAAACATAGAATAAGATACAATATATTATGGAACGGAAATTAATGTCAGAACTCATACAATGGAAAGACCGCAAAGGCAGGAAACCGCTTTTGCTCGAAGGAGCACGTCAAGTAGGGAAAACCTATTTGCTCAAAGATTTCGGCAAGCGGTATTTCAAAAATACGGCATACCTGAATTTTCAAAATCCAAGTCCTGAATTAATTGATCTATTCAATGGTTCTATTGAGCCTAAGCGAATCATTACCATGCTCGAACTCCTTTTGAATATGAAAATATCTCCTTCTGAAACTTTGCTTATTTTCGACGAAGCGCAGGAAGTTCCGCGTGCATTGACCTCTCTGAAATATTTTTATGAAGATGCCCCCGAATATCATATTGTTACAGCAGGCAGTTTACTTGGCGTTTTTCTACACAAAGGAACATCGTTTCCGGTCGGCAAAGTAAATACACTGAAATTAGAGTCGATGGACTTTGAAGAATTTATTTGGGCAAACAATCGGACGAATATCGTTACATTCCTGAAATCAAATCCAGCTGAAACCACTTTCAATGAAATTCTTTCCGACCTGTTCAAACAATATTTATATGTCGGTGGAATGCCCGAAGCCGTTGCCGATTGGATTGAAAATCAAAATGTAGAAACCATTAACACTATTCAAGAAGAAATTTTGAATAACTACCGTAAAGACTTCAGCAAATACACAGATAATACAACGGCAATTCGTATCCGGCAAGTTTTCGACAGTTTACCGGCTCAATTTGCCAAGAAAAATGATAAATTTCTTTATGGAACGGTAAAATCAGGCGCAAGGGCACGGGAATACGAAATAGCTATCGAATGGCTGATTGATGCAGGAATAATACATCGTGTAAATCAAGTTAGCTGCGGTAATAAAATTCCATTGAAATCTTATGCCAACCCGTCAGCATTCAAACTTTACTTTGTAGATGTTGGACTGTTCCGCCACCTTGCCGAAATTCCCGTAGAAGTAATCAGCAGTAAAACCGCCATTTTTAACGAATTTAATGGCTTGATAGCCGAACAGTTTGTCTTGCAGCAACTGGTAAAATACACGCTATTTTACTGGACAGGTGGTGAAGAAAGCGAAGTGGATTTTGTAATGCAATATGGTGCAGAAATTGTACCTATAGAAGTAAAAAGCGGAACAAACATAAATGCAAAAAGTTTAAAAATATTTAGAGAAACTTATTTGCCACGAATTAGTGTCCGTTTTTCGCTGAAAAACACACGGTTAGATGATAATTTGCAAAATATTTCGCTGACGAATATCTTTTTATTAGAAGATTTACTGGATATTTCGTGTGAAAAATGTGTAAAATAAAGCCTATGCTCCTCCGAAAAATGTGTAAAAACAAATCTATACTCCTCCGAAAAATGTGTAAGTGTTATGTTGAAAAAAACATACAATGGTCGCTACATAGGCAATAAGGTTGGAAACAAATGCAAATTATTTCTACAAAAACGCCGGATTTTTGGATATGATTTTGGATTTAGTTCAACCGCATAGCAGTAATGACGAAATAGAAGGCTTGTAATCTGATTCATGCAATCACAAGGTAACACTCAAACATCCCTCAACTTCCAGTCGGAATCCGATCTGCGGAAACGGATTGCCGACTTGGAAGCGCAAAACCTTGCCTTGCTGCACGAGAATCAACAATTACGAGAAAAGTTCCAACTGCCTCCCAAAGAAGAAATAAAGCAGGGAACGTTCAGCAAGTACAATACTCCGAATGAAAAAATAGAATTGTTTATGTCCCTGTTTCGGGGGCGTAACGATGTATATGCCAAACGTTGCTACAGCAAAAAGTACGGCAATAGCTACTATATGCCTGCTTGCAAAAACGAATGGGTCAAAGGCATTTGTGATAGACCGCGTATTAAATGTAAAAATTGCAACCACCGCGAATTGGCTCCCATGACCAAAGAAGTTATTGACAGTCACCTACGCAATAAAGATGAAAATGGCACCGGCATTGCCGGTATTTATCCGCTTTTGCCGGACGAAACATCTTGGTTTCTTGCTGTTGATTTCGATGAAGAAGGTTGGCAGAAAGACATTGCCGCCTTTCGTTCGGTTTGTCAAGACTTACATGTTCCGGTCGCTATCGAGCGTTCCCGTTCGGGTAACGGCGCTCATGCTTGGTTGTTCTTTGACGAGCCGCTCCCGGCTGTCGTTGCTCGAAAATTAGGTAATTCGCTTTTGACCCGTGCCATGTCCATCCGACACGAAATCAAATTCAGTTCCTACGACCGGATGTTTCCCAATCAGGATTTTATGCCGAAAGGCGGGTTTGGTAATCTGATTGCTTTACCCTTGCAGGGAGGAGCTCGAAAGAACGGCAACAGCGAATTTATTGATAAAAATTTCAATTCCTATTCAGACCAATGGGCCTATTTGGCGTCCCTTAAAAAGATATCTGCGGAAGAAGTTAAACAACTTTTGGCGGAATTGTGTGAGGGCAATGGGCTTGGCGAACTTGCAAACAAAGAAAATGAGGATGATACCCCTAAGCCTTGGGAAAAGAAACCACAGGAAATCCACTTGATGCAACAAGATTTTCCGAAATCCTTGACCATCGTCGAAGCGAATCGCTTGTATATTCCGAAAAAAGATGTAAGCCAGCGAGCGCTCAACCGAATCAAAAGACTGGCTGCTTTTGCTAATCCGGTATTTTACAAAACACAACGAATGCGGATGTCCACTTATGGTATTCCAAGAATCATTTATTCGCTGGACGAAACGGACGAATACATCGGCATTCCGCGTGGATGCCGCGAGTCGTTAATAAAATTGTTAGAAGATGCTAAGCTTGAGTATTGTTTTGAAGACAAAATGAATGTAGGCAATACTATTCAGGTTCGTTTTAATGGTACACTTCGTGAAGAACAGCAATTGGCAGTAGACACCTTACTTCAACATACCAACGGCGTGTTATCACTTCCCACTGCTTTCGGAAAAACCGTTATCGGAGCCTCTCTGATAGCCAACAGAAAATGCAATACACTAATTTTAGTTCATTTACACACGCTGCTTGCCCAATGGAAGAAATCGTTGGAACAATTTTTAGATATCGACGAAATTTTGCCGAAAGAGGATAATCCTAAGCGAGGTCGGAAGAAAATCAAATCAATTATCGGTCAAATAGGTTCGGGGAAAAACACGGCTTCCGGCATTGTCGATATTGCAATTGTACAGAGTCTTATTCACAACAACGAAGTCGATGACCGTGTTAAAGATTACGGCATGGTCATTGTGGACGAATGTCATCACGTTCCGTCTGTTAATTACGAAAAAGTATTGGCAGCTGTTAATGCTCGTTATGTATATGGTTTAACCGCAACTACAACCCGTCAAGATGGACAACATCCCATCACATTTATGCAATGTGGATTCGTTCGATATAATGTTAGCGCCAAAGAACAGTCCGGCAAACATAACTTTGAACACTTCCTTATTCCTTGTTTTACCGGTTTTCAAAAACCCTTTGTACAGAATGAAAGCGAATGGCACATTACGCAAATCTACTCGGATTTGGTAAACAGCGAAATCCGCAACCGGCAAATTATTGCCGATGTGATTCGTGCGGTCGAGGATAAACGCACACCCATCATCTTGACCCAAAGGAAAGAGCATGTAAATATTCTATCCACCTTGCTTCGACAACAGAGCGATGCAGAAGTTATTGGTTTGCTTGGAGCCAATTCTGCAAAAGAAAAACAGGCAGCTATGGAGAAATTGGCGACTGTATCGACCGACCAATCCTTGATAATTGTTGCAACGGGCAAATATGTGGGGGAAGGCTTTGATTATCCTCGCTTGGACACCTTATTTTTGGCTATGCCAATTGCATGGAAAGGTACTTTAGCCCAATATACCGGTCGACTTCATCGCGATTATTCCGGAAAACAAAGTGTCCGGGTTTACGACTATGTAGATATCCATGTTCCGGTTTTGGAGCGAATGTATCACAAACGCCTAAGTGCTTATGCTCAAATAGGTTATAAGACTACGACAGTGCGGAATCAGCACGAAAAAGTCAACTTGATTTACAGCGCGCAAAACTTTATGCCGGTCATTCGTCAAGATTTACTTCAAGCTAAAGAGGAAATAATATTTAGCTATACTGCTACATCTCAGAAGAAAGTAAAAACCATTCAGCAGACATTGCAACAGCAGCAACCCCGTATCAATGTCATCATTAAACCAAATAAGCACCTGCAATGCGTTATTATTGATAGGCACATTGTTTGGTATAGCGGTTTCAATCTTTTGTCCGAGTCCTCAGAAGGAAATCTTATGCGATTGGACTCAAATGATTTAGCAAAAGAATTACAGTCTGTCATGGATAATTGAGTAAGAAATCGTAACTTTGTAATCTTAAAAAGATGAGTTAAGCTAAAACTAATAGATAAAAATGAAAAAGATATTGATTTTTTTGATGATTATGCCGATGCTTGCAGTGGCAAAGGACTATCAAGTTAAGTTGACTGTTGAAGGATTGCCGTCCGACAGCAGTCCGAAGTTGTTGAGAATTTATAACGGGAATTTTTATTTGGTTGACAGTATTCCTCAAATTCAAGGTAAAGCAATTCTGTTTGACGTACCTGATTCAGTGTCTATGGGTACTTTTCAGGCAATATTAGGTACTTCCGATTACGATCGCTACATGGGCAGACAGGGTGGTCGCACGGTGAATTTTCTTTTTGATAATAATGATGTTGAACTGTCAATGAATTTTGCAGATCCTGCCGAAACGTTGAAGGTTATAAATTCTCCTGTGAATAAGGAATATTTCGATTTTCTGAAGAAGGATGCTTATTTTTATAAGAAATTAGGCACGGTTGAGCAGGTGATTATTAATTATCCTGACAAGGATTTGTTTTATTCTCAGGCTCTTGATCAGTATAAAAGGACACAGATCGAAAGGGATAATTTGATAGACAGTATATATAAAGGTAATCCGGAATCACTTGCGGCGAGGATTATTTATCGTATGAAGATGCCTTTTTTGCCCGGTGATGTTACAAATGAAGAACGTGATAGTGTCTTTAAGTCGACGTTTTTTGATAAGTTGGATTTTACCGACAGCGTACTTTTGGCTACCAATATTTACACCGATAAGATTTATCAGTATTTGCAGGTTTACATGTCTGCCAATCAAACGGGAGGACGTGATGCTCAAATGAATATGATAGAGGCGGTAGATAATATTTTCCCTTACATCAATCAAAATGATTTTGTTAGAGATAACCTTGTGCGTTTTCTTTTAAATAGCTTTGAGCAGATGAAAATGGAAGAGGTGTTGGCTCATATTTCAATTTATTATTCCGATCAATGCGGTTCGGAATTGGAGGATATGATGCACCGTTATGACAAATACCAAAATATGTCGTTAGGCAATAAAGTACCGGATTTTACGGTTTATGACACTGCCGGTCAAAAATTGGTTCTTTCGGAGCAGGTGAGTCCCTACACTTTGTTGGTTTTTTGGCACAGCGGATGTAGTCATTGCTCCGAAATGTTGCAGGGAATGCGTGAAATGGAGGAGAAAGGTTTGTTCGGTAAACATAAGGTTCAGGTGATAACCGTTTCAATTGATGCCGAGAGGGAGCAGTGGTTGACTTATTCTCGCAACAATTCTTTGCCATGGATTAATACATACGCTGAGGATGGGTATAACAGCAATGTTGCTAAGTCTTATAATATTTTTGCAACACCTACATTATTTTTGCTTGATGCCGGGCACAAGATTATTTCCAAACCAATGACCATAGAAGAATTAGAGAAGGATTTACAAAAATTGTAGTGGCGATTATTTTTCCGATATTAAAAATTATTTTTTACATTTGCATCGCAATAGTTTCTTTGCAAAAACCATGGTTAATTTTGCCTCTTTTTTTCCCTTTTTCGGTCTCTTCCGTTTTCATATTGATATGATGTAATTGTTTAAAAATATTGCAGTTAGCTTCTTTTTGCAAACGCCCCATTTCATTGATTTTCATCGATTTTTGACCCTCAATAGACCATGGTTTTTCTAAATTTTTAATTTATGCCTGTATTCTGCTGAGCACAAATGTTTTAGCTAATAATGTGAGGTTCAATTCAAAGCCGACTGTTTTTTTAAGCGGCGACAGCGTAGTAATCTCATTTTCACTGTCTTGGGATCACTCATGGCG
>JAISHE010000017.1 GCA_031262745.1 Culturomica sp. | reverse complement strand
TTGTCTACCGCCTTGTGAATGCTGTCTGTCCTATTAGGAATGTTGTCTACACCGTTAGCTAATCTTAAAACCATTGATAACTAAACTATAAATAAAAAGTACTATCTTTGTGTAATTATTCACAATGAGGACGATTGCACTATACGGTAGGACTATTGAGGAAGGAGCCTTCCCAAGTATTAACCAACTTCTTAGCGGGCTTAAATCACGTTCGGTAAAGTTATTGTGCGAACAATCTTTTTATCAAAGTCTCACACAGAAATACGGTTGCACCGGCATGTTTGATGATGTTTTCACGCTTGCCGATTTTAAGCAAAAAGGTGCGGAATTACTTTTGAGTGTCGGTGGCGACGGCACTTTTCTTCATGCCGTTCATTATGTTTGCAATACATCAATTCCGTTACTCGGCATGAACATCGGACGTTTGGGTTTTCTTGCGGATTTTTCTACCGATGAAATCGAAACGGCAGTTGATTTGCTTGCCGGCGACAATTATAAGATGGAGAAACGTTCACTGCTTAATGTTAAGTTGCACGGTGGAGATATGGAAGGTTATCATTATGCAATGAATGAGGTGAGCGTGCAAAAGACCGATACTTCCTCGTTAATCAATATTTATTCTTATGTGGACAGCGAATATCTGACAAATTATTGGGCAGACGGTTTGATTGTGGCAACACCCACCGGTTCAACGGCTTATTCGTTGAGTAGCGGCGGACCGATTATATCGCCATCTTGTCGGTGTATTTTGCTGACTCCTTTATGTGCTCATAATCTCGGAGTGAGGGCGTTGGTTGTGCCTTCCGCAACAAATGTACGCTTAAAAATAATGAGTCGTTCGAGAGATTTTTTACTTAGTCTTGATTCTCAGACTTATATTCTTTCCGATAAAATAGAAGTAGAAATATTCTACGGGGCATCCGAAATAAACATGCTGCATTTTCCAAATCACAGTTTTTACAAGACTTTGAGGGAAAAATTGCATTGGGGAGAAGACAAGAGAAATGATAATTTTTATGTTTTGTAAACATGTTTTATAAAAAAATTGTAATCTTTATATTTCTATTGTTTTTATCTTTGGGGGCTTATTCCCAACCGGGAGCGGAGATTGGTGTGATTGCCGGAGGCAGCTACTATATAGGGGAATATAATACAAATCATTTTAAGAATATGACGTCGTTCAAAGGCGGTTTCTACCGTATTAACTTTAACAATCGTTATGCTCTACGAATGACGTGTATTTCGGGAGACATTGATATTAAAGATAAGAAATGGTCTACGCCGGATCCGTTGCCTACGAGTTTTTCAACCGATGTGTTGGAGGTGTCGGGAGTGGTGGAGTTTAATTTTCGCAGTTTTCTTGTGCCTAAGACCAAGAAATCGTCCCTGTATTCGCCTTATATATTTGTGGGAGCGGGTATGCTGTCGGCGAATGATAAGATGAATGCCGTGATACCGTTTGGAGTGGGTGTGAAGGTGAATATCTGGCGGCAACTTTCGGCAGGTGTTGAATGGAACGGGCGCAAAATGTTTACGGATAGGTTGGATTTACTGGAAGATGTTTGGCAAACGGGTGAAACGAACTTTTTTAATAAAGATTGGTTTTTTACATTCGGTTGCACGCTTTCTTACCGTTTTCCGATACCGGATAATTGTAATTGGTTTGATGAACTTTAGAGAGTAGAGTTTAGTTATTAGAGTATAGAGTTTAGAGAATAGAGTTTAGAAGAAGTATAATGGGGAAGTTACCTGTACATATAGCCATAATCATGGATGGCAACGGAAGATGGGCGAAAGAAAAAGGACTTGATCGCAGTGAGGGGCACCGTAGAGGGGTAGAAACTGTGAAAAAAATGGTGGAAGCCTGTGGAGAAAAGGGTATTAAATTCCTTACTCTTTACACGTTTTCTATGGAAAATTGGAAACGCCCGCAAGAAGAAATCAATATTCTTATGGCTTTGATGGTGGATGCCATTTTAAGAGAAGAAGAGGATTTGATGAAGAATAATGTGGTGATGAAAGTGATAGGCGATATGAGCGATATGCCGGTGGCGGTGATGAGACCTTTAAACAAGTTGATTGAAAGAACATCGGTCAACACGGGTGTTACGGTGGTGCTTGCATTGAGTTACGGTTCACGTTGGGAGATTACAAATGCTGCAAAACGTATTGCAGAGGACTATAAAAACGGCAAAATAAGCGACTTATCAAACTTAGATGAGGCGGAATTTTCAAAGTATCTTACAACGGTAAATATGCCTGATCCGGATCTAATTATAAGAACAGGGGGTGATTATCGTTTGAGTAATTTTCTTTTATGGCAATCCGCCTATTCGGAGATGTATTTTATTGATAAATTTTGGCCTGATTTTGAAAAAGAAGATTTATATTTGGCAATTCATAATTTTGCCACGAGAGAAAGGCGTTTTGGTATGACAGGAGAGCAATTGAAAAAGTAATTTGAAGAAGATTAAATGAGTTATTATATACATTTCAAACGTATTGCGGAGAAAGCACTGATTTCGGTTGCATTGTTTTTATTTATATGCCGATTTACGGCTTTTTCTCAGACAACCGAGATACAAAACTCTGCCGACGTGTTTTATTCGTATCCCAAAACGTATACAATCAAAAAAATAGAAGTAAAAGGTCTTGGTGATCATTATGATCCGGAAACAATTCTGCAACTCACCCGCCTTAAAGAGGGAATGGAAGTGAAAATACCCGGAGAACAAATGACAAGAGCGATTAAACGTTTGTATTCCAACGGACTTTTCAGTGATATAGAACTTTTTCTTGATAGCGTTGTAGGCTCGGATGCTTACATTTCGCTTGCAATGAAAGAACGTCAGAAACTTTCCAAAATCGAGTATGTCGGTTTCAAAAAGAGCGAGATCAATAAGTTGAATGAACGTTTGAACCCAACTCCCGGAGTGCAGGTAACAGACAATATGATGAGCAACATCAAACGAATAGTGGAAAAGTATCTGAAAGAAAAAGGTTTCTATAATACAAGCGTGAGAGTTGTGAAACGTGATGACCCCGAAAAAGATAACTTTGTGATCCTTGACGTAATCGGAGAAAGAAAAGAGAAAATCAAGATTGATAAAATCATAATAAACGGTAACGAGGGTGTTAAAGCATCGGTGCTTAAACGCAGCATGAAAAAGACTAAGGAAAAATCTTTGCGCAACTTTTTCAGTTCGTCGAAATACATAGAGAACAATTATGATGACGATAAGATTAACTTGCTTGATAAATATAACGAAAAAGGCTACCGTGATGCGATGATTATTTCCGATAGTGTGGAGCAAATTTCCGATAAACGAATAAGGCTTCACATCAATATAGACGAAGGTAGCAAATACTATTTCAATAACATTACGTGGCTTGGTAACACTATTTACGACAGCGAATTTTTGAATAGAATTTTGAACATCAAAAAGGGTGAGGTATATAATAAGAAATATTTCAATGAACGTTTGCAGGACGATGAAAATTCGGCGGTAAACAAGCTTTATGTGAACAACGGTTATTTGTTTTTCAGAGCAATGCCTACGGAAACAATTGTGGGTAACGACTCAATAAACATGGAAATCCGCATTTTCGAGGGACCGCAAGCAACTATTAACAGGGTTCTTATTCAAGGTAATGATCGTACTTATGAGCATGTGGCACGCCGTGAGTTGCGTGTGTATCCGGGAGAACTTTTCAGTCGTGAAGACATTGTGAGAAGCGTTAGAGAGTTGGCAAATCTCGGTCATTTCGAACCGGAAGAGATAGTGCCGGAACCTAAACCGGATTATGAAACCGGTACTGTTGACATAAATTTTAAGTTGAAAGAGAAATCTAATGATCGTATAGAAGTGTCAGGCGGTTGGGGAGCAGGTATGATCATCGGTTCTGTCGGTTTGACGTTTACAAACTTTTCTATAAGAAATATTTTTAATCTTGAATCCTATCGTCCTTTGCCTCAGGGCGACGGTCAATCACTTTCATTCAAGGCGCAAACCAACGGTAAGTACTATTCTTCATTCAGTATGTCGTTTCGTGAACCGTGGTTAGGAGGTAAGAAACCTAATTCTTTGAGCGTGTCTACTTATTATTCGCGTCAAACGGGTTATTCTTCAAGTTACTATAATTCTTACTACACGGGTAATGCCGAAGATATTTATGATGCTTCTCAGTTGATGACGACATTCGGTGTGAGTGTGGGACTCGGAAGACGATTAAAGTGGCCTGATGACTATTTTGTTATGTATAATGAAATTTCTTATAATATTTACCATCTGAAAAACTGGCCATACTATATAATTTCCAACGGTACATCCAATACTTTTGCTTTTAAGACCACACTTCAAAGAACTTCGATAGATAATCCGATCTACACCCGCAAGGGTAGCGATATTTCTCTTTCAATCACGCTCACTCCGCCTTATTCGCTTTTTGACAATAATGAATATGACTCGAAAGGTTTGGATGATTCGGAACGTTATAAGTGGATAGAATACCATAAGTGGGTTTTCAACGGAAAGATGTTTATGCCTCTTGACAGGGATGAGAAGTTGGTGCTATATACAGGCGTACAATACGGTTATCTCGGTAGCTACAATAGTCATAAGCGTTCACCTTTTGAGGGATTTGAATTAGGTGGCGACGGAATGTCGGGCTATAGTCTTTACGGTCGTGATTACATAGGTTTGCGCGGTTATGAAAACGGTTCGTTGACCAATGCCGGTAGTAACTTTATGGCATCAAATGCGGTGGACGCTGCTCTTTATTCCAAGTGGGTAATGGAAATGCGTTATCCGATTTCGCTTGCACAGTCGGCAACGATTTACGGACTTGCATTTTTTGAAGCTGGTAACTCTTGGGCAAAGCTTGCGGATTTCGATCCGTTTAATCTCTACCGTTCCGCCGGTATGGGTGTACGTATCTTCCTGCCTATGTTCGGATTGCTCGGTTTTGATTGGGGCTATGGTTTCGACGACGTTACGGGCAGACAGAATGCTTCCGGTTCACGTTTTCACTTCATACTCGGTCAGGAATTTTAATAGCACTTAATATGAAGAAGTTTTTAATTTTCGTATTTTTGTCCTCAGTTGCTTTTTACTGTCAAGCACAAACACGCATCGGATATGTTGATATGGAGTATATCCTGAACAATATTCCGGACTACACCAAGGCAAAGGAAGAACTCAACGTCTATTCTTTGAAACTGCAAGGGGAAGTGGATGAACTCTATAAGCAAATCACGGAAGCCCAAAGCAAGTATAACAGTGAGAAAGTGTTTCTGACGCCGGTCATGAGAGAAAAGCGTGAGAAAGACATTGCAGAGCAAGAAAATAAGGCACGTTTATTGCAAGAAAAGTATTTCGGACCGAAAGGTGATTTGTCGGCAAAGAGAGAAGAGTTATTTAAACCGATATTGGACGAAATAAACGAGGTGATAAAAGACATAGCAAAAGAGGGTAACTTTGCAGCTATACAGGATATATCGGTGAGTCGTTCGATACTTTATTTTGATCCGAAGTTGGATAGGAGTACAACGGTGCTTAGAAAGATGGGCTACACACCGGAGAAGGAGGAGAAATAGATTAGAGTATAGATATTAGAGTTTAGAGTGGAAGAGATTAATACATATATATAGAGAAATAGGCAGGTGTGCCTAAGAGTAATAAAAGAACATTTAAATTAAAATATTAAGTATGAAAAATTCAATGAAAATTGTAGCAGCAGTATTGATGATTATGTTAGGAGGTATGACGGCTTCGGCTCAACAAACACTGAAAATCGGTCATGTCGAAAGTGAAAAACTGATCTCATCAATGCCCGAAATGGCAGAAGCCCGTAAAACTTTGGAAGCTAAACAAGCAGAGGTTCAAAAGGAAAGCACAAGTTTGCGTGAACAATACCAAACCAAAGTAGTGGATTATACTAAAAATGTGAACACATATTCAGAAATAATCCGCACTTCAAAAGAACAGGAACTACAGGAATTGCAAGAACGTATCCGCCGTTTTGAAGAAATAGCTGAAAACGAATTGAGGAAAACTCAGGAAGATTTGTTGCGTCCTATTTATGAAAAAGCTACCAACGCTATTCAGAGCGTGGCAAAGGCTAATGGATTCACCTATATTTTAGACCTGAATGCAGGTGGAGTTCTTTATCATTCCGAACAATCTCAGGACATATTGCCGTTAGTAAAAAAACAACTTGGATTGCCGGAATAGTCATCTTAGCCCAATAGGTATATTTGATTCGGGTTATGGCGGACTTACCGTTTTAAAAGAGGTAATAAAGCTATTGCCCGAATATGATTATGTCTATTTGGGAGATAATGCACGCAATCCTTATGGTACCCGCTCCTTTGATGTGGTTTACGACTACACCCGGGAAGCGGTTCGCCGTTTAATTGAGATGGGTTGCGAATTGGTAATTTTAGCATGCAACACGGCATCAGCCAAAGCTCTGCGCAGTATACAGCAAAACGATCTTCCACGATGGGGCGGCAACCGCCGAGTTTTAGGAGTGATACGTCCGAGCGTAGAAAGTATTGCCGATATATCGGTGAATAAACACGTAGGAATATTGGGGACACGCGGTACGGTTATTTCCGAGTCCTACTTGATGGAGGCGGAAAAACTTTACGGCAATGAGCATCTACATATTTCGCAATTGGCATGCCCTATGTTGGTGCCGTTAGTGGAAAGTAACGAGTTGACGGGAGAGGGAACGGAATATTTCGTTAAAAAATATATAGAGCAGCTCTTTGAGAAAGACGGTGAAATCGACACTATTGTGTTGGCATGCACTCATTATCCGTTACTTAAAGATGTGATCTTGAAATACACACCTATAGGGGTGAAGGTTGTGGAACAGGGGCAGATAGTTGCCGAAAGTTTGAAAGACTATTTGAAACGGCATCCGGAAATGGATCGGAAACTATCAAAAGGCTCATCCGTTAGTTACTACACCACAGAAAAAGCCGAATTATTTGACGGCATGGCAGGCGTTTTTATGGGGTCAGGCGTTGAAGCAAAGGAGATAAAGATTTGAAGTATATGACCGATGAAGAATTGATAAAAAGTGCTTTTGAAGATTTGTTGGCTTCCTTGCCTAAAAACACGACGGAAGAAAACAAACAAAAGGTTATTAAAGCATTCAAGTTTGCTAATGAAGCCCATCAAGGTGTGAGGCGACGTTCCGGCGAGCCTTATATTTTACATCCCATATCGGTGGCAAAGATTGTTACTTCGGAAATAGGTTTGGGCACAACTTCCGTTATTTCGTCAATGCTCCACGACGTGGTTGAGGATACGGACTACACCGTTGAGGACATTGAATCACTTTTCGGTCCGAAAATAGCTTCTATTGTAGACGGTCTCACAAAGATCAGTGAGGTCATGAGTACCGAAAACCGCAGCATACAAGCCGAAAGTTTTCGTAAGATTTTGCTTACTCTTGCAGAAGATGTGAGGGTTATACTAATAAAAATAGCCGACCGTTTGCATAACATGCGTACCCTTTCGTCAATGCCCATGCACAAGCAGATAAAGATTGCCGGAGAAACGCTTTATATCTATGCACCTTTGGCTCACCGTATGGGTTTGCATGCCATAAAAACCGAACTCGAAGATTTGAGTTTGAAGTATGAACATCCGGAAGAATATAAAGTCATTGCCGACAAAATAAGGGATTACGAGAGAGAAAACACCCTAATTTACGAAAACTTCATTGAGCCGATAAAAGAAAGTCTTAATAAAAACGGATATAAACACACGATAACAGCCCGAACGAAAAGTGTTTACTCGGTTTGGAACAAAATGCAAAGGCGCAATATCGGTTTTGACGAGATTTACGATATACTTGCGGTGCGTATTGTTTTTGAAGCATTGCCCGAATTGCCTGAGAAATGGCAGTGTTGGAACATTTATTCTTTGATAACCGACCTTTATAATCCGAAACCCGAAAGGATACGAGACTGGGTTAGCACACCTAAGGCAAACGGCTACGAGGCATTGCATTTAACAGTTATGGGACCGACCGGTCAATGGATTGAAGTGCAAATCCGCTCCAAACGTATGGACGAAATTGCCGAGAAAGGTTTGGCAGCTCACTGGAAGTATAAAACCGACGGGGATGAACGCAACTCGGAATTAGACAAATGGTTGGCAAGCATGAAAGAGATGCTTGAATTGAGAGATGCCAATGCTTTGGATTTTCTTGATGATTTCAAGATGAATTTATATGAAAAGGAGATACGTCTTTTTACTCCCAAAGGCTATATGAAAACTCTCCCCAAAGGTGCTACCGCTTTGGATTTTGCCTACGAGATACATACCGAAATAGGAGACACTTGCATAGGTGCAAAGGTGAATCATAAGTTGGTACCGATGAGCCATAAATTGCAAAGTGGCGACCAAGTAGAGATACTCACAAGCGACAAGCAGCGACCGCAACGCGAGTGGCTCGATTTCGTAGTAACAGCCAAAGCAAAATCGAATATTATGGCGGCATTTCGTCGTGATCACAAAGAATTGGTGAGATACGGCATACATATTTTCGAGTCTATTATCAAAGAATTGGAATTGCCTCCGACATCGGAACCATTGAAAAAAATCCTCACGCACTTCAAGCTTAAAAACAAAGAAGATTTATACGTTAGTCTTGCCGAGAAGAACATCACAAAAGAAGAAATTGTGGCTGAACTGAAACAGCGTGCCGACAATAAGTTTATGAAATACTGGAAATTGCAATTCTTCCGTTCCAATAAGAACGAGCATAAAGATGAAGAAAAGCATGATTCCGTAGCCGGTGATGAGATAGTTGTTTCTCCTTGTTGCAATCCCATACCCGGAGATGATGTTGTCGGAATAAGCATGGGAGGTAAAGTGATGGTACACAAGAGAAAATGTCCCGAAGCGATAAGATTGATGGCAAGTCATGGCGATAAAATCGTGCCGGTGGAATGGGTAACACATAAAGTAATGTCGTTTCCCGCAATAATACAGATAAAAGGTATAGACAGGATAGGCATTGTTAACGATGTAACCGGAGTGATTTCAAAAGAAAGCGACGTGAATATGCAAACCGTTCATTTTGACACAAAAAACGGTATCTTTGAGGGAATTTTGCATATATATATTCATAACACAAAAGATTTAAACAGTCTTATTGCAAAAATAGCCGATATAGAGGGTGTTAAACAGGTTAATAGGATTGAAAATCAAGTGAATTAACGAATTATGGAAGCATCGGTTAAAAAGTTTGCAGAAGAGAAACTGACTAAATATCTCGAAATTAATAATTTGCGTAAAACGGCTGAACGTTATGCAATTCTTGAAGAGATTTATTCAAATAGCGGTCATTTTACTATAGAAAGCATGTATGAAAACATTATGAAAAACAACTACCGTGTTAGTACAGGGACTTTGTATAATAATATGAGGCTTTTTGTTAAACTCGGTTTGGTGGTGAAACATGTTTTCAAAGGTAACAAATCTCAATATGAGAATGCTCATAATACCGTTAAACATGATCATTTGGTTTGCACCGAATGTGGTAGAATGGAAGAGTTTCCGTATACGGAAGTACAAGAAACTTTAAATGATATTTCTTCAAAACGGGGATTTACAATGGAAAACCATATACTTTATTTACACGGCATTTGTCGTGAATGCAAAATAAAAGCAGAAAAGAAGAATAGTGATAAAACAAAAAAGACAAATTAATATAACATAATAGATAATATTAACATGAAGGTAGATGTATTATTAGGATTACAATGGGGAGATGAAGGCAAAGGTAAAGTTGTGGATGTGTTAACCCCGCAGTATGACTTGGTTGCACGTTTTCAAGGCGGACCTAATGCCGGTCATACGTTGGTTTTTAACGGTCATAAGCAGGTTTTGCGCTCTGTTCCGTCGGGAATATTTCAAGACGATAAGATTAATATAATCGGCAACGGCGTTGTTCTTGATCCTATACTTTTTCGCAAGGAAACGGAAGAGTTAAAGACGAAAAACGTGAATGTGGTTACAAAGTTGTACATTTCAAAGAAAGCAAATTTGATATTGCCTACCCACCGTATTCTGGATGCAGCATACGAAGCAGCAAAAGGTGATGGAAAAATCGGTACCACCGGCAAAGGAATAGGACCTGCCTACACCGATAAAATAAGTCGCAACGGATTGCGTGCCGGCGATATATTGGCTGCGGATTTTCACGACAAATACTCGGCAGCAAAGTCCAAACATGAGCGTATTCTTGCATCTTTGAATTACTCCTACGACATCGCCGAACTCGAAAAAGAATGGTTTGATGCAATAGAATATTTGAAAGACTTCAAATTAATTGATAGCGAGAATTTTATAAATAATGCACTGAAAGACAATAAGAGTATACTTGCGGAAGGAGCACAGGGCACTATGCTCGATGTTGATTTCGGTTCATATCCTTTTGTTACATCTTCAAACACTGTGTGTGCAGGCGCTTGTACCGGTATGGGTGTGGCACCTAAGAATATAGGCGAAGTTTACGGAATTTTCAAAGCATATTGTACCCGCGTAGGTAGCGGACCTTTCCCTACGGAACTTTTTGACGAAACAGGAGAGGAATTGAGAAAAAAAGGTAACGAATTCGGTGCCGTAACGGGCAGACCGCGTCGTTGCGGTTGGCTTGATTTGGTGGCTTTGAAGTATGCAATCATGATTAACGGAGTAACCAAGTTGATTATGATGAAAAGCGACGTGATGGATGATTTCGATGTGATAAAGATTTGCACATCATATAATATAAACGGAAATACAACGGAAGAATTTCCGTATGAATTGAATGATGCCGTTGTACCGGAATATACCGAATTTCAAGGTTGGAAAACGGATATGACCGCCATGACTTCCGAAAATGAGTTTCCGGAAGAATTTAATGATTACATTTCATTTATAGAAGAAGAAACGGGAGTGCCTGTATATATCGTTTCCGTTGGTCCTGATAGAGAACAAACAATAAAATTAGAAGATAGAGATTAAAACATAATGCCGCCTTTGCTGTTAGCTTTTCCACTGAAAGATCCGGTGTTGATATTTGCATTGATACTGGTAATCATTCTTTTGGCACCATTGCTTCTGCATCGGCTGAGGATACCCGAATTGATAGTGCTCATACTTGCGGGTGCAATCATCGGTCCCAACGCTTTCGGGATTTTGGAACGCGATAGCAGTATCGAACTTTTCGGTAAAGTTGGTTTGCTCTACATTATGTTTATCGCCGGTTTGGAAATAGACCTTGCCGATTTGAAGAAGAATTTTCTCAAAAGCGGATATTTCGGTTTACTCACATTCTTGTTACCGATGTTAATCGGTTATTTTACAAGTTTTTATATTCTCAAATTTTCTATTTCATCTTCCATACTTCTTGCAAGTTTGTACGCATCCCACACTTTAATTACTTACCCGATAGTTAGTCGCTACGGCGTGGCACGCAACAGAGCCGTGAATATTTCCATAGGTGCCACTATAATAACGTGCATACTTTCGTTATTGGTGCTCGCTGTTGTCGTGGGTATGGAAACGGGAGTGGTTAATAATCTTTTCTGGTGGAAATTAGGTATTTCAACGGCGATATTTCTATTAGTAGTAATGTGGACATTTCCTATTATTGCCCGTTGGATATTGAAACGCATAAATGATAGCATAACACAGTATATTTTTGTACTTGCATTAGTGTTTGCTGCTTCGTTTTTGGCTGATTTTGCAGGCTTGGAAGATGTGATAGGAGCATTTTTTGCGGGTTTGGCATTAAATAGGTTGATACCCAACACATCTGCTTTGATGAATCGCATAGAATTTGTAGGTAACGCATTATTCATTCCTTTTTTCCTTATAGGAGTGGGTATGTTGGTGGATTACAGAATATTCACCGACGGTTGGGAAGCTATTAAAGTGGCAATTGTGATGTGTGTTGTGGCAGTCGGTTCAAAATATATTGCGGCATTTATCACGGAAAAAACATTAGGTTACAGTAGAGACGAGGGGAGATTGCTCTTCGGTTTGAGTAACTCTCAGGCTGCAGCCACTTTGGCAGCGGTTATGGTTGCCTACAACGTGATTATCGGGCATGAAGCCGATGGTTCGCCTTTGCGACTACTTAATGATGAGGTGCTTAACGGAGCTGTGATTATGATATTGGTAACATGCACAATATCATCGTTTGTTACTCAAAAAGGAGCGCGCAACGTTGCATTGGCGGAAATAACCGACGAAAACGAAGAGGAGGACGAAACCGACAGAATATTAATACCCGTCAGCAATACGGAAACGGTTGAAGAACTTGTTAATTTGGGCGTTACCATAAAATCGGCTCATAGTAAGGGGATTATGAAAGTTTTGAGTATCATACGTTCCGAATCGAATGACCCGACAGCCGAAAGACGCTCTCAACGACTTTTGGACAAGGCAATTAAAACCGCTTCAGCTTCCGATAATAAGATGGAACCGCTCATCCGGTATGACAGTGAAATTTCCAACGGCATAAAGAACGTTGTGAGGCAGTATAAGATGACCGACGTTGTGCTCGGTTTGCATAAAGAGTCGGAAATCACGGACACTTTTCTCGGTAATTTGACGGAGAATGTGCTTGCAAAGTGTGCCACCACGACTTTTGTTTATCGTCCCGTGCAACCGCTCTCTACCATAAAACGTTATCTTGTTGTTTTACCGTTGAATGCGGAAGTGGAAATAGGGTTCCCCTATTTGGTTGAACGCTTATGGAACTTGACACAAAACACAGGCAGTAAGATAGTTTTTTACGGCAGCAAATCAATGATAACAATATTGAAAGAAATTCGCAAGCGACATTCGATAGATGCCGAGTTTGTGGAATTTACGAATTGGCACGATTTTCTTACGATAATTTCACACGATTTGCGTGAAAACGATGCTCTTGCGGTTGTGATGAGTCGCCGCAAATACTCATCCTATTTTAAATCTATGATGCTCATACCTAAATATATGAATGAGTATTATAACGGGAATAATTGTTTACTAATTTATCCTATACAAACCGGAGTGGGCGATGACGAAAATGAGAATAACTTTTCTTTGCTCGGTTATTATGAAGAAAGTGATTTGGCATCCGAAATAGGTAGGCTTTTTAAAAGAAGATAAGTTAGGCGAGGTTATTATTAAATATATTAATTAAAATATTTAGTAGTAAGTATTGGAAAAATAAATAGGTTGTAGTTATTCCGAATATTCCACTTTTTCTCTACATCGCCGAATTAAACAAATAAAAATATGCTTGTTTTGCTAATATTCAAATATTTATGCGAATTTCATGCGGTTGCCGTAAAAAGTAGTTCAATTTTTTGCATAGAATAAAAATTATTGTACCTTTGCGCTCACTATTAATGTGATTTAATATAAAATTAATCCGATTGTCTCCATTTGCATAGAAGACAATTAAAAACAAGTAGATATGAGCTTAAATAAACTAATGTCGTTTATCGAATACAAAGGTATGTCTATGGGAAAATTTGAAAAAAGCATCAATGCTCCCAATGCCACAATTCAGAAACTTTTGAAAGGTAAAGGAAACATTATGTCCGATAAGCTTGAAAATATCGCAAGAGTTTATCCTGAGCTAAATCTTGACTGGTTGTTGAGAGATGATGTTAATATGATTAAAGATGCTCCTAATTTTCTTTATGAACCTATTATAGCTCAGAATATTAATCCTAAGCCTCACATTGTTGCTGATGAAGGCAATATAGTAGATTTCAAATCGTTATTATCTAAAGGTGTTAGTAAAAAATTGTTTTTACCTGTAAATAATTACGATTTTTCTTTGGAAATGAGAGGAAACAGTATGTATAATCCCGCAGGCGATAGAAGTATTAAAGACGGAGATTTGCTTACATGCAAGTTTTGCGATAAATCATCTGCTATACAATGGGGTGAAGTTTATGCTTTTATCACTAAGGTCGGAATATCTGTTAAGATTTTAAGTTCTTCGGATAAGGCAGGTTATGTTAGTTGTATTGCGCTCAATCCCGATTCCGGTTACCAGCCTTACGATATTCCTTTTTCCGACATTCTTGATTACGCAATGGTTAAAAGTGTTGTTAGTATTGCCCGTTGGTAAGATAATTAACTTTTTTTTCAGTGCTTTGGTAATAAAAAAATGAGAGCGTTGCATCCAACACTCTCACTCGATAGGCAAACTAATCTGATTTGCCGGTATCACAAATTTAATAAAGTTCAGCTTTGCGGTTCGAAATCGCCTTTGGTAACTCCACAAATAGGACATACCCAATCTTCAGGAATTGCTTCAAATGGAGTGCCTGGTGCAATGCCGCTATCCGGATCACCCATAGCGGGGTCATATACATGACCGCAAACTGTACAAACATACTTTTTCATACTGTGTCTTTTTTAGTTAGAAATTTTACAATTTTTTTACGTTCTCTCGTGTACGAAGGTAGATAAAAAAAGTTACTTTTCTTTTGCTTTGCAGAGAAATGTCGTTATCTTTGCAGCGCAAAAAAAGCAAGACGGTGGATGTAGCTCAGTAGGTTAGAGCGTCGGATTGTGGTTCCGAAGGTCGTCGGTTCAAGCCCGATCTTCCACCCAAATGAGGGCAGCTGATTATTCAGTTGCTTTTTTTCTAATAAATAATCTAAAATCGTTATGGCTACTGATAATTTTTTATGGAGGCATTTGGGACCAAGACCGGAAGACATTGATGAAATGTTGGAAACAGTTGGAGTTAAATCTATGGATGAATTGATTTCGCAGACTGTGCCGGATTCAATACGTTTGAATAAGGCATTAGAGTTGCCGACACCGCTTACTGAGTGGGAATGTTTGGCGAAAATCAAATCCATTGCAGCTAAGAACAAGGTTTACCGCACTTTTATAGGTCAAGGTTATTATGATACGGTATCTCCGGCTGTTATTGTGCGAAATATATTGGAAAATCCTGCTTGGTACACGTCCTACACTCCTTATCAGGCGGAAATTTCGCAGGGACGTTTGGAAGCTTTGCTGAATTTCCAGACAATGATTATAAGTTTGACCGGATTTAATATGACCAATTGTTCACTCTTGGATGAAGGTACTGCTACTGCCGAAGCTATGCAGATGATGTTTGCATTGAGAAGTAAAGAGATGAAAAAAGCCGGTGCGGCTAAGCTGTTTGTGGATAATGAAGTTTTTATACAAACGAAAGACGTTTTAATCACTCGTTCTGTACCTTTCGGTATAGAATTGGTGTTTGGTGATTATAAGGATTTTGAATTTACTCCCGATGTGTTCGGTGCAATTGTACAATATCCGGCAGCAAACGGAGAAGTGAGAGATTATAAGGAATTTGTAGACAAGGTGCATAACAACGGTTCAATGTTTACTGCTATTGCCGACGTGATGAGTTTGGTGTTGTTGACACCACCGGCAGAGTGGGGTGCTGACATTGCCGTAGGTTCCACACAGAGATTCGGTATACCCATGGGCTACGGTGGACCAAGTGCCGCATATATCGCAACAAAAGAGGAATACAAAAGAAATCTTCCCGGAAGAATCATAGGTGTAACTGTGGATGCACAGGGCAACAAGGCTTTGCGTTTGGCTTTGCAGAGCAGGGAACAACATATTAAGAGAGAAAAAGCTTCATCGAATATATGCACGTCTAAAGCGTTGAATGCCACTATGGCAGGTTTCTACGCCGTTTATCACGGCAGAGAAGGATTAGAGCGTATCGCTCGACATATTCATTCGGCAGCCGTGATTTTGTCGGAAGAAATTGTAAAATACGGTTACACTTTATTGAATGAGAAGTTATTTGATACGTTGCGCTTTTCACTTCCGAAAGGAGTTACAGTAGATGTACTTCGCTCAAAGGCTTTGGCAAATGAGATTAACCTTTATTATTCACCTTCGGGAGAACAGGTAGGTTTGTCTACCGATGAGAAAATAACTGAGGAAGAAATAAATACGCTTGTACGCATCTTTGCGGAAGCAACAGGAGAACAAGCGGAGAATGTGCAGTTTTTGGATGATCGCACGGTGCTTGATCCGGAGATGTTGCGTGGAGATGACATACTTTCGCAGTCGGTTTTCAATATATATCATTCGGAAACGGCGATTATGCGCTATATGAAAAATTTGGAAAGGAGAGATATTTCTCTTGCTACTTCTATGATATCCTTAGGTTCATGCACGATGAAATTGAATGCTGCGGTTGAAATGTTTCCGTTGTCATGGAGCGAATTTGGCGGTATTCATCCGTTTGTGCCGAAAGATCAGGCTGCGGGTTATCAGCAGATAATAAAAGAAACAGAAGCTATGTTGGCTGAGATAACCGGTTTTGCCGGATGTAGTTTGCAGCCGAATTCCGGTGCGGCAGGAGAGTATGCGGCAATGATGGTGATAAGAAAATATCATGAATCGAGGGGAGAAAGTTTCAGAGACGTAGTGCTCATACCTGCATCGGCTCACGGAACTAACCCTGCAACGAGCACAATGGCAGGTTTCGACATAAAAGTGGTGGCATCCACAGCCGAAGGTAATATTGATGTTGATGATTTTCGCCGTAAAGCAGAAGAGAACAAAGACAAACTTGTGGGAGCGATGATCACGTATCCTTCAACTCACGGTATCTTTGAGGAATCAATAAAGGAATTGGTAGAAATAATTCATGCAAACGGTGGTTTGGTTTTCATGGACGGTGCAAACATGAACGGACAATGTGGTTTGACAAGTCCCGGATTCATAGGTGCCGATATTTGTCATTTGAATCTTCACAAGACTTTTGCAATGCCTCATGGTGGTGGTGGTCCCGGAGTTGGTCCCATTTGTGCCGCCAAACATCTTGTTGAATTTCTACCCACTCATTCGGTAGTGAAAACCGGTGGTGAACACGGGATACATGCGGTTTCATCATCTCCCTACGGTTCGGTAAGTTTGTTGCCCATCACATACGCATATTTATTGATGCTTGGAAGTGAAGGCTTGAAGGCAGTTACGGAAACAGCAATATTGAATGCCAACTATTTAGCTTCATCTTTTGAGAAATTAGGTTTTAAGATACTGTACAAAGGTGCTAAGGGTAGGGTTGGACATGAAATGATTTGGGATTGTGCTCCGTTTAAAGAACAAGGTATTAGCGAAGCGGATATAGCCAAACGTTTGATGGACTTTGGTTTCCATGCGCCCACCTTATCATTCCCCGTTCATGGTACTTTGATGATTGAGCCTACCGAGAGCGAGCCGAAAGAAGAACTCGACCGTTTTATTGAAGCTTTGATGACCATAAGAAATGAAATCATTGAAATAGCTGAAGACAAGTCAGATAAGACGGATAATGTGTTGAAAAATGCACCGCATACACACAAAGTTCTAACGGCAGATGAATGGTCTCACGCTTATCCACGCAGTAAAGCCGCTTATCCTTTGGCATGGGTGGCAGAAAATAAGTTCTGGACTCAGGTGGGTCGTGTTGATGACGGTTACGGCGATAGAAATTTGGTTGTAACTAACGACACTTTTAGCGGAGGAGAGTGATAATATTAGCTTTTTAATCAATGGAAATATATAGCAATTGTGATAAATTGAGCATGAAGAGACTTTTTATCCTCTTATCCGTGAGTTTGTTGGCAATTAGTTGTTTGCAAAAGAAAGACGTAGATTCGTATGCGCATATCTACGCAAAGGTACCTTTTGAAGTGACTAAGGTAACAAAACCGGTTTTTCCGGATAATAAGGTGATGTTAAAAGATTTTGGTGCGGTAGGTGATGGAATCACGTTGTGTACCGATGCTTTTGCAAAAGCGATTGATGCTTTGACGGCAAATGGTGGCGGGCATTTAATCGTACCGACGGGAGTTTGGCTCACGGGGCCCATTGTTTTAAAGAGTAATATTAATTTGCATGTAGAGGAAGGAGCTATAATACTTTTTTCTCCGGACGTAGATATGTATCCTTTGGTGGAAACGAGTTTTGAAGGTTTATCAACACGTCGTTGCCAATCACCGATTTCGGGCAGAGGTTTGACAAATGTTGCAATAACCGGCAAAGGAGCCATCGACGGTAGCGGTCATGCGTGGAGACCTTTGAAAAAGGGTAAGGTAACCGAAGGTGTGTGGAAAAAGTTCACTTCAAAAAGAGGTGTTTTTAAACGTCCGGATTATTGGTTCCCTTATGCCGAAACTTTGAAGGGTGATACGTTGAGTGATATGAACGTTCCGTATGGTGTGCGTACAGAAGAAGAGTGGCAAAGTATACGTCATTTTTTGCGTCCGGTGATGGTTAGTTTGGTGGAATGTAAGAATGTTTGGTTGCAGGGCGTGATTTTCCAAAATTCACCTTCATGGAATTTACATCCTTTAATGTGTGAAAATGTGTTGGTTGAAGAAGTGCAGGTGCGTAATCCGAGTTATGCACAAAACGGAGACGGCATTGATATTGAATCGTGCAAAAATGTATTGGTTGTGAACTCCTCATTTGATGTTGGCGATGACGGTATTTGCCTCAAAAGCGGTAAAGATGCCGACGGTAGAAAACGCGGTAGAGCTTGTGAAAACATTGTGGTTTACGGTTGTAGTGTTTTTGCCGGTCATGGTGGTTTCGTTGTGGGCAGTGAAATGAGCGGGGGTGTACGTAATGTGTTTGTAGACAAATGCCAATTCTTGGGTACGGATGTAGGTTTACGTTTCAAGAGTAAAAGAGGTAGAGGCGGTGTGGTTGAAAACATTTGGATACAAAATACTTCAATGATGGACATAGCTACGGAACCAGTTACTTTCAATCTTTACTATGGTGGTAAGTCGGCTGTTGAAGTACTCGAAAGCGGCGAAACTGTTCCAGTAGAAGTTGCACCTATGCCGGTTGATGAAACCACTCCTTGTTTCCGTAATATTTACATAGAAAACATTGTTTGTTCCGGTGCTCGTAGAGCTTTATATTTCAACGGTCTACCTGAAATGCCCATTGAGAATGTCCATTTGAAGAATCTTGAAATTACGTCCGAACTCGGTGCGGAAATTATTTATAGTCGCAACGTTACATTAGAAAATGTGAAAATACATAATGCAAAGGGTGATGCGGTTAATATCATGTTTTCGGAAAATGTGAAACAGTAGAAATCGGACAATGGTATATATAACTACCATACACAAATGGGAATCACATTGAAAAGGATAAAAGAACAGTCTATGACGATGATTCTGCTAAGGAAATCATGTAAATAATTTTTTTTGCGATAAGATTTTTTTAAATAAAATTACTAAGTTTGCGAAAATTTTCAGATTTATGGAGTTCAAAGCAAAGGATGTTGCATCTTTATTAAAAGGGGAAATTGAGGGTGATGGAGAGGTTATATTGCACAATGTTTCTAAAATAGAGGAAGGTAAGTCAGGTACTTTGGCTTTTCTTTCTAATCCCAAGTACGAACATTTTCTTTACACAACTAAGGCATCGGCAGTTTTGGTGAACCGTGATTTTGTTCCCACAGCACCGGTGAGTACCACATTAATTAGGGTTGATTCTGCTTATGAGGCTATTGCGGCTTTGCTGCGCATGTATGAGAGCATGCAGCCTAAACCTGTGGGCGTGGAGCAACCTTGTTTTATTGCTGATAATGTGGTTTTGGGCAAAGGTCATTATGTTGGTGCTTTTGCTTATATCGGTAAGGATTGTGTTTTGGGTAAAGATGTGAAAATTTATCCTCAGGTTTACATAGGTGATGGAGTTAAAATAGATGACGGCACTGTTATTTATGCAGGAGCAAAGGTTTATAAAGGTTGTAAGATAGGTAAATCTTGTGTGATACACAGCGGAGCAGTGATTGGTGCCGATGGTTTCGGATTTGCTCCAACCGGTAGTGGTTATGATAAAATCCCGCAAATAGGTATTGTTGTTCTTGAAGACAATGTTGAAATAGGTGCAAACACTTGTATTGACCGTGCAATGATGGGTGCTACTTGTATCAGTGAAGGAGTGAAATTGGATAATCTGATACAGATAGGACACAATGTTGTTGTAGGTAAAAATACGGTGATAGCATCACAATCGGGAGTGGCAGGTAGCACAAAAGTCGGTGAGAACTGTATGTTCGGCGGTCAGGTAGGTATTGCCGGTCATTTGTCAATAGGAAACGGTGTGAAATTAGGCGCACAATCGGGAGTCGGTTCAAATCTTAAAGATAATGCTATTTTAATGGGTGCACCGGCTTTTGAGATGAGTAAATACTACAAGGTATATGCCTTGTTTAAGAAACTACCGGAGATTTATGATCAATTGCGTGATTTGAAAAAAGAAGTTGAACTAATAAAAAATCAAGATAAAAATGTCAGTTAAACAACAAACATTAGCAAAAGAATTTTCTTTGAAAGGTAAGGGATTGCACACAGGTAAGAATGTGCAGGTAACTTTTAAACCGTCAGCTGAAAATACGGGCATTGTGATTGTTCGTACCGATTTGGAAGGAGCACCGGAAGTGCCTGCGTTAGCAAAATATGTGGAATTTACGGATAGAGCAAGTTGTTTGATTAAAGATGGGGTTAGGCTTTTCACTATGGAGCATGCAATGGCGGCATTGTATGGTTGTGGCGTTGATAATTGCAGAGTGGAACTTGATTCGGAGGAATTTCCTATTCTTGACGGTAGTGCTTTGCCTTATGTGAAAGCTATTGAGGAAAGCAAATTAGTTGAACAGAATGCAGATAGATGTTATTTCGTTGTTGACCGTAAATTGGAATTTGTGAACGGTGATACGAAAATAACACTTTTGCCCGATGACAAATACAGTGTCAGTGTTATAGCAGCTTATGATTCTCCTTATTTAAAATTGCAGTATGCTTCATATATTGACGGAGAAACTGATTTTGCAAAGGAAGTGGCACCGTCAAGAACTTTTGTTTTCTTGCGTGAAGTGGAAATGTTGCATAACAACAATCTGATAAAAGGCGGTGATTTGGATAATGCGATAGTAATTGTAGACCGTCCTATGGCAGAAGAAGAGGTGAAGAGATTAGGTAAAATCTTCCACCATGAGGATATACAAGTGAAGGAAGGAATATTAAATAATCTTGAACTTCATTATGAAAACGAACCTGCACGCCATAAGATGCTGGATGTGATCGGAGATTTATCATTATGCGGTCGTTTTATAAAAGGTCGTGTAATTGCAGAGCGTCCCGGTCATAAGGCAAATACTTCTTTGGCAAAAATGATGTACAAAGAAATTGTTGATAAAGAGAAAGATGAGGCTTACCCTTATTGGGTGGATGTTACGGCTGAACCGCTTCTTGACATTAATAAAATAAAGTCTATGCTTCCTCACCGTCCGCCTTTCCTGTTGGTTGACAAGATCTACACTATTACCGATAGCATGGTTGTCGGTTGTAAAAATGTAACTATGAACGAACCGTTCTTTGTGGGACATTTTCCGGACGAACCGGTTATGCCGGGTGTTTTGATTGTCGAAGCAATTTCGCAGTGCGGAGGTATCTTGGTATTAAACAGCGTTCCCGATCCTGAAAATTACTCTACATACTTTATGAAGATTGATGCGGTTAAATTCCGTCGCAAGGTAGTGCCCGGAGATACATTAGTATTCAAACTCATCACATTAGCTCCGATTAAACGTGGAATCGTAACGATGAAAGGTTTTGCATTTGTGGGTAAGAACTTAGTCTGTGAAGGAGAATTTATGGCGCAAGTTATAAAAACCAAGAATTAGTATTATCTTTGTGGCTTATAGAAAGATACTTTTATAAACAAAATTAAACTTGTATGAAACAACCTTTAGCGTATGTACACCCTGAGGCTCAAATAGCTGATAACGTAGTTATTGAGCCTTTCGTTACTATAGATAAAAATGTTATAATTGAAGAAGGCACGCGTATAGGCTCTAACGTAACCATTATGGAAGGTGCGCATATAGGTAAGAATTGTAAAATATTTCCGGGTGCGGTGATTGCTGCAGTTCCACAAGATTTAAAGTTTAGAGGAGAAAAAACTACAGTTCGTATAGGTGATAACACAACCATTAGAGAATGTGCCACTGTTAATCGCGGTACGGCTGCTAAGGGTGTTACGGAAATAGGAAATAATTGCCTCATAATGGCTTATGTTCACATTGCTCACGATTGCACAATAGGCAACAATTGTATAATAACCAATGCCTGTCAGTTGGCGGGTGAAGTTACGGTTGATGATTTTGCTATTATCGGCGGTATGTCGGCAGTTCATCAGTTTGTGCATATAGGCAGACATGTGATGATACAAGGTGGTTCCCTAATCGGTAAGGATGTTCCTCCTTACGTTAAAGCCGGCAGGTTACCGCTTTCATACGCAGGTATAAACTCAATCGGTTTGCGTCGTAGAGATTTCACTAACGAGAAAATCAGCGAAATACAGAATATCTATCGTATTCTTTACCAATCAGGCTTGAATAATTCCGATGCAATTGAGCGTATTGAGGCTGAAATGATGGCATCTCGTGAAAGGGATGAAATCATTATGTTTGTACGCAGTAGTAAGCGTGGCATCATGAAAGGCTATCAAAAGAGCAAAAGCAAAGAATAAAAGCAAAACCGTCTTAAACCTTAGGAAACAACGGCGGCGGCGGAGTACTCAAAAGCTTTTAGTTCAAACAAGTCCATCACGGCAAAAAAGTGGTCGAATAAATCGGATTGTACTCTTTCGTATTCTACCCATTCTTTAATTGCAGAAAAACAATATATTTCTAACGGAACTCCGGTAGGACCCGGTTCCAATTGACGTACCATGTGGGTCATTGACTTATTTATATCCGGATTGGAGTCGATCCATGATTCCAAATACTCGCGGAAAGTTCCTATATTAGTAAGACGTCTTTTATCTAATGAATTGTGTTGTTTGCCGTTGAACTTTTCAACTTCATCAATCTTTTTCTTTATGTATTCACCAAGCAGTGTTGAATCTTTCAATTTTTCAAAGTCCTTTTCATCCAAATACCTTATAGAATGAATGTCAATAAGAATTGCACGTTTAATTCTTCTACCTGCCGATTCTTGCATGCCTCGCCAATTTGTGAATGATTCGGAAACCAATTTATATGTAGGTATCGTTGTAATTGTCATGTCCCAATTTTGTACTTTCACGGTGGTTAAATTTATTTCTTGAACTTCTCCGTCGGCACGACTACTCGGCATTTCTATCCAGTCGCCTATACGCAACATATTGTTGGCACTCAATTGAATTCCTGCCACTAAGCCAAGTAGTGTGTTTTGAAAAATCAACATCAAGACTGCTGCGAATGCACCTAAGCTAAGAAGCAAAGTCTTGGGATTTTTTTCAATAAGTATACTTATAATTATAATTACGGCAGCACACCAAAGGATTATTTTAATTACTTGAATAAAAACCGTAATCGGTCGTTCGCGTGAAATGGAATATGAATTATATATACGATTGACCCCGTCGAGTAATGATATTAGGATCAACATAACACCTAACGTTGTCCATACGTCTAAAATATTGTAGACAAATTTGTCGTATTCCCAACCGATTAGTGATGAAACAATACGAATAAGGATGGGAGCAAAAAAAACACCCATGTTTTTAAAAAAAGCAGGAGTCATTATTTTATCATCCCAAATCGTAGCCGTACGTTTTGCAATTCTAATAAATAAAGTACTGATAAAACGGCTTATAATGACGTAGGTTAACCATCCTACCAAGCCCATGACTACCAATTGGAAGAAGTCGTGAACGTAAACTATTGTTTCGGTGTCTTTAACACCCAAATGATTCATTATATGTGCAAAATCCATATCTAATACCTATAATCTTCAACAAAATGTGCGCAAACTTACCTAATATTTGTGAAAATTAAAGTGAATTTTCTGATTTTTGTTTATGTTTGTGGGCAACTTTTATAATTAAACACAGGCATAATGGAAAAATTGGCTGTATTCCCCGGATCTTTCGATCCTTTCACCGTTGGTCATGAGGAAATTGTGAACAGAGGTTTGAAGGTTTTCGACCGTATTATTATAGCAATAGGTTTAAATCCTTTGAAGAAAGAACTTTTAAGCGTAGAGAAACGTATACAATTGATAAACAAAGTGTTTGCAGATAATCCGAGAATTGAGGTTAAGGCATTTGCGGGATTGACGGTAGATTTTTGTCGGAAAGAAGGTGCACATGTATTGATAAGAGGTCTGCGTACTGCTGCCGATTTTGAATATGAACGCTCGGTGGGACAGGCAAACAGGGCTATAAATGCCGAAATTGAAACTTTTTTCGTACTCACCTCAACGGATAACACTTTTGTGAGTTCGAGCATCGTTAGAAACATCTATATGAATGGCGGAAATGTTGAAAGATTCTTGCCGAAAACATTAAAAACCGAAGATCTTAAAGCATGAAAAGAAGAGTTACAATGATTGTTGTTTCGGGAGTTTTAACCGTGATAGCATTGCTTTTTCTTTTGATGCCCACTTATCTTAGTGAAGCCTTAGTTCATTGGTATCCCGATATATCACAAACATACATTTTTTATTCTGACACAGTTAAAGCATCTTCCGATTGCTGGGAATGGAAACAATCTCCCGATTATAACAGATATACGCTTTCCGATGAAGATGATGAGTATTTGGATAAATATAAGACGGTTGCTTTTTTGGTGATACAAAATGACAGTGTAATCCATGAGGAGTATAGGGATAATTGGGAAGCCGAGCGACTGTCAAATCTTTTCTCAGCAAGCAAAAGCATTGTGAGTATTCTTGCCGGCATAGCTCTTGATGAGGGTTATATCAAAAGTTTGGACGACAAAGTAAGCGTTTATCTACCGGAATTTGTTGACGGAGATAAAATAACGGTGCGTAATCTTCTCACTATGAGTTCCGGATTGAATTGGGAAGAGTCATACACTTCGCCTTTCTCTACAACTGCTCAGGCTTATTACGGTGATAACATACGGGAACTTATTATGGGACTTAGAGTGGTTACGCCGTCCGGTGAACAATATTCTTATAAAAGTGGTGATACGCAGTTGCTTTCATTCGTGATAGAAGCTGCCGTAGGCAAGACATTAAGCCGTTATGCTCAGGAGAAATTAACTCAACCGATGCAGTTTTGTACCGATGCACTTTGGAATTTGGACAGAAAAGGCGGTGATGAAAAAACATACTGCTGCTTCAATACAACGGCAAGAGATTTTGCACGTTTCGGCAGATTGATTTTAAATCACGGAAATTGGAACGGCACCCAAATCGTCTCGGAATCTTATATTGATGAAGCTATAACTCCCGCTTCTTATCTTCGTAACGAATTTAATGACGGTCAGCTTGACTATTACGGCTTTCAAATATGGATAATTCACTATAAAGGTATGACTTTCCCTATGTTTAAAGGTTTAGACGGTCAGTATCTTTTTATATTGCCGGAGCAGAATGCAATAATTGTTCGTTTGGGACACGAAAGAAGCAACATTCATGAACGTGAAAACACAATTGACATGTTGCCTTATCTGGATATTGCACTTAAAATGTTGAAATAACGCTGCTAACGTAATATATTTAATAATACATCCCTAATAGGTTCCGGAATATAGAATATCATTACACCACCGATAACTATTAATGTGAGAATTATTGCAATAATTCCGAATGCAAGTAAAAAATTTGATGTTATTATCACAAGCACGGACTTCCACAATGAGCGCATAAAACCGAGATTAAACATTCCACGTATACACCACGCTGTTACTACAACTCCCAATAACCACGAAATAAGTGTGTAGTCGTTGCCGATTTTGAGCACATAAAGTTTTAAAGGTACCGTAACAATGGTTACCATAGTTTCCAAACACACTATAAATACCGATGCAAAGAGAAGTTCGGTATAATTGTAAGCAAATTTGCTTTTAAGCAATTTACCGAAAACAATTTTCATAGCCCAAGCCATTAAAGGCAATTCTATTAAAGAGAATACAACAGGATGATCTTTGTAGAAATCAAAAGAATCCGAAACAAAAGTTTCTTTGCTTACCAACAACTCCTCAGAAATATCAGGAAAGTAGAAGTTTACTACTGAGATTATGATACCATATACGGCATAAATAATAAACAAAAGGGAAAAGGGACGCATATAACGAACCCTTTTACCTTGTATGTAGTTGGTAATAATTTCTCCGGGGTGCAGAACAAGCATTATGAGCGTGTGAAGGAAACCTCTGTCGATGGTGGTGATGCCTACGAATATGTTTTCAACTACCGATTTAATTGTAAGTCGGTTTACGTTATGTTTTTGACCACATTCGTTGCAGTATATTCCTTCAAAACGGTTGCCGCAATTTTTACACTCAATAAATTTCTCTTCCGATATTTTGTTCTTTTTTCTTACCATGCAAACATCGGACGATTAGTCATCATAGCGTTTACATCTCGTTTAACCTCTGCAATAACTTCTTCGTTGTCAATATTATTAAGAACCCTGTCAATCAATTCCACGATTGCCGGCATATCTTCTTCTTTCAAACCTCTTGTGGTGATTGCAGGTGTTCCCACGCGTAATCCGGAAGTTGAGAAAGGAGTACGGCTGTCGAATGGCACCATATTCTTATTTAAAGTTATATCGGCACGTACCAAAGTGGTTTCTGCTTTTTTGCCGGTGAGTTCCGGGAATTTGGTGCGAAGATCTATCAGCATACAATGATTATCCGTACCTCCCGAAACAACTTTATAACCTTTATCAATAAAGATTTTTGCCATCATTTTGGAATTTTTCAAAACCTGTTTTGCGTATTCCGAATATGAATCGGAGAGGGCTTCTTCAAAAGCTATGGCTTTTGCTGCAATTATATGTTCGAGCGGACCGCCTTGCTGTCCCGGGAATACGGCAAAATTTATAAGTTGCGACATCATTTTCACTTCTCCCTTAGGCGTTGTGAGTCCCCAAGGATTGGGGAAATCTTTCGGTAGGAGAATCATACCTCCTCTCGGACCGCGCAGTGTTTTATGGGTGGTGGTGGTTACCACGTGGCAATATTCCAGCGGATTGTTGAGCAGCCCTTTTGCAATAAGTCCTGCGGGGTGAGCCATGTCGCACATTAAAAGTGCGCCTACTTTATCGGCAGTTTCACGCATGCGCTTATAGTCCCAGTCCCTTGAATAGGCGGAAGCTCCCGCAATAATCATTTTCGGACGATGTTCGAGAGCCAATTGCTCCATTTCATCGTAGTCAACCAAACCGCTATCTTCTTTAACATGATATGCAATAGGATTATAGTTTATACCGGAAAGATTTACGGGCGAACCGTGTGAAAGGTGTCCGCCATGCACGAGATCAAGCCCTAAAAAAGTATCACCCGGCTTCATACATGCGAAGAATACGGCAGCATTTGCCTGTGCGCCGGAATGTGGCTGAACGTTAGCATATTCCGCACCGAATAAACGGCATGCCCTATCAATTGCTAATTGCTCCGATTGGTCAACAAATTGGCAACCGCCATAGTAGCGTGCACCCGGATAACCTTCGGCATATTTATTGGTTAAACACGATCCCATTGCTTCCATAACTTCATCACTTACAAAGTTCTCGGAAGCAATAAGTTCTATCCCTTCTCTCTGACGACGACATTCTTTTTCAATGATGTCGAAAATAGCAGTATCTCGTTTCATATTTCTATTAATTACTCTAATTTAATTTTGCTCAAAGTTAGATAATCCTTTTAATTTAATCAAATTATTTTCTACATTTGCCCTGATATTTTTATTATAAACTAAAAATTTGATAACATGGAAAATCCTTTTGCTACACAAGAATTTGAAAATGACATGGAAGTTAAACCTAAACGACCTACACTGCTTACAGTGCTTTGTATATTAACTTTTATAGGTTCCGGTTTTTCATTAATAGGACAGGCAATAACAGCATTCGTGGGCGAATCGTTTATGTCTCAAATAACCGAGATTTATGCCGAACAGGGCGTTGTTGATGCGGAGACTATGACAGTTGCTATTGACCTTGCTAAGGTGCAAGCTCCTTACATGATAGTGTTGTTTATCGCAAGTTTGGTTGGTGCAATAATGATGTTTATGATGAAACGTTTGGGTTTCTACATTTATTCGGTTGCCCAAGTAATTATATTAGGCTTGCCGATGTGCTTCGGTAGTAAATTTGATATCTTCGGATTAATAATTACGGTTATTTTCATTATTCTTTACGCTAAGAATTTGAAATTAATGAAATAACAATCATCCGGTTTAAGGAATAAGCCCTGTATCCTTAGTGATGACAGGGCTTTATTTTAATGTGCATGAATGAATTGAAGATGGATAGATCAAAAGAAGAGAAATTGTTTTATCGTTCGTTTTTTCGCAAAGTCGGTAAAGCTATTTTCGATTATGGGATGATTGAAAACGGTGATAATGTTCTTGTAGGAGTGTCGGGTGGTAAAGATTCGCTTTCATTATTGGAAGTGCTTGCAATGAGGGGCAAGGATGCTAAATATAACTATACGCTTAAAGCGGCGCATATTGCGGTTGAGAATGTTTTATACGAAGTTGACAGAGAATACATAGAGGGACTTTGTAGGCGTTTGGGAGTTGAACTAATCCATAGAACTATCTCTGCCGAAGTGAGGAAGGATTCGGACAAGCCGGCTTGTTTTGTTTGCTCGTGGAATAGGCGAAAGGCACTTTTTGAAATAGCCCGTGAAACGGGTTGTAATAAATTGGCTTTGGGGCATCATAGAGATGATGCCGTAGAAAGTTTGCTTATGAGCATGATGTTTAATGCTCGCATTGCATCCATGCCGGCTAAACTTTCTATGTTTTCCGGAGATTTAACGTTGATACGCCCTCTGATCTATCTTACGAATGAGGAAACACTCAGATATTCCGACTATCGCAATTTTAAACGGCAGAAAACTACTTGCCCTTATGAGCATGCCACAAATCGTCGTGCAGTGCAAGAAGTGATTGAGTTTATGGAAAAACTTTCTCCCCAAGTGCGTAGTAATTTATTCGGTTCAATGCGTCGTGTAGATAAAGAGTATTTACTGTAAACGTCGTATAATCAAAATAATAAAAAACTTGTTTGTTTTTTTGGTTTTAATAAAAAATAACCTACCTTTGTGCTTGGAGTGAGGAATTTTATATATGGAATTCTTTATTTTGATAAAGGCACTTATTGGAGGATAAGTGTCATTTATTTTATGTTAAAACGGATGTTTAAAAATAAATTTTATCATGAGTGAAAAACCTATGTATGTAACCAAAGAAGGTCTTAAAAAATTACAGGACGAATTAGACCGGTTACAAACGAAAGAAAGATCGAAAATTTCCAAAGCGATAGGAGAAGCTATCGAAAAAGGGGATATTTCGGAGAATGCGGAATATGATGCGGCTAAGGATGCGCAAGGCATGTTGGAGGCAAAAATATCTCAGTTGCAAGAAAAAATCATGCAATGCAGAGTGATAGATGAATCGATGCTCGACACATCGAAGGTGCAGATATTAAATAAGGTAACGATAAAGAATCTGAAAACCGGTGCCACCATGACATATACTTTGGTTTCCGAAACGGAAGCCGATTTGAAAGCCGGTAAAATTGCTATTAACACACCAATCGCTCAGGCTTTGGTCGGCAAAAAAGTGGGAGATAAGGTAACCGTTACCGTTCCTGCCGGAGTTATGGATTTTGAGATAATGAATATAGGTCTATAAACATTGAAATTCCAAATAGAGATGCCGTCTGTTTTTACAAAAATAATTAATGGTGAGATACCCTCCTACAAGGTCGCGGAAGATGCGAATTATTATGCTTTCCTTGATATTTCTCCCCTGCAAAAAGCACACACCTTGGTTGTCCCTAAAAAAGAAACGGACTACATTTTTGATTTGACCGATGATGAGCTTGCCGGCATGGTGCTGTTTGCCAAAAAAGTGGCACGAGCAATAGAAAAAACTGTTGATTGTAAAAAAGTAGGTATGGCGGTAATCGGACTGGAAGTGCCTCATGCACACATTCATTTGGTGCCCTTGATAGAAGAACATGATTTGAATTTCAATAATCCCCGTAAAACCTTTTCATCCGAAGAGATGAAGTATATATCTGCATCAATTGCAAGTAATCTTGAATAAATACAAAAATATAGTTTGGGACTGGAACGGAACGCTTTTGGATGATCTCCAAGTGGGCGTTTTGACTCTAAATAAAATGCTTGAACATCGCAATCTATTGCCTTTAACAACAGCGGACTATAAAGATAATTTCGGATTTCCCGTGAATGATTTCTATGAAAAAATCGGTTTTGATTTCTCAAAAGAATCATTGCATGATATTTCCGTAGAATTTGTAGAAGTTTACGAGAGCTACGAACACAAATCAAGGCTTAATCCGGAGGCGATGGAGGTGTTAGGAAATATGAAAGATAACGGCAAAAGACAATATATTCTTTCGGCATTGCGTGAAAAGATGTTGAAACATGAAGTAGATCACTTGGGTATAGATAGTTTCTTTACAGCCGTTTACGGTTCCGATAATATTTATGCCGAAGGTAAAATAGCTCGTGGCAAACAGTTTGTTACGGAAACCGGTATTATCCCTTCCGAAACCGTTATGATAGGAGACACGCTTCACGATGCGGAAGTTGCGTCTGCGCTTGGTTTCGATTGCATTCTCTATTCGGGCGGTCATAATTCCCGTTCTCGTTTGGAAGCTACGGGTTTACCGGTTGTTGATAGTTTGAAAGATGTGAAAGACTTACTGATTTGACACGACCCTTAGACGTTAACATTACCCGAAAACCGTCTCTCGCAAAGGATTTTGACAATGGGTTTAAACCCATTGTTATTTTTTGGCGTATGGTATACGCCCGATGTTTATTTTGCGTATTTTCGGGCATACGCCCAACCATTTTCATGGTATTTTGCAAATCGTAGGGGCAACCCTTGTGGTTGCCCTATTGTTGGTTACCCCATTGTTGTTTTGGGCAACCACAAGGGTTGCCCCTACGTTTCGCCCGAAAGGCGATATTTCCATAACTGTTGCATGCAACGCCCCTACGGAACCTCTGCTAATTTAGCAAACAACGGACGGAGAAGCCCCACGGCTTAGTGTCGTTGAGACGGCGGGCTGTAGCGACGCCGGAGCTCAGAAGCCGGTCCCACGCATTGGAAGAACCGCTCTCTGACGACAACCACCAGGCGCCGTTCGCGCCAAGGTATTCGGACTTACCGCTGGAGGCATTCCGGTAGCCACCCAGAAGCCCGTTCCAACCAGAGATACTTTTTAATTTAGTACCCTGATCAGTGCCACGATAACCCGTATTATTTAAAACCGACTCAGCCATTCCAAGAGTCGTTTCCAAAGTCATAAACTCCGCATCGCTCGGAACATGCCAACCGTCAGGACAAATGCCCTGAGTATGTCCGGAGCCGTCAGTAGCGCATTTTCTATTATAAGCTGTGGCGGCATAGTAGTTCCCTGTACCTGTCTGTTCTCCATTTACTGCCTCTGTCCAACTGTAAAGTCCGCCGTAAGTTGTACAATTATTTTCATCATTATCATAACATATCTTTTGAATGCCGGCTGTTTGATGAGTAGTGTAATCCGTACTCTCTACACGCGTACCGATATTAATGTTTTTCTGCATCCAGCATTGGGTGCCTATAAGCACAGTCTTATAAGATTTACTGTTGCGAGTGTCAAGAAAACTGTTGCCACAAGTGAAAGAAAGTCTCGGCACAAGCGGAGAAACCGCCACAGTCAAAGTATCCTTATTGCTGCAAATTCCCACTTCCACAAGACATTCTATGGTTACGTTCCTGTTAGTCAAAGTGCCGTCAGTGAAATCAGTGTACGCAGGAGTGTAGCTTGCGCCGGTTTTGGTGCCCGTTTCCGTTGTCCAAGTGAAAACGGGCGGTATAGGCGAGTAAGGAATACTTGCTATAACGCTGCCGGGTCCGCAAGCGTCGAGTTTCGCACTTGCAGGGTTTAAGATAATAGCCAAATTAGGAATTGCAGTGGTAACTTCTGCGCTTTCCCTTTCTCCCACAGCACTAACTGCCTTACGTTTGAACGTAACCGTACCGCCGGCTCCGCTAACAGCAGTTGTGGGTATGTAGTCAACCAAATCCGCCTCCACTTTATCGGGAATCAAAGTCCAAGAAGTTGCTGAACCTTCCTTGACGTACCAAACGTAGCTGACGGGAACATCTACAGCTGCACCGTTCCACGTTACGCTTGCCCCAACGCTGTCGGAAACCGTGATTAACCCCGTGCAATTTAGTACCGACACAGTTATTATTCCCGCATTGACATTCACGCTACTGCTGCCGAAGGTGTGCACCGCACGAAAACCCATGCCGGCATCCCTTGTGTCCGTAACCGCTGCCATTGACCTGTCGGATATCCTTAACTCATCAGTGGTTGTGCTCGAAAAACTCCCGCCCTTAGCGATAAAAGAAGCAGCTGCATCCGACCACACGGAAGTAGAAATGTTGCTCGCTCCCGAAGAGGCTATTTCTCCGTCGCCGTGAGAAGCATAAATATCGGAAGTATTGAAATTGCTGCCGGCATCAACGGAATAACAAAGTTCCGCCACGTTGCCGCTCATCTCCATCAAGCCCCAAAACGTGGCACCAGCCTGCGTCTGCGTAGTTGAAGACGTGCCGAAACTCGCACTGCGCAAGGGACCAAAGGCGGCGTTGTTGTAATTTACGTTAGTCTGTGGAGAAGACGGTTTTTCATTGACCTTACCACTGTTTGAAATACCGGATGCACCCGTGAAACTGCTTGCGCCGCTTGCAGAGTTCCAAACGAACTCGCCTCCCAATGCCTGCTGCGGGTAAGGCTTGCGGCAAGCCTTTTCATATTCCAACTCGCTCATCGGTCTGAGGCAAGCCCAATCGCAATAAGCCAACACATCGGAAGGCGTAAGGTAATTGCAGGCTATACATTTTCCGTCATCCTCTCCGAAATAAGGCTCGGCAGGATTGAGATTGCAACCGAATATTGCAGGCTTCGACAAATCGTTTGAAAGCACACAAATGCCGTTACGGTGATCGGGTTGCGACTTACTGCCGAAGACGTATTCTCCCACTTTCAGAGAATCAAGATTATTGCCTATGCGCTCCTGCTGCTGAGAGCGGGTCAAAGTGTTGAGGAAGCTGACGTACTCGTCCTGACTCACTTCGTATTTCATGCAATAGAAACCCTTATAACCCTTTGGGAAAGTTGCGGGCACTGTGATGGCACTACTTGCAAGCGTGTCGTCTCCCACCTTATAAATCGGCAAAGCTTCTTCGCTGCTAACGGCAATAGGTTCGCCGGTGCCGGTGCCGAGACGGTCTGCCGTGGCTCCGTCGCCAAGATAGTATGCACCGTAAGGAATGTAGACCATTTCAATAGCAGAAAGACTGAGGAAATACTCATTATAGTTAATATCCGCCTGCGTTATTTCTCCCATATCGGTACGCAAAGCCTTTATTGTAAACTGCAGACTATTAACGTTACCACCACCTTTTTCGGAACGCATCAGGAAAATACCGCCTGCTGATGAGTTACTAATATTACCCAAATCGAAAGTGAAACCGGCGGGAACTCTGTGTCCCGTAGGTAAAAGTTTCAAATGATGCCAATTGTCATCTATACTACTGCTGTATTTTCCGAATAACCAAACGGCATCCCAATTAAAGTCATCGCGCCACGAATGATCCCAAGACAATGAAAATGAAATCATTACTGTGTCGCCGCTTAAAACAACAGACGGCTTTGAATTGAACCTCACATTATTAGCTAAAACATTTGTGCTCAACAAGATACAGGCACAAATTAAAAAATTTCGAAATACATGG
>JAISHE010000065.1 GCA_031262745.1 Culturomica sp. | reverse complement strand
GTGATCCCAAGACAGTGAAAATGAGATTACTACGCTGTCGCCGCTTAAAAAAACAGTCGGCTTTGAATTGAACCTCACATTATTAGCTAAAACATTTGTGCTCAGCAGAATACAGGCACAAATTAAAAAATTGCGAAATCCATGGGTTTTTGAGGCTCAAAAATCGGTGAAAATCAATGAAATAGGGTTGTTTGCAAAAAGAGGCGAACTGCTACATTTTTAAATAATTAAACTAAGTGTAAAATGAATGTGGAAGATACCGAAAAAGGGAAAAAAAGAGGCGAAATTAACCATGGTTTTTGCAAAGAAACTATTGCAATGCAAATGTAAAAAATAAATCTGAATAATAAAAATACCAATTCTTTGCAATGTATGAAAATTACTCTATCTTTGCACAGCCTAAATAAAATGGTCGGTTGGCCGAGCGGTTAGGCAACGGTCTGCAAAACCGTGTACAGCGGTTCGATTCCGCTACCGACCTCAAAATTATAATAAGCCCTTGAAAGCCACCACTCTCAGGGGCTGAAATTTATATAAGAAATGAAGAATATAATAATCTTATCGCTTTTATTTTTGAGTGTTTGCGCATGCACTACTAAAAATCGTGTGGAAATTAACGGCAATATCTCCGGCGCAAGTAAGCAAACTGTTTATCTTGAACAAATAAACGTAGGCAACACAATTGTAATTGATTCCCTCAAAACCAATAAGAAAGGTGAATTTACATTCAAATCGAAAGTAGAAAACCCAATGTTTTACACGGTCAAGATTAATAATGAAAACATACCGCTACTTGTTAAAGCAGGTGAAAAAATAAGTATCAAAGGAAATGTGAAGAAAATTTCAAATTACAGCGTTGAAGGTTCCGAAGGTTCCGAGCTTATCAAAGAATTGAACGTAGAAAAACGCCTCAATTTCTTAGCTCTGGATTCATTACAAAAGCTTTACGCTGCTCTGCCGGAAGACAAAAAGTTTGATACGGAACGCAAGCGCATTTCCGACGAATGGGATACGGTTTTCATGCGTCAGGTGCGTTATTCGAGAAATTTTATAATCACCTATGCTACGTCGCCGGTTGCATATTACGCTTTGTATCAACAACTGCCCGACGGAAGTTTTATTCTCGACCCTATCAATGAGAACTATTCGTATAGAGTGGTGGCAACTTCAATGAAAGCCATATATCCGGAATCACAGTACACCAAAGCCCTACTCGCTCATTTCGACCGAATACAACAGGAAATGCGCAATTTGAAGATGAAACGGTTCATCAATGAATCGGGTAGTGATTTGCCTGAATTGCAACTACCGAATGCAAAAGGTGATACGGTTTCGCTTGCATCCTTGAAAAACAAATTGATAGTTCTGGATTTTTCCGCACTGGGTGAAGAAGGCGCAGAGGAGCATTATAAAAGCCTTCAAAACACGTATAATAAATTTCGTTCGAGAGGAGTGGAAATCTACCAAGTTTGCTTCGACAAAAACAGGCTGTTGTGGCAGGAACTTGTGAGTGGCTACGGAATTAAATGGGTTTGTGTGTGGGACGAAACCGGTAGTTCTCTTCGCACTTGGAATGTGCAAAACCTGCCTTCCAACTATATTCTTAACAGCAAACATGAAATTGTAGGTAAAAATCTTTTCGGAGCAAGTTTGAACGATAGATTAAACGACCTGCTGAAATAAAAACATCAAGTGAGCATTTATTTTGTATCCGACACTCATTTAGGTTCGCCGCTTTTCGATAATCCCCGCGAAAAAGAAGAAAGATTTACGGCATGGTTGGATTCAATTAAAGACGATTGCGAGAAACTGTTTTTGCTCGGAGATATTTTCGATTTTTGGTTTGAATATAAAAAGGTAATACCTAAGGGATTTACTCGCGTGCTCGGTAAGCTTGCGGAATTCACCGACAAAGGTATAGAAGTCTATTTCTTTACGGGCAATCACGACATTTGGACTTTCGGCTATCTCGAAAAAGAAATAGGTATGATTGTTTATAAGGAACATAAACAGTTCCTTTTCGGCGATAAAAGGTTTTATGTCGGACATGGCGACGGTCTCAACGAAAATGATAAAGGCTTTTTATTTATACGTCGCATCTTTCACAACCGCTTTCTTCAAAAGTGTTTCCGGTTAATACATCCGGATTTGGCTATTGCAATGGCACAAAAATGGTCGGCACATTCACGTAAACACAAAGGCAGACGCTCAATGGAAGTCGATAAAAACGGAAATGAATACGATCCCATTGAAATATTTGCCGAAAATCACTTGAAAAGCGATCACGTTGACTATTTCATTTTCGGACACATTCATCAACCCAAACAGGTGGAACTCTCCGGCGGAAGCCTCTATACTAATGTAGGAGATTGGATCGACAACTCCACTTATGCCGTGTTTGACGGCAAAACTTTACAGCTGAAAAATTATTTTTAGTTTCTAAAATTCGTTTTCTCATAAAATTACCCTAAATTATGCCTGAATATAATTTAGAATAATATGCTTGTAAAAATTTTCGGCGGTGCAGTGAACGGGATTGAGGCACTCACCGTTACAATCGAAGTAAACATCCTTTCCGGTGCTAAGTTTATAATTGTTGGACTTCCCGACAATACAATTCGTGAAAGTCAACAGCGCATTGATTCCGCTTTGCGGGTCATACATTCCCGTATTCCGGGTAAACGCATCATTATCAACATGGCACCGGCGGATGTGAAAAAAGAGGGTTCCTCTTACGACCTACCGCTTGCCGTGGGCATCATGGCATCAAATGAAGAATTGCCTTTTGAAGGGCTTGAAGACTACGTGATTATGGGAGAACTTTCGTTGGACGGCACGTTGCTACCGGTGAAAGGAGTGCTGCCGATTGCAATCAATGCAAGTCAGGAAGGATTTAAACGATTTATCCTGCCCAAAGAAAATGCAAATGAAGCAGCGGTGGTGGAAAATCTCAAAGTATTCGGGTTTTCCCACCTTTCGGAAGTGGTTGATTTTCTAAGAAAGCGCATTGACGTGAAACCGACCGTGTTTAAAAGCGATGAGAATTATCCGCTTTCCCACTTCAGTAAACTTGATTTCAAAGACGTGAAAGGACAGGAAAATGTGAAACGTGCAATGGAGATTGCTGCTGCCGGTTCTCACAATCTTTTAATGGTCGGTTCACCCGGAAGCGGTAAAACCATGATGGCACAACGTTTGTCCGGTATTCTTCCTCCTATGACAATTGAAGAATCACTTGAAACTACGAAAATCCACTCTGTAGCCGGTAAACTCCTTAAAAACACTGCGCTTGTAATCGAACGACCTTTCCGTTCACCTCATCACACTATTTCCGATATTGCACTTATCGGAGGTGGAACTTTCCCTCGACCCGGAGAGATTTCCTTAGCTTGCAACGGGGTACTTTTTCTCGATGAACTACCGGAATTTAAACGGTCGGTACTCGAAGTGATGCGCCAACCGCTTGAAGACCGTCGCATAACGATAAGCCGTTCAAAGTTCAGCGTCGATTATCCGGCGAATTTTATGCTGGTGGCTTCTATGAATCCTTGTCCCTGCGGCTACTATAATCATCCTACCAAAGAATGTACATGTCCTCCCGGCTCTGTGCTAAAATATATGTCGCGCATTTCAGGACCTCTTTTGGATAGAATAGATATGCACATTGAGGTTGTGCCCGTTGAAATGGAGAAAATAACCGGTCTTGTGGAATCCGAAAAGAGCGAAGATATTCGCAAAAGAGTGATAAGTGCAAGAAATATCCAAACGGAACGTTTCAAACGTCTTAGCGGTATCCACTGTAATGCACAGATGGAATCATCTCACTTGAAGGAATTCTGCCAATTGAACAAAGAATGTTTGAACATGCTTAAAATTGCTATGCAGAAGTTCGGACTTTCCGCAAGGGCTTATGACAGAATTATAAAACTTTCAAGGACGATTGCCGACCTCGCCGGTGAAAAAGAGATTACGATTAAGCATATAGCCGAAGCTATTCATTATCGCACTCTCGACAAAGAAAATTGGGGACATTAGTTAAAGATGTCTTTCACTTTTTGAAAGAATCCTTCTTTTTTGTCTACCTCTTTGGGTTGTAAAGACTCGCAATCACGCAAGGCTTCAACGGTTTTTTTGTCTTCTTTTGAAAGCGTTTTCGGCACCCAAACGTTGATTCTTGTAAGTAGATCACCCTTGCCGTAGCCGTTGAGATTCGGAATACCTTTGCCTTTAAGTCGCAAAACACGTCCGGACTGTGTACCCGCATCTATTTTAAGTTTTGTACTGCCCTCCAAAGTGGGTATTTCTATTGTTGTACCCAACACCGCATCCGGATAACTGATGAACGCATTATATAGCAAGTCGTCATCTTCTCTTATCAAATCTTTGTGCTCTATTTCTTCTACGAGCACAATCAAATCGCCGTTTACGCCTCCTCTGCGGGCTGCATTACCTTTGCCGCCGAATGCCAATTGCAAACCGTCCTGCACGCCTGCGGGTATATTTAAGGTAATCACTTCTTCCGAAAGTGTTACGCCTTCTCCGTTGCAGTGGGCACATTTTTCATTTATGATTCTTTTTGAACCTCCACACGTGGGACAAATAGTTGTGGTTTGATATCGACCGAAGAGATTATTTTGAACTGTGGTAATTTCGCCGCTCCCGTGACATGTGGAACATACGGAGAAAGACGTACCGTCCTTTGCGCCCGTTCCTTTACAAGTTTCGTCGGCAACGTATTTTTTAACCTTCACTTTCTTCTCAACACCTGCGGCAATTTCTTCCAAAGTTAGCTTGACTTTTATTCTGATATTGCTTCCTTTGGTTACAATGCGTTGCGATTGTCCTTGCTGTCCGCCGGAGAAACCGCTGAAACCGCCGAATCCACCACGAAAGCCGCGAAACTGTGCGCCCCCGATATTGAAACCTTCGAGTATGTCTCCTAAGTTGGCAAATATATCTTCCATAGACATACCTCCGAAACCGCCGCTTCCTCCTCCGTTTGCACCGCCCACTCCGGCATGTCCGAAACGGTCGTAGCGTTGCCGTTTCTCTACATCGCTCAATATGTAATAAGCCTCCGCAGCTTCTTTAAACTTTTCTTCAGCTTCTTTATTATCGGGATTTTTGTCGGGGTGATATTGTATAGCTTTTTTGCGATAAGCTTTTTTAATTTCTTCGACTGTGGCGGTTTTTGTAACTTCCAAAACCTCGTAATAGTCTCTTTTCTCAGCCATTTTCTACTTTAGTTAAATTACTCTCCTACAACAACTTTTGGGAAACGAATAACCTTGCCGTTCAAGGTGTATCCTTTTTGTATGCAGTCCACCACTTTGCCGCGTAAATCGTCGGTAGCTACCGGAATCTTGGTAACAGCTTCATGTACATCGGCGTCAAATTCTTCATTGGTACATGCAATTTCCTGTACTCCGTTTTGAGCCAGAAAATCCTTGAAACTACCGTATATCAATTCTATACCTTTGCGGACGGCATCAATGTCATTTGATTTCTCTATGCTGTCCAAAGCTCTTTCAAAGTTATCCATGACGGGCAAAATCTTTGACAAAACATCTTCTCCGGCATTTTTCAACATGTCTGCCTTTTCTTTCAAAGTGCGTTTGCGATAGTTGTCAAACTCCGCCGAAAGTCGCAGATATTTATCATTCAATGCGGCAAGTTGTTCGTTAACTCCACTATTATTCTGATTATCTACCGTTTCATCCACGATTTCGTTATTATTAAGATTAGTGGTTTCTTCATTAAGGTTGTTTTCTTCATCAAACATATCTTCGTATTTTAATTATTCAACATAATTTCCGAATGCGCATGCAAAACTACGCAAAAAGTTTGCCAATAACAACGAATGTGCCAACATGTCAGAAATTACCTGTTTTCAAGCTTATGTTTCAAATCGGCAAAGGAAGTGAGCAATGTGCCGTCGGCAAAGATTTCCGTCGGGGATATTATTTTGACGTCGATAGATGCTTCGGATTTATTTAAGGTGGTGGTGTAACCATTGCGTATAAGCATGTTTTTTGTCCAAAACATCAAATCTTCTGGTGCCTCGACAAACGCTTTTTGAGAATAGAAATATTGGGGACGGAACGAGCCGTTACTACGATCAAACTTGATGCTTCCTATTGCAAAAAAGTTATCCATACCGCCGGAAAGCACCATATCTTCAGTGCTACCGCTTTGCAAAGAATTCTCATCCGAAAGTAGCCACAATCGGTCACCCAACATTAAAGCCTGCTCCACATCGTGAGTGGAAATCAGCACAGTTTTATTTTGTTTATTTGCCAAACTGTGGAGCAAATTCATCAATTCAATCCTGCCGGTTATATCCAAATAAGCCGTAGGTTCGTCCAAAATCATAACGGGACATTCCTGAGCGAGTGCCTTTGCTATCATCACTTTTTGCCGTGCTCCGTCGGAAAGTTCCGAAACGTATGAATAGGCTTTATCGCTTATACCGACCATGCTCATGGCATTTTCTACAATTTCATGGTCGCCGGAATTTAATCTGCCGAAAAAACCGGTGTGCGGGTAACGTCCCATTGATACCATATCAATGACTTTCAAACCGCCTGCCATAGTTTTATCCGTGAGTACAAGAGCAAAGATTTTTGCAAGTTCATGCGTTGTGAAACTTGATAAATCTCTACCGTCAATAGTTAATGAACCGGCGAGAGGCGGGAGTAAACCGCTTATGGTTTTCAGAAGTGTGGACTTACCGGTGCCGTTTGCACCCAAAAGGCATGTTAGTTCGCCGGTTTCAAGAGAAAAGCAGAGATTGCGGTGAACAATTTTGTTTCTCCGTTTGTTGGGCAGGTAACCGATTGTTAAGTTCTCAGCGGTAATCAATTGAAGTATTGTATTTTGTTACGGTTAACAATGACGTATATAATCACCGGTGCACCGAGCACAGGTGTAATTGCATTCAACGGTATCATGCCCGTTGCAGCCGGTAAGACACTTATCAAATTACACAACAGCGCAATAGTAGAACCTATAAGGAGCGTCAAAGGCAGAAGCAAATTGTGATTTGAGGTGCCGAGTAGCAATCTCGCAATGTGTGGCACGGTTAAACCTATAAAAGCTATAGGACCGCAAAAAGCAGTGGTAACGGAAATTAAAATACCTGTGGCAATCAAAAGCATAATCCTCATTCTTTTTACGTTCACACCGAGATTAGCGGCGTAGCGTTCTCCCAACAACAGTGCATTCAATGGCTTTATCAGTATGACTGCAACAAATAATCCGATAGCAATGAATGTGCAGAATATAGGTAATTGTCTGAGCGACACACCGGAGAAATCTCCCATTCCCCAAATTGTGTAGGAAAATACGCCTTCTGCCGTAGAGAAAAAACTAAGTAAAGACACTACGGATGATGTCAAATAACCTATCATTATACCTATTATAAGAAGCATAATATTACTTCTCACAAAAGTCGACATAAATATAATCACTCCAAGTACTAAAATTGAACCGATAAATGCTCCGAGTATAACCGACAAATAACCGGATATACCGAAATCGGCGGAGAACACTCCGAGTGTACCTCCGAACATCAGCATCACCAATGCCACTCCCAAACTTGCTCCGGAGTCGATACCGAGTATTGACGGACCTGCAAGAGGATTTGCAAAAACGGTTTGCAACATCAATCCTGCCGTAGCTAATGCGGCACCGGCAAATAGGGCGGTAACCGCTTGCGGAAGACGTGAATAGAGCACTATGTATTGCCACGTTTCTTTAGACGTTTCTCCGCCGAAGAGTATGTCTATGACCGAACTTGCAGGTATTTTCACGGAGCCTGCAAAAAGATTAGCCGCAAAAAGGCAGACAATCAACGACAGAGGTAACAATAATATGGCAAAACGTGAATGTTTCATTCCATTGGTTTGTAGTATCTTAATTCGTAATTCGGCAAAAGTTGAGGGTGAAATATTTTGATAAAATCTTTCAAAAGATAGTCGGGACGCGCGGCAACTTCTTCGTAGTAGGCAACTTTAGCCGTATTGCATGCAAAGATACGACGATTTTGGTAGGCTGCAAAACGAGAGTAAGGCATGTACTCATTCTGCAAGTCGGAATAAGTCATATCCTTATTTTGATTATAACGAATTAGCCAATAATCGGCATTATGTGCATTTTCAAAAACCGTTTCAAAAGAGAGTGGCAATGAACCCGTATGATTGTCGTCATACCAATAGTAATCAACTGCCGCATCCCGAAACATGTTTGCAATGTAACTTTTGCCTCCCGCTACCCACCACGTGGAGCCGTAACGTTTTTCCGTTATGACGGTCGGATGATTTGCAACATTAAGAGTCAATTTGAGTGCTGCTTCATATTCCGCAACTATGACATTGAATATAGAATCGGCAACATGTTCTTTTCCTGTGAACAAACCGAGAAATCTAATCCATTCCGCACGTCCCAGAGGTGATGCTTCCATATAATCGACACATTTTATTTGCGGTATGCCGGTTTTATCCAATCCTCCGTAGGGAGAATTGTTTAGAGGAGAAGTTATCATTGCATCCGGCGCAAGTTCCACAAACCTTTCTACGTCCGGTGCGGCTGCTTCGCCTATGTCGATGATTTTTCCTTCCTTAATGCCTTGATGAATTGCTTCTATGCGTATATAGCGGGATTCGCAAACGCCCGTAATGGTTTCGCCAAGTCCGAGCATTTCGAGTATGGAGCAATGAACGGCGGCAGCTACGGCAACTTTTCGTAGCGGTACTTTTACAACTGTGCCCTCCGGTAGCAGCGTAGGTACAGGTTTTTCGCGCTGAATAAGCACGTAGCGTTGCAAATATTTAAGAGTGTCCCAAGGGTCTCGCACGTTAACTTCCGTGTAGTCGGCATGGCGTTTCACAGTATAGCCCGTAGCATAACGCACTTCATAGCCTTGATTGCCCGCATCATGCAACGACTGTTTTTGTCGGCATGATACGGATGTTAATATCAATACTAATATAATAAGGCTAATTGTTTTCATTTAAAAAATACCGCATTGTTAGGATTAATGCCGCCACTTTCAAATTTCTTTATAAAACTGCCGTCGTTGCGAAAATGGTAGACATCTCCGTTTGTGGAGTAGTCGGTGGTGGATACGTATATATCTCCGTTGTAGGGATTTATGCTGAGCATGTAGAAAGTGGCAGCGGTCAACTCCGGAGTTTCCGTAAAATCCAAAAAACGATCTTCGCTCACTTGCCTTGTCTTCGTGTTATATGTAAAAAATTTCACGAGAGGAGTTGTGTTATATATTCCGTAGACAGTGTTTTTATAACCGGCGATGAGCGATGCTTTCACACCCAAATCGGTTACGACGTGGGTGTCTTCATCTATTTTCTGCACCAACATATCATCAAAACCCCAAGTGTCGGAATTGTATGCTCCGTAGGAAATCACATAAAGGTCGTCATCCGTTTCTATAATTTTATTCGGATTTATCAGCACTTCCACATTTTCGATAAGTTTAAAAGTTTTTGTATTAATAACCGCCACTGTGTTGCCACTACCGTATCCGGTGTTGGAAACGTAGAGTTTATCATCGGAATATGCAATATTTTCGGGATTGTAGCCAACAGCAACGGAGTCTTCAATTGACAAATCAGTGGAGTTGATTTTCAAAACGTATCCGGGATTTCCGTAGACAGTGAGGTAAATTTTAGAATCGTCGGCTGCCAAATATCTCGGATCGCCGAATTTTGCCGGTATCGAAAGACTTGCCGTTTCCACTCCGGCAGAATTTAATTTCACCAAACGTTTTGAGGCGGCAACTGTTATATACATGTCTTTATTGTAAGAAATAATATCCTGCCCCAAGTCGCCCAGCAGTTTGCCGTTTTGAGTGTAATAAATATCGGAGATTATTTCTTCTCCGGTTTCGGGAGAGTAGAATGTTAAGTTGGAGTTGTTACCACCCCAAGAGCCTTCGTTCAGGATAAATGTTCGTTCCGACGGTAAGTCAATTAACGAACCGCTATCGTCCAAATCATCGTCGTTATCATTAGAACATGATAAAAATAATGCGGATGACACAATCAAAGGTAAAATCAATCTAAAAAGGTGTTTTGTTTTCATAGTTATTTAATAGTTTATGGTTAAAGATAATCTAAATGAGCGACCGGGCATTGGATAATATTTTATCACATCATATTGTTCATCGGTGAAATTTATCAATTCACCTTGCAAACGTAGGTTGCAGCCGGCATAAGTAAACTCTTTATGGGCGGAGAGGCTATGTTCCGTGTAGCCGTTAACCATATTTGCTTCCGTATTTTGGGGCAACACGTAGCGACGGCTCACTCCTATAAATGTGTATGCCACATTGCATAAAGGCGTGGCTACAAGTATTCCACCGTTGTAGCTGTGTTTGGGCGAATATGGTATTTGATTTTTATATGTTTTGGATGTGGGGTCAGTAACGTCAACAGCTTTTTGAAAAGTGTAACCGCCCGAAAGGTTTAATGATATTTTTTCGGTCAACGGTATTTCAGCGGCACCGGTAACGTCAATTCCTTCGATTCTCACTTTCCCCATATTAATCATCTTCCAAACGTAGGTTGTCGGCAAAGCCACAATTTTATTTTTAACATTATTTCTGTAAGCGTCCGCAGTGATGCGACAATACTTTACGAAAGACAGTGCTCCCGACCACGTTATACCCAGATTATATTCGTCGGCGGATTCGGGTTGCAAATTTCGGTTACCGACACGCAAATAATAAAGATCGTTGAAAGTGGGATTGCGGTAAGTACTTTTATAAAGGAATCGAAAATTAAGATTGACATCTCGCCACGGACTAAGCACCATCGCGAGCGAAGGGGATAGTTTATGTCTGTCGGCAGCTACTTCGCTTTTATCGGAACTTTCCGAAATGTAGGTGGCGAGAAGATTGCCTGTTAAAGTTAAATATGTTGCGGTGTACTTTGCGGCAACGGCTCCCCAAGTTGTGTAGCGAGTGGGATCGAGAGCATCCGGAATGTCGCTTTTTAGAGTGTTTACCGCAACATCGGCTGACACGGAAGCAGACAAGCTGCGAGAAAAAGCAGCGAGCAAAGCAACGGAAGTATACATTTCATTCTGCCGGTGCTTATCCGTCTGTTCGCCGGTTTCGTAGCGTTGATTTTCATCTCTGTACTTGCTCCGCGAATATGTGTACTTTGCTTGAGCTTTCAGCGAAAACAGAGGTGATAACTTATTTTGCCATTCGGCTTGTGTGAAGAAATTCTTATCCCAAAGTCGCTCTTTATTATCGGAATTATAGAGTATCACATTACCCGGCAAACCTCTTTCCGAATTGAAATAGTACACCTTCAATCGAAAATCATTACTGTCATTCCGTTGATAAAGGTAATTTGCCTCTGAAAAATAACTTTCCACATCGGAGTTGTAACGTTTTTCTTTGGTCGTGATATTTCCGTTTTTCAGTCGAAACGGATATGTGCCGTCTGCTCTCAAATATGTGGCATCCACCCAAAAAGCAGAACGTTTGCCAAGCTTCCGTGCATAACGCAATGACGGATTAACGATCCCGAATGAAGCCGTTGCAATTTTTGCCCGTAATGCCTCTTTGCTGCCCGATAAGAAATCCGGTTGCTCCGTCTTTAAATTGAGAACACCTGCTGCCGACAACATGCGTGCCGACTGGAATATATCGCTTTCCTGTCCTATCGACAGCGAAAGTTCACCTATATTTTCCAGCGAAAACCTGCTTATGTCCACTTGCCCTGCCTGTGTGTTGCCCACAACAACACCGTCATAACTCACGGCAGTATGATTAGGGTCGAAACCACGTATGGAAACTGTTTTCAAACCGCCTATCCCGCCGTAATCTTTCACTGCGACACCGGAAAATCTACGTACCGCATCCGCCACACCGCCATAGCCGTATGCAGCAATCTCTTCTTTGCTCACAACTTGCAGCGGTTGGGCAATCCTCACAGTGTTTGCTCTACGCTTTTCAGTAACAATTACCTCTTGCAAAGTATCAACCTTTGTCTTCTCACGAGATTGCACACCATCATCAGTTTGTGCCCTGAGCACACAACTCAGGCAACAGAGTAGAGCGATAAGAATTGTCGTTAAACACTTTAACATACTGCCGTTTTTTGATCTTTTCGTCAAAACGACTTTTCAAAAGCATGAGGGAAAAAAGGCGGTAAACTGAGTGTAATGAACCGTATATTTTAACGGGTGGCACCGGTTTCCACAGCTTAGTCCTCGAAAGCTATCGAAAAATCATGTCTTGCAGGTCTTCTGACTTACCCGAAGTAAACGGCGCCTTCCCATCAATAAAGACAGTGGCTAAAGTGAGCCGCACTCCATAAAGGGCTTACAGCAGCGGGACTGTTCAGGATTTCCACCTGATTCCCTTTTAATCCGACCGTCGACTGACGGCGTGGAACAAAACTCCGCAAATGTACGGTTTTATTTTAGAAAATGCTATAATTGGAAAAAAATTAACGGCTATGTAGGTTTTATAGCAAGTTTAACACTTGTTTTTGTTAGAGTTTAATGCCTTGAGATTTAAAGTCGACCTTTTGGGAGGTATATTTTAAAGTTGCCCGATTGTCCTTCTGTTTTCTTCGTGAGTTGAACATATTGCTTTATTTTTATTGTGTTATAGCCTCTCCTTTACAGTTGATCGTAATAGAATAACCGTATCCGGCAACACGACACGAGAATAGTTCATTTCCAATGGCTCGTATGTCTTGATAAATAGCCGGAACGACAATTTTTCCACTTTCGTTCATTAAACCTACTTTATCGCCGATAGTAAATGTCATATAATCACTTTTGATATAAATGTCTTCGCCGGACTCATTCACTTTACCTGAATTGTAATAAATATCAGACAAGTCATTATATACAAACGGTTGGATGACTGTTTTACCATCATAGGCATATAGCATTTGGCTGTTTTCACTACGGACAATAATGCCTTCCGTTGTTGGCTCTATCCAATCATATCCCACAGGAAATATTTCTTGTAAATCACTGTCTAATAATCCGCATTTATTATCGTTTAATGTTAGATAATAGCCGTTGTATGTCCTTTCGACATTGTCATACTGAGGTTTAATAACCCAATCCCCTTGGGTATTAATAATTCCCCATTTGCCGACAAGGTCGAATACAGCACAATAACCATTTTTGAAAAGAAAATCAGGATGAAAGTCTGCGTTGGTTTTCCACCTGAATTGACAAGGTATAACTATTTCGCCACTCTTGTTGATAAAACCTAATTTATTGTCTTTCACGACACCACCAAACCCTTCGGAAAACACCCAGGCTCTTTCGTATTTTGCAGGAATTACTATTTCGCCTGTATATACATCCAAAAATCCGCGTTTGTCTCCTTGAAAAAAGACGGTCAGAGTGTCTTTGATTCGAGAATTATCATAGATGTTTTTAAGAGGAGGGGTAAGGTATTCCCCGGTTTGAATATCTTGAAGGCGAACCTTGTTTTCGTGCCACTCGAATTGATAGCTGTCGCTATAGCTACTCGGTATATAATAGTAATCATTGACACGATCTATTCTTTTGTCCTTCATGTATTCGTAGGTGAGCAATACAACAACGAATATAACGGCAATCATTCCCATTGCGACCAAAATACGCCATGCTAAAAGTAATTTTGCTTTCATTTCTTACAAATATTTTAATGTTTTATATTGTTCAAATCTAAAATCTGTATGCAAGCCCAACGGTCACGCCAATACTGCTTGCCGGAAGAGAAAACGAAACATCTTTACGCGGACTGTTCTTATTGGTTGTCGAAGTCTTTTTATTATCTACAACATATTCTTTAAGATACTCTGTTTCTTTATCACGTGTATCCAATCCTTTAAGCAGATTTTGTGAACCATTCGCAGAAGATGATTTTGTCCATTTTGTTATCGTTCTCTTTTTGGTTTCAAATGAGTTTGATACCCCATTGAGTTCTCCAAACAAATTTATACGTTCTCCTATAGAAAAGTCAACCCCGATAGCTGCGGAATATCCTAATTTAAAATAAGAGCTAAATTCCATCTTTTTGTTTTCATTGCTATGGCTGGAAGTATTAACGCTTTGATTCCCACGCTGAGAGTAGCTACTTCTGTTTTCGTCGCTATATTCATAAATCATTTTATTGAGAATCGGAATAACGACTCCTATCCGAGAGTATAAAGATAGCTTTTCATTGATGGGAGCTACGAATTTAACAGCAGGTGTTAATGAAAAATAGGTACGCTTCATACTGTTGGTGGTACAACTTGAACTGGAAGCGTTCGTCTCTGTAACCGTTGCGTGATTGTTGGAAGAAGTAGCAACAATCCGATGAGAACGAGAGGAGTTTTTGTCCTCTACCTTATTGTTTGTTCCCATAAGATAACTACCGCTTAACTCCACACCGATATTGGAGTTGAACATATACCCAACATCTAAAGCCATATTAATCCCTTTGCCAAGCGAAAATGCAGCATTGGTTTTCTTTGTCGTATTAGTCGATTCGTCCGTTTCTACGGTTCCAAACTTACTTATATAGTCTGATTTTTTGGATGTTACGGTATTAATATTTGGCATCAGGTCATTTGGCGCACCACTTGTTTTTCCAATTCCCAACGAATAGCCGCCACCGATTCTGACGTAAACTCCCTTAGACGAGTTTTCATTGATTTTGATAGATTCCTGAGCAAAGACTCCGGATACAGTTGTGTAGCACAATGCTACGGTCATGAAAAAAGTTTTCTTGTTCATCTCTTTTTGTTTTATGAGGTTAATCTGTTTTGCATATAGAGTGCAACACAGCGGAAAAACTATCACATAAACCAAAAAATATTATTCGGAGACTTCGATTTTTTTAATAGAAAAACGGTATTCGGTTTTTCGGAGGAAAAGGGCGTAATCGAGGTGTATGGTGTATTTGGGAGCAGAACCAATCTCAATGGATTGGGAAGACGGATTTACATATTGCCCTTCAAAGCTCAATAAATGGCTTCCGGGTGCTGTTTCGACGAGCAGCACAAACCCTTTCCGACATCGACCCTTACCCAAATTCACGCCGTCCCAATAGACATCGAAAAGCAGGTCTGTCCAAGGAACGCGGTGCAGGTTTTTCTCCATGCGAATTTTGACCTTCGTTGATTCGGAACGGACAGCATTCTGTTCCGATATGGCATTCCGAATCCATTGCCTATATGTGTTCAACGGACAAAAAGCCAACGTAGACAGGTCTGTTTTCAGTGGCTCGTGATAGACTTTCGCCGTCATTTGCTGGCACTCTGACGTGTAATCAGGCAACAATTCTGTCTCCGGAACACCCAGCTCGGATGTGTCGGTCTGCTCGACCGTCAGCTTTTCCAGCCGTTTTAGGGTCAGAGAAGACATAGGCACATCTTGCACCAATATCTCCTCATGGACGATGCGTTGTGCAGCGTATATATCCGTGATACCTTTTCCCGCATCGGCCAAAACAGCGAGACTCTCAACTGTTATATCAAAGGTATGGGCGGCCAATGAAGCCTTTCGCAACGCAGAGATCAGCGCACCTCTCCCTGCATACTGTGCCGCTTTCCGATCGGCTTCGTACTCCAGCTCAACAGAAAAGTGCGCAAAATGGCGGGACAGCCGAGCGAAAAGCAATTCGGATAGCGACCTAAACAGGTAAACGAAACCGTAAAATTGTTCTTCGATAACGCCTCGTTTTTTGATGCGGATTTTTTGCAACACATATTGCATACTTTGCCCCAGCGCATAAACGGGGCCGTTCAGTCGGAGCGATCGGTGGGAAAAATGGTCAAATTCGTGTGCCAAAACCGCTTTCAACTCCTCTTGGTTTAGGAATCCGATCAGCCCTAATCCAATCTCCAAATTCTTTTTGGTGGGGAAAAGAGCACTCCACAATCCTGTGTTCAGAAAAACCGATGCACTAGCTTTTGCTGAGAGGTACACGTGCTTAGGAGGCTTTGCACCCATCCCTACGGCGGTTTCGTCGATCAGGTCGAACAGAGCGGGAAATTCGGCTCGGTCAATCTTTTTGAGGTCGGGACGGTTGATTTTTCGGACAGCCGAGAGCGAACCAATCATGGTACATATCAAGAATATGCCACCGCCCAACAGGACAATTATGATGATCGACGGCATACTGTGAGGCAGATAACCACGGGTCATCTGATGTTTCAATAGACACCATCCGACCCAACAAGCCGCTCCGCCGACAAGGGCAAACAACAGATAGAGCACCCCGAAAAGCAATAAACTGCGCAGGGTGAACCAGCCGTAGCGAAGCCTGTCATTGAGGCGTTTCATCTTCCAGAGCGTGAACGGCTTGGCTATCGCCCTCGTTGTTGTCGCCCAAAAAACCGGCCATGGGCAACGGCTCGAAGAGTGCGCGGCTACGAGGCAAAGCCCTCAGTTTCAACGGCGGAAGTTTGCTTAACGGCACCTCTTTCTCGGTCACCACACTATCAGTCGCTAAACTTTCAATATTAGCCTCGGCAAGCATCGCCGCCGCACGAGCCGTGAGCACGGTTTCCAGCTCTTCGGCCGTGCCGATCGCATCGAGAATGGCACGGCTTTCTAACTCGGTCGTCTGCCCGTCGATAAACGCCGCCAACTCCTCCTCGGGAATATTATTGAATACGGTTTTCATATTATATTTTCATAACTGATCTTCTTTGAAATAGTTATCTACGAATTGGCGCAACCGATTTCCGAACGTGTCATAAGGGCGAGGAAACCGCTCTTTGAGCCAATTCATACATACAGGAACGACACCTCTTGTTTTTTTCGTCTGGGAGTTGTCATAGACGGAACTCCCACAGGCGGGGCAATATAACGTTTCGGGATTTAATTCTACCCCGCACACCCGGCATTGTTTCTTGTCAGGCGGAGTCACAATGTTTGCTTTTATCTCAAGCAAAAACCCAGAATAGTTGTCTTTCGATCTTTCGGCGCAAAGGCTTTTGATCTGCTCGACTTTTTCTTCGGCAGTTCCATGATTTGCGATGATTTCCACGATTTGCCCATCGGTCAGCGCATCGGTTACACCGTCGGTGCAGAGGAAGAACCAGTCGCCACTCTTCAGATCGGTTCGCTCGTCAATTTCCATTACTATGGGTTGTGAGGAATGGGGCTGAATACAACGGGTAATCAGGTTCTTTTTCGGATGCACTGCCGCCTCTTCCTCGGTGAGGATTTCAGCATCGATCCACTGCTGAACCTGTGAATGATCTTTGGTACGGAACAGTAGGCCTTCTTCGGGGCGAATGTGGTACAATCGGCTATCACCCACGTGTCCCACCAGTACTGCCGATTCTGTCAAAACAGCCAAAACAGCAGTTGTACCCATTTTTCGCTCATCATCGAAGTTGTCTTCCTTGTCCAGCATTTCGATAGCATATTCGAGCGCAGGTTGCATATTTTGGGTATTGGCGGGTCCGGGTAGATTCTGAAAAAAGAAGGCCATACTGTCGGCCACTGTTCGGCTGGCTATCTCGCCATGGCCGTGACCACCCATACCATCGCAGACAATAAAACAGCGTCCGTCTTCTGTGGTGGCGATAGCATCTTCGTTGTTGTCGCGCCTTCCTTGTTCCGAGAAAGAGCCGCGTGAAATAATATCAATCATGATCTTAATTTTTGAATGCCAATCAAAATCCAACAAATAATACCAAGTATCACTATCCCTCCGAATCCGAAAAGCATAGCGATTTCCCATTCGCCTGAAATGCCTACAAATACAGAATAAATAAGAATAAAGAGAAGACCCCCTATTATCCACTGTTTTGAAGATTCCGTGAGTTCAACATCAAAGGGGCAACCGCATTTGCTACAAAACTTTGCATCGTCGGGATTCTCCGCTCCGCAATTTGTTTTTTTACATTTCTTTGCCATGTTTATTTTGTTTTAGTTACAGGTTTAAGAGTAATAGTCGTTGTTGTTATGTAAGAATAGCCACATGAAATAAAGTCAATCATGGTATCTATTTTTTAAACAGATTTCAAACATAATTAAATTTTAATCTTCTATATGACCACTTCCGTCACAATTAGGACATTCAACCCAACCAGGTTGTGGGGTCGGCCCCCATTCATAATAAACGTATCCAATAACTCCCATAACTCGTCCTGATCCAAAACAAATTGGGCAAATAGATATTCCTTTTTGGGAAACCTTTATTTGTTTACTTTTTTCATCAGCTTTAACAGTAATAGTGGCCGTTCTTTTACTACCCGTATTTTCACTTGTTTCTATCTCTATTCGATTACCGCTAACAACATTTACATCAATCCAATAAGCACTTGTTGTTGCAGTTACATTATCTCCATCAGTTTCTACATTAACTACGTAATATTCATTATAGCCGGTTCCATCTCGACTTGCATTTATAGAACTTTTGCTCAATCTTAAATAAGTCGCAAGAGTACCATCTTGAGAAATTTCGATTTTCTTTTCTATACTACCCGATTTAACAATAAAGTAGCCGGTTCTACGATAGCCGTTATTAGCATCCACCCTTAATGTAATGGTGTTGCCATTAATACTGGTATGTCCCCAAGTATTTGTTCCTGTACTGATTTTCCACTCTCCATCGGTAGAGACAGTAATGGTTCTACTGCCTCCATCTGCATTAAAAGAAGCCTCAGTAGTAGATACATCCAAACGAGTAGCTAATTTACCTGCTTGGGTAATATCCAATCTTTTACTTTTTGTGCCGGATTTAACAATGAGATAACTATTGCGTACAGTTCCAGAATTTTCACTATATTCCAAGTTGAGGGTCTTCCCATTAATCGATGTTGTAACCCATGACGCAGGAGCTGTACTAACAGCAAAAATACCATCCGTACTTATTGTTATCGATTCTTTCCCTCCATTTGCAGATAGAAAAACATCATCATTTGTAACACTTAAATATGTAGCGTAGCCCGTTTCCTGTGAAACAGTAATTATCGCTTGCTCTTTATGAGATAATTCACGACCAAAAAACGATGAATGTGCAGTAAGTGTAACAGTTGCACTTCTTTCATTGTTAGGATTAGTGTTTCCCGATATATATAGAGTCGTTCCTGATACTCGGCAATTAATCCAGTCTTCTGATGTATCTGCATAAATTGTTGAGCTATTAGCATCTGTTTCAATGTTAAGAGAAATTTCACTTCCTAAGTTATTTAACTCTACTACATTATTATCAACTTTAATAAAGGAAACAGGGAAATAATTCGAATATGCAAAAATACTTGCTGCTATTAATAACAACACAATGAATATAACAATACGAGTTTTTCTCGATTTCTTTTTCCGAACCAATAATAATTGCACTTCTTTGACAAATTTACCTTTCGGGTATTTCTGCAAATATGCTTCACAGCTAGAAATACTCTCCTTGTTTTTTTTAAAAAAAGCGAGTTCCTCTTGAGTATCCGATAAAAACACTTGGCCGCATTTACTGCAAACCTTCGCATCATCAGGATTCTCTGCTCCACACTTGGGATTTTTACATTTTATCGCCATAGTTCTGATTTGATTTCAGTTGAAGAATGGAAATTATCATATCATTGACATAGTTCTGCTTTGATCTCAGCCCTTGAAGTATCAAATTATAGCCATGGTTCTGATTTGATCTCAGTACTTGGAGAATGGAAATTATCAAATCTGTTGAAATGTGCTTACCACATTTGCTGCAAACCCGTGTATCATCGGGATTCTCCGCTTTACAAAATGGACATTTTATTACCATACCTTTTTTGTTTTAGTTGAAAGTTAGAAATCTTTTAACAAACTCTTAATACCATTAACAATAATAGCAATAATAATTATCAAAACAATTCCAACAAGCAATGACCATCCCCATCCTAATCCAAAAAGCCGGGAAGCCAGACTACAACAAATGACTCCTATCCAAGATGGCGGAAACCAATTTTCCGTATTCTTTTTTCTTTGGAATCGCGCCGAGTTTTCCTCTTTGAAAGCGTTATATAGTATCTGCCCGCATTTGCTGCAAACCAGCGCATCATCGGGATTCTCCGCCCCACACTTGGAATTTTCACATTTTTTTTCCATAGTTATTTTGTTTTGACCACGAGTTTGGTGGCGGGGACACAATAGTTGCAGAAATTATCTGACATTTTATACTGCTTTCCACAGGTGGGGCAGGCTTTGTACTGAACCGGAGAGTATTGAAGAGATTTTCCGCAATTACCACAAAAAGTCCCCGGGGTTTTACTGACAGTTCCGCAATGCGGGCATTTTAGTTCCGGCTTTGGAGATGATTCCTGTTTTGTTCCACAATGGGGACAGAATTTGACCGAGCCGTCAATCTTTTTGCCACAACCTGAACATTTTGTTGTTTTAGCAGGCCCTGGGTTCTCCATCCAGTCAAGAATGTTCGTTGTTTTGGCAGGTGGGTTCTCTATCCAATCCAGAATCTCCTGACAATTTTGAAAACGAAGTCTGGGTTTATCTTGCGTGCATTTGTTAATGATGGCATCAAAAGGAGCAACGGTACATTCTGCACTCGGATCGTTGGTGCCGGTGGTGATAAAATGCAATGTTTTGCCGAACGAGAAGATGTCGGATGTCACACCCAAAGTTGTTCCGGCCTGCTGCTCGGGGCTGGCAAATGCGGCGGTACCCTTAAAGGTCGATTCGCCTGTTTCTGTCTTCATTGTCACCAACCTTGCCCCTTGAATGTTTTCGGCCTTTTCGCCAACCACTGTGGCAATACCAAAATCGAGCAATTTGAGGTGTCCATATCTTGTGCGAAAAATATTGCTCGGCTTGATATCTAAGTGTAAAATACCATTGGCGTGGGCAACGCTCAGACCTTCCAAAATTTGCTTGGCTATTTTTTTCAATTGCGAAACATCCGATAATCCATTAGGTGCTTTTTTCTCGATGAATTGTTGCAAATCGAGCCCATCCAGATATTCCATTTCCAACACGGTTGTGTTGTTGTGATGATGCACATTTTCAGCTCTCACAATGTTCTGATGTCCGTCCAACCGATTCAATAGTTCTATTTCCCTCAAAAAACGGGTGTACAGAGCCGGATTGTTCTCCGCTCTGTCGGGTCGTACCACTTTGAAGGCTTTTGCAAATTGGGTCGAATTGATATGTACACCCTTGTAAACGGTGGCCATGCCACCTTCTCCGATTTTTTCGGTTATTTTATAACCGTTGATGATTTCTCCTATCATAGTGTTTTAAAATATATTTCCAGCCGTATCGACTTGTTTGGTTGTGTTGTTTTTGGTTAGGGTTGCTACATTATTGACAAACGGGGTTACAGCATCCCACTCGCAGGGGACGATTGTCCCTATAAGCAGACTGTAAAGACCATATTTACCATTTCGTTTTACTGTATAATAATAAGAATCCGGACTTTGTCTTTCGATCAAATCATATTCAACTGGAAATAACACTTTTTTCTCTTTCCAGTCATAGAGGCCTACCTTTCCTGCTTTGGTAATGAGTCGAAAACGCCATTTAGTATCCTCCACCGCGCTTGCCATTTTTTTTAGATTTTTGACTCCTTGAATTGTCCGGATAATATCCCTCATTGAAATATAGAAGATGACGATACAACAAAGGGATACCCCGATGCCCATAAATGTTTCAAATTTTACAAATTCACCATTACCCGTGGTTACCAAAATAAGATCACAAAGGTTTAATATTCCGAATAATCCCGTAACAATTGTTAGCGACAACGACATTAGAAGTACAAAGCCCCATGCATCCACCAGATGTGTCTCTTTCCACCGAATCGGGATGGTTGGTTTAAAAGTCGCACCGCACCGGCTACAAAATTTTGCATCGTCGGGGTTCTCTGCTCCGCATTTACTGCATGTTTTCATTTTTTTAGTAGTTTTTATATTGTAAAGTCAAATTTTGTCGTTCCTGCGCTGATCTTCTCACCACCTTTCAGCACCGCACTCGTGGGGGCAAAGGTGTATTGATGACTCAGAGCCATGTTGTCGACGATTGTTCCGTGGCTACTCCTTAGGTCGGTAAGCCGATATTCGTAGGTCGAACCGTTGAAGGTTACTTCGATGGAAAAATGACGACGGCTCATTCTCTCGTCCTTAGGAAAAGCAAAATCAGCATCATTTGTACTGCGCCCAAAAACGTTTTCGCCCTCTTTTAAGGCGTAAAGTTCGCCAGTGAAGCTATTTCGTAACACACCGATGGTTACCGGCTCCGGTGGCGGAATGATGAATTTCCGCATGGCGTACACAGCAGCTCCCAATGCCACGGCTGATTGAGGGTCGATCGTTTTCTTGTTTTCGGTACATTGCCACACGATATGCGTGTTTTCGGCGTTCATACCATGCAAACGACCCTCTATTTTTTGCCGCACCAACGGAATTCGACACGAACCCCCGATTAATAACACCCGATTCAAATCCGACCATTGGAGTTCGGTCTGCCGAAGCAGAGTACCACACGATTCCAGCGTCTTGTCCAGATCGGAGGAAATCAGGTGCTCAAATTCAGAACGGGTCAGGGTATAGCTTTCGCCCGTGATCGGAGGTAGCGTTTCGCGGTAAGATAATTGCCGTTTGATCTCTTCGCATCTTTGCCGATGGTCGTTGGTTGCCTGTCGCCGACCGATGCCTGCTTTGACAAGATAATCGAGCAGTATTTTTTCGGTAAAGAATTTTCCGCCTACTTCCAATCCTGCATGGTGACCTACCAATCGATATTCCGTCTCTAAATGTTCTACAATCACCGCATCAAAAGTTCCACCGCCCAAATCATAAACTAATGTTCGACCTCCGCTCTGTCCTTCGAGATAATCGTAGTAAACGGCGGCAGCTTGGGCTTCTTTCAATATCTCGATCCGTTTAAAACCGGCACCACACTCTCCTGCAGCCTGCTTCATTACAATAGTTTTCTCATCATCATCGTAATAGGTAGCCGGCACGGTCAATACGAGGTTTTCAATAGAGTCGTTAAGGAATCTTTCTGCCGCTTCTTTCATGGTTTTCAATATTTCGGCAACAAGTTGGACATAAGTAACCTCCGAATCAAACAGAACTCGACCGTCACGAATATCCAGCTTGAATTCACGCAAGAATCGGCTGGGATCTTGCCGCCCCATTAATTCTGCCTGTCGGCAAGTCCAAATATTCTCGTGTTTATCGACATAGGCCACCGAGGAAAAAAGTTTGCTATCCACAGCATCACTATCCAATGGCGGTGCCAATTCGGGTGTCTCGTTGCGAATGATCGCCACGGCCGATGAACTCGTGCCAAAATCTATGCTCATCCAGTTATCCATACTTCCCTGTCTATTTCCCAAATAAAAAGTTTTTAGACGATTCCAATTTGTGTTTGGCTGAAACAATTTCTGCCGACAAGACAGAATAAGAAGCCAGCATTTGTTTCATAAAACGTGCAAGCGACGGGAAACTAACCCCTGTCGTATTGAGTTCTATTCGCCAGAAACGAATCCGTTGTGAGCACATCTCGATCATCTCCTCCGGAGTAGCATTGGCATCCAGACCAGTACGTTCGATACAGGAAAATCCAAATTCTCCATTCACCCGCCGCAATTCCTCAAATTCTTCCGGTTCGAGATCAAGACGACCTTCGTAATACTCCTTGGCGAAGTCTATTACATTCGACTGCAATTTAACCATTCGTACTAAATCATCCATAATCCGAATGATTTTTCCAAGCACAAATCGCTCTTCGGCATTAGCGGGGTAATCATTAGTGGTCTTGCGTATTTCTGCCGAAAGCCAAACGATCAGGCTATGTACTTTGATTGTAGCAGCCTGTTGCACGAAGTGATTTTGCAGGACTTCCAAAAAACGGTCGAAGCCACTTTTTCGCAATAACAGCTTATGAAGGTCAAGAATTGTAGCGGATCCACCGTTTTTTAGATGTTCCAAAATTAGCCAAATGCCATAGCGACCATAGATGCCAGAGAGTTCCGCCCTTCGCGAACCCGCAACAGGTACATCGGGATAGTCGGTAACAAATCGTTTCGCCGATTTGAAAAGCCTATTTAAAACCTCTTGCGGAAGTTTCTGCAACTGATCGAAGGTAGATAGGTCATCCTCATTTATTCGGTAGGCAGAGAGAGCAACCCAAGCCGATAGCGGGTAAATTTTGAACAATGTGTTTTTTACAATTTCCTGCGACATCAGGCTTTCGATAATTCGATTTCCCTCGTCAATCGGTTCTTGATCGGAATCAGAGTTCCAGAAATCATCAATTTTAGAAAGCACGCCGATGGCATTGATCGGCGAAAACCCAGCACCGACCTCCTGTCTGAAATTTCGGATTTCATCCAGCGTATTTTCATTGATGTTTTTGGAAAAAAGCATCACAATAGCATCCGGTCTGACCTTCCTCAAAAAATCAATGGTATTTTGAGAGTCGATACCCACAAACGAATCCAGCCCAGGGGTGTCAATGATGTTAATCTGTTGTAGAATCGGATGTGGATAGGTGACTTCGATCCATGAGATGGCGTTTTTCAACTGTTCGTTACCATCTCGGTGGCGATTAGCCCAATTAGCCCATTCGTTGCGATCCACTTTCTCGGAAGCCCTGTCAGCGTCTTTATAATGAACGATAATAGGCGCATCAGGACTGCCGTATTTCAACCAACTGACATTCCATGTCTCTTCCATCGCTCCGGTACGCACCACTTCCGCCTCTCCCAAAATTGCATTGACCAACGTCGATTTGGAGGAGCTAATCTTCCCAACAATGGCCAATTGCATCGGCTCGTGTAGCTTGTCGGGAATGGTGGCAAACTGTTGATCCAACGCGATTAAAGAAGGATATCCGGAAATCTCTTTTCGGATATCGGCAATCGCATCTTCGATTTTGTCGGTAATGTTGAATCCTTCAGGCATAGTTTATGACTTTTCGAGAGGGTTGCTGAGATACAACCGAGTGGTGGTCATCAGATTCTCTATCGGCTTTAATTCTTCATTCAGCAATTTGGCGCGGAGTTGTTTCTGTTGTGCACTTTCAACTTTCAGTTTGGTGAGGGAATTGATAACCGTCGTTTTATTCTCGATCATTTTTTGCATCCCTTCCTGCAAAACATGAATCAATTCCTGATTAAATGTCGCAAAACGAGAGGCAATATAACTGCTTAAGTGCTGGGTCGCAATTTGAATTTGTGGATTTAGTTTAGCGATAATATCATTGGCGCGTCTATTTCTTGAAGCATCTCGAGCAGTCCCGAATAAAAAACCACCCGCCACCAACAGAGGCAATGCTACTCCGCCTGTTAAGAAAGAGACTGCCATACCGAGCCCAAATGCGGATAGTGCATGTCGAGCTGTGTCGCACGCCACCGTTCCAAATGATCGTTCTGTTGGCGTGAGATTCACATTGATTGTATGCTCGAAACGAGATGTCGAGAGAGAATTTGTATTACTTCCGACCAGAAGCATTACCTGAGCAAAGGCATCATCTATCATTGTATCTAACTCAGAAGCCAAGATACCGATAGCGTTGTTCATCTGCCTCTGCAACCAGTCAGGATTTTCCCGTGCCTGAGAAGAATCAGCCAATTCTCTCAATTTATCGGCCGACAACATAATACTCCCTTCCCGCAAACGCAAGTCGACATTATTTCTCGACTGGGTGATGATGGAATTGATTTTGATCCGATATTCCGAATTGGGGTTCTCTAATTTTTGCTTTTGTTCCTCGATGGATCTCATCTCGCCCTCCAGTCTCGCGATTAACTGAGGATCGGGCTCTTTGATCTGTTCGAGCTGTATTGTCAATAAACCACGCATTTCTTCCAATACACTCAAAATCTGCTCTTTCAGTTGCAATAATAACCCCTTTCGGAAAGTTTCTGTCAACTTCTCAATCTCTTTTTCGAGTGCTTCGAAATTCGATTCATTCAAGTCTTCGGCATCTTTACTTTTCAGGTATTCTGATTTCAATTTGGCAGAAATAGGTATTGCTTCTGGCGTTTTTTCGGGTGTTCCACATTTATCCTGTACATCGACAATCCATTTCGATTGCTCTTCTTCCGATTTAAACAGGTCGGATTTATTGACCAATATGATATTTTGACGAGCTTTTGAAGCTATTTTATCTTTATAGAAATCAATCTCCGATGCCGAAAGAGGCGAGTCTTTGTCGGTAACAAAAAGTACGATGTCCGCTTTCGGCATAAAATAGTTTGTCAAAAATGCGTGACGCGGATCGAGACCGCCAACCCCAGGAGTATCAATCAGCACAATGCCATTCTTTAGTTTTACGTTGGGAACTTCGATGTCCAGCCAAATCGTGTTGTCGCTATCTTTGGATTGAGCTTCGACATAACGGGATATTTCTTCCAGCGAATTGAATGTTTCCGATTTTGGGTCACTGAAATCACCATACCAACGGACAATTTTGGGGGTTTCGCCATATCGAATTATTGACACTGCCGCCGTGGCAATATTTGTATCGACCGGACAAAGTTCTTGTTCCAAAAATGCGTTGATGAACGATGATTTACCTCGTTTAAATTCTCCGCAAATTAGTATGCCGGTTTCTCGGTTTTTGATGCTTTGCAAATGTTCTTCGATCGCTGCGAATTCTTTTTCCCGATTCTTTTTAGACAAAATAGGCTTGAGAGAAAGGACGATATTGTCCATTATGGAAATCATATTTTGGGTCATAGTAGTATTAGATTAGAAAAAAGTCGTGTTCAATTCCGAATAGATCGCACAGCTCCATGGCGTGTGCTTGTGATTGGGTAAAATCGGATATTTCCGTGTTGTCGCCGACATCATAATGCTCGAAAAAGTCATGGACGAGTGCAGGGTCATCGGGAGGTAGTGCGGCTAAATCGGCCTGCATGGATGACATGGTATCGGGAAAGGATTGAGACAGAAAGTTGTAATTATTATAAGACGTTTCTGTCAGATAGTTAGATAATTGCATGATATCAACGTGTTGATAAAAGTCAAACGCGCCAAAGTCGCTAAACCCGATGACGTTGTCTCCACACAAGGTATAGGTATCCATCAACGAATGTATCGGATGGAAGGGATTGGCAGTATAATCCCAAATATCCATAGGGGGTAGGGATTGCGAGATGTCATGAAAATACTGAAAATCGTTATAGCTAACCCCGCCGATATCGGCTAAATGCGAAATAGGTTGGTTGTTTTGTATCTGCATAGCTGTAAATTCAGCTGGAGCAACATCGGTCGAAACCATAAAACAGTTTGAATCTTTCCATGCATCCATAAATTCATCCAACGGATAGTGCCGAATTTCACCTGAACCGGGATCGGTCAGTACCACCTGTGGATCATCGGGATTTTGATTGTCTATGCTGGAAACAATCAAAGCATGATCGGCCTCATTGTTCCCCCAAAGATCGTCCCACCACTCCTTGAATTGCTCTCCAAGACCGCTGCTTTTTGCCCATAATTCGCCTGAATCCACGCCGATAATCACTTTGTGGCCTTGCGCTAATTCGTTGGTAAGGTCAAAGATATTGGCCGATTCCATTTGGGATACCGGTATTCCGACTTGATCCAACAATACCCCGGTATAACCCATGGGAGTTCCCTCTCCGGATTGATAGATTCCAGCTTCGGCTGCAATCTCGACAAGTTGTGTCTCCGATACGTCAATTCCAAACTCCTGCATGATTAACTGTTGCGATTTGATAGCGCAAGTGTCGCTGTACTGTTGCTGAATAGGGTTCTCTCCGATAACCCCTGTGATTTCATTTGCCATATTGCTCGATTTTAGTTAGTTTTTCTATTGTTTTACCGTGGTTTATCAATTGTGTCAGTGCCCGTCGCTTGATGTTATAGAGGTTTGCAATCGTTATATCAAACTCCTGTGCCAACATTTCCGGCTCGACATCCTCAATGTAAAGCGCATAAATCACCTTGCGATAACGCTCGTTCGGCAGGCTCGACAATATCGTATTCAAATCCATCTTTGCATCCTGTATATCATAGGTTGTATCCTCGTTTTGAAGATATAGAGCAGAATCGAGGTCAAATTCTATCATCCGATTCCGCATTCTCATAAAAAAACGCATTGCAACCACAGATACATAAGTGGTTAGTTTGCTTCGAAAATTGAACTGCCGCAATTTGTACCAGTCATTTTCGTGCAGATAAATATACAACTCGTTGATCAACTCATCCTGCTCCTCTCTGTTCCTGAATACTTTGGCAACGATGTAACGAAACATCGGAGCACAGCATTCAAAGAAGAAAATCCGAATAATTTCTTCGTCATTGGCAAGAATCCCGTCGATCAATTCCCTATCGGAGTAGTTCATTTTTAGGCAACCACCATTTAGTATATCTAACAGCGTACAAAGCTATTAAATATTGTGAAAATCTTCTGAAAAACGACAAAATTATTTCCTGACTTCATCACCGATAGACACCATGCTATATAACCTCTGTTCAAGTCGGTTGATGAGAGTGAAAAATGAATTGGGTGACGCATTGATGAAGTCAGGAAATGATATGATCAGTTAATATTCTATTTAGAGAAGTGTAGAGATATCCATTGTTAACGCCCAAGCAATGATAAAAGACATGTGAATTTCTCAACTTTTTACCGAAGTCTCTGAAATGAAAAGTAACTTGTAACAATAAAGCCTGATGAAATTTTGAAGCAATTCACAAATTTACTTTATATACATAAATCCATCTTCTTCTAATTGTCGAGGTATAAAGAAACTTTTTATGCAGTTAATATTTCTAATACATATTTGTATGTGATTTTTCTCTTTCATTCCTGCGCCCGGATATAAATCGCCTCCTTCCCAAAAAACTCCTCTCACAGAATCATAAGGGTCTAAATTATCCTTACTAAGAAATTCATGATTGGCTTGAATAACAGCGCAATCTAATGGTCTACGCATTTTTTCAATGCCAAGGTGGAAGATACATTGAACGAATGGTTCGGTGTAGAGTATGAATTGATCGAATGATCGAAGAATAAATCTTCCCGATGTCCTGAACCACGAAATCGGCATCCGAAGTGCTACGGTCATTTGTCCAATAAGCAATATAACGTTCACTGTCCAAACGGAGTTGCCGCATAACTAATAAAGCAACCCGAATAACCAAAGTGGAATTTTGTTGTATGCGCCATATTCTATGTTGTCGGCAGCTATGAAAGCATTATCGAGTCCTTCGATCTGCTTGCCACCTTTGCCCTGACCGCCGACCTCGAAACTGTATTTGCCGTCCACAAGGAAATCGGTTTTGTCGGAATAGGTGATTTTGTGGCTGACGGAGAGTTGTGAATAGAAGAACGTTTCACGCAGATTGCCTTGTTCAACACTCTTATCCGAGAACGCATAGGCATAATTAGTATTGCCGAGATAAATTTTTTCGGGTTTCACAAGCCGTTTTAAACCCTTTGCCTCCTTATCCAACAGGAGAAGAGCGTGGGCTTTTTCGAGCGCATTCAAATAGTTGAGCAGGCTTTGACGTGTGGTTCCGACCTGTACGGCAAGTTGCGAGACGTTAGGTGTAAAGGGCACCGAGTCGGCAATAATCGAAAAAAGTTTGCGTATTTTGGCAATGGTCGGAAACTCAATCTCGATATTAGCCGGAAGGTCTACGTCGATAATAGTATTCACGGTTTCGGCTACGCGCTGATAGTATCCCTCCTTGTCCTCCTTGTAATAAGGGAAGTAACCATATTTCAGGTACTCTTTGAATGCCGCAACGGGTTTCAATTTAAGGTTTATCTCCGAAGCTATATCAACATGCCGCTCAAGGATGCTTTCGAGCGATAGGGGTTCGAGTTTAACTCCATACTCGTATTCCACGAACTCTCTGAACGACATTCCTGCCAGCGTGTATTTTATCGCCCTGCGACTCAGATCGTGCCCCGAGTTAAATATATTCAGCATCGAAGAGCCGGTGATGACCACTTTCAGGTCGGGGTACGAGTCATAGATATTCTTGATCTCTCGTGACCAACCGTTGTATTTATGCACCTCATCAAGGTATAGGACTTTGCCTCCGTGTTTGCGAAACGTGTCGGCAAGGTCGATTATTGTGTGGGTCGAGAAATAGAGGTTATCCAACGAGGCGTATAATACTTCATCGGAATGTATGTCGTAATTTTGCTTTATGTGTTGGAGGATCATTGTGGTTTTGCCCACACCGCGCGACCCTACGATTGCAATCAACCGATTGTTCCAATTTATATCCCGATAGAGGTATCGTACAAAACCCAGCTCGGTTCGATTGACGAGGATTTGAAAGATTGTTTTAAGCTGATCCATAGCCGTATGTTTTCGACAAAGATAATATGTATTTTCAAAAGTGCAAAATTCCTGACTTCGACACAGGGACACCCTAAAACATTTTCCAAAAATTTTTGTCGAACAGAGGCTCGATATCCTTGTGCTTTGCTGTCAGTAGCATCGTCTTTGTCATGGTTTCACCACTTTCGGGTAGTTTGATTTTCAGTGTGGTTACGGTTTTGGCAATATTCAATACTTTGTCCACACTCAGGTTGATATTGTTTTGTTTCAAAATTCGCTCTAACTCCTTGTAAACTTTGTATGCTACAAAACAAATGCAGACGTGCGCTTCAATGCGTTTTTGTGTAAAGTGGAACATGGGTCGCATTTCGAGCGTGCCCTTTGTAACTCGGTAAGCTCGTTCTATAACCCATAAACCATTGTATTGCTCACAAACCTGTTTTGCATTCAGTTTGGTATTGGTCAGGTAACCTTTTAGACCATCCCACTGTTCATCTTCCCTGATTTTCTGTCGGTTTATTGTAACCTTTACATTGTCGGATATTTCTAAAAACTTGTTGTATCCACGTTTATTGACGTTCTCTTTAGTTATCGTTCCTGACTTGTAGGCTGTTTGTAAGCGTCTTACGCCTTTCTCCCTATTGTATTTGTCTTTCTTTGCCCTTTTTTCGGAGTAACCGATAATCAGACGGGATTCAGGCTGTTTACACAATTCGTAAAAACTCCCTTCTGTCTTATCCAATGAGAGTATCCACCGTTTGATTTCTTGGGTTTCGTTTTTGATTCTTGCTCCGATAATATATTTGTAGTTGGAGGATTCTAAAAGGGCGATATTGGTTTTGTTCATCAGTCCCGAATCGGCTACAACGACAAAATCGTCCAAATTGAAACGCTTGACAAAATCTTCGACGATAGGTAGCATCGTTCTACCCTCGTATTGCGAACCGTTAAAAATGGAATACGACAACGGATAGCCATCACGACTAACTAACAAACCGAGTATCACTTGTGGCTGAGCATGCTTGCCGTCTTTAGAAAACCCTCTTTCGCGTAACTCATCGCTATGATCAGTCTCAAAATAAAGGGTGGTTACATCATAAAAAACAAGCCCGATATGTCCGCCTAAAATCTTGCGGGTATGCTCTACGCTGATTTGTTGTATCTTATCCTGTAAAGTGTTGTGTAAACGGTCTAAATAGCGGTAAATCTTATGAAGTTCTACATCTTCATCAAAGTAGGACTTCAAGTAATCAACTGTACCTGCTTTACTACTCGGTTGACACAGACGGGCTACAACCAAATGTTTTAAAATATCATCTTCTATGGCATCGAAACCAACAACTTTGAATACCTCATTCAAGATAAGCTGTGTGCCGTTGAGCAGTATATTTTCAACATTGTTCAGAAAATACTCCGTAATCTGCTTTTCTTCACGTTGCCGGTCGGCTTCTTGAAACATATCGCGATTGCCGCAATGGGCAGCAAGCCATTTCTGACCTTGCGAAAAAAGCTTGTCTATCTCTGCCACATCGGAACTGCTGCCAATCGTTTTGAAAACTTTGTATGAGTTGCGACTTTTGTCGATTACTTGAACACTAACTACTCCGCTGGGATTTTTCTTCTTTCGTATAAACATGGGGCAAATTTAGCCCATTTTTTCATTGGGACACCCAAATTGGTGTCCCAAAATTTGTATACAGTTAATATTATGTATGTTACAAAATAGTCAAATTAAAAGTGTCGAAGTCAGGAGCTCGGTTCGATTGACGAGGATTTGAAAGATTGTTTTAAGCTGATCCATAGCCGTATGTTTTCGACAAAGATAATATGTATTTTCAAAAGTGCAAAATTGACTGGAAGTTGCTCTTTGAAAGATACAGTTCTGTAACGCTCATAACGGCTATTTTGAATATCGGGCACTCTGTGCTCCCAATCTTATTTTCTATATGCAAAGATAATCAATACCTGTGGATAGCGTAAAGATGTGCTTGTCAAACTTTTGTGAATGTCGAAGGTTATGGTATTTTAAAGCGGCAAGGGCTAAAAGTCTTACCCCAAAATCACGGTATTTAATATTACTTCACATACCAATCCAGAACATAGGCGGGATTTGAATAGTTGCGAATAATTTCCGCATCTTTCTCGGCATCAAGTTGTCGTGAAAGCGGATAACGCTTTGATACATCAACGGCATCACCCTTTTTATCTCGACTGTTGTACTCCCAAAAGTGCACATTTGTGGGATCACCCTCGATTTCTCCCCAGCCTTCGGCAGGCACGTTGTCAAGCGTGCAATTAATTAAAACCGCTTCCGCATAAGGATAAGACTTGCCGTGATTTATCGGAGAACGTGCAAAAATAGAATGTTCGTCTCTACCTATCATTGTGCAGTCGACAAAAACATTGCCGTGATTGGCAGCAGTGTTTCTTATCCACATAAACGCTCCTGCGGATGAGATGGTGCAATTCTTGAAAAATGCCGGACCGCGTCCGAGAACAGTGTCGCCGTCCCCATCAATTATGCAATTTTCAAGATAAACGGAACCGTTAGCCTGCAAAGCATCGCCGGAACCGATTATATGCACATTTTTAAGATAATTTCTGCCGCCCATAATCAACAGTCCTTCGGCTTGACCTTTGAGAGTGGTCATAATCGTTAGATTTTCAAAACGAAGATCATAACAATTGTCTGCGGTGAATGCGGCACGACGTGACGGAAATGTACCGGGCACTTCGTTTGTCTTAACGTTAATAGGATGAGGATTAAATGTTTCATTATTTGCATAGTGAATAACAACACCGTCGCGACTTTCTCCTTTAAGAGTAACGTTGCACTTATTACGGAAATAAACTAACTCTTCGTAGTCGCCGTTTTTGATGTTAACTTCCCATTTATCCTTGCTGAAATCGGGAATAAAGTCCATACAGCCTTGAACGGTGTTGAAATCTCCGCTACCGTCGGAAGCCACCGTCAGCCGTTTCACGGACGCTTTCGGTGCCTGCGTTTTTGTTGAGAACTTCCATGTAGTCTTGCCGTTGATACCTTTAAAATCTATGCCGGCGAAACAATCTTTATCCACAGTAACATAGTATTCCTTACCGTATTCCAGCATATTATTGTGAAAATAAATCGTAGCCGTATTTTCTTTCACAATCACCGGATGAAACCTGAAACCGTCCGTAAATCGTCCTATAATATTCAACTGATAAAGGGAAGTGTCGCGCTTCGCCGTTCCCGAAGGAGTACCGGCTTTGGTGTTGGCATTTGTGTAGTTGGTGGTTTCATACTCATAAGGAACATCCGAATATGTGGCTTGCTTTTTACGTATCATATCGGGCACCTTTGGTCCTGCGGGAATACTAAGATTAATCATATCAACCAACTTCCCGTCGGTAGAATCGAAAATTTTAATAAAACCCTTATCAGTGGTTACCGGAGTTTTGTTAAAAGTGATTTTCAGCAACACTTCAGGATTAATATCCTTTGCATTATTTGCGGGGTACAGACTAATATTATTTGCCGTCGCCGACAAAGCCAGAAAGATAAAAACGAATAAATGAATACAATGTCCCATAATTAAGTAAATTTTGTCCTACAAGCTTTATCAATAGCTTAATTCAAAGGTACAAATATAGGAATAACATGCTACAAAAACAGGGCTGAGGGGAAAAGTTTGCGAACATGTTCGGAGGAGCTGCCGTAAGCAGCACAGTTTAGTAACCAGCCAGCTTGTCGGCTGGCTGGTAGCAGAGCTATCGGGAGCGACTATTTAAGTAAACGTACTTCGTAGATTGCGGGCGTCCAAACTGTTCCGTCCGGAATAAAACGTATCGGGCAGTCTCCTGCATTCAGTTTCTGAGGCAGGAGATAAGAAAGCGTGATGAACCCGTCTTTGTCCGCTTCGCTGATAGTTGGAGAAACAGTTAACTTTTCGTTGTTTAGCCAGATCGTCATTTTATTCGGATCGTTTTTCCGGATGGTGAGCAGGAGGCGGGTTGCCTCTCCTTTCACTTTCAGCTGATAGCCAAACCAACCCTTGGCGCGGCGGAAGTGTCGATCTCTAATTGTTCCCGTTTCCGCTTGTTCATATTGGATGCCATGGTCGGACTCCGGTTGCTGTTCGCCGGGGAAAATAAGGTCGACGGTTTGATTGGCCAGTTCGGTTGCTTTTCGTTCCGCTGTTGCCATTTCTTCTTGAATGGTTTTGAGCTGCTCTTTGCTTGCTTGTCGGAAATAAACGATGTAGCGGGCATTATGCAGGCGGAAGAAGGGGATGAACTCTAACGGTTTGCTTTGTGCGGGATAGACTTCTCCGCCATAGCTGAAAGCGATTTGGTCTCCCGCTTCTTTATGCAGAGATTGACGGATGGAAGCGGGACTTCCAATCAACATCGCTACTTTCTCCAAAGGGATTTGTTTGCCGTGGGCAATGTGTCCGCCACGACTATCATCGGCATATAATCCATTGAGATGGTCGGTGCCGGTGGCGGCTGCAAGAACGATGGGACCATATAAGAAAGCGTAATAATCTTCCTTATCGGGAATTTGCTCCATCCTGATTTGCATGGGCAGGTTGAACGTAACGACATCTCCCTTTTTCCATTTGCGAGAGAGAGGAAGATACTGATCACCTTTTCCTATGACGCTTTTTCCCTTTTTCCCGTTGATGCTGACTTCATAGTCCGCAGAATGATTTGTCCATTCCGGAATGCGTATCATGATAGTCGTTTTCTTCTTAGACGCCTTATCGATTCGTAAGGTTACTTTGCTGTCATCCGGGAAACGAGTTTCTTGTGTCAGAATGACACCTTGTTCTTTCCATGTCAGTTGTGAAGGAATGAAGAGGTTCACATAAAGCGTATCTTTCTGATGCGCATAAATGAATTCACCGTATTTCGTGTGGTTCTCCAGTCCCGAACCGACACAGCACCACATAGACGTTTCCGGTTGTGAGTAAACACGGTAATGTCCCGGTCGCATGGGAGTGAAATAGACAAATCCACCTCTGTCCGGTTCTTCCGAAGATAAAATATGATTGTAAAGCGCACGCTCGTAATAGTCTACGTAGTTGGGATCCGGTTCATTCTTGTTAGTCGGATTTTGAGAATTCTGATAAAGCATTTTGGTGAGACGGAGCATATTATACGTGTTGCAGGTCTCCGGTCCTTGAACGTCTGTCAGCATAGACGAAAAGTTATCCGCCGGATGAAAATGCTCACGAACGCTGTTTCCTCCGATGCACACGGAGCGGTGGTCGACGACCGTATTCCAGAAGAAACGAGCAGCATGATCCCATTCGGCGGCATGATTCCAAGCTTTGTCGTTTTGCGAAAGCTCGGCAATTCGTTTGTAGCCAATCACTTTCGGAATCTGTGTGTTGGCGTGCATTCCTGTCAATCGGTCTTCATCTTTGATTAGCGGGTCGAGAATCAGTTTTTGAGAGAAACGACGAGCCAGTTCGAGATACTTTTTGTCGCCTGTGATTCCGGCAACGTCGGCGAATGTTTCGTTCAATCCGCCATGTTCGCTGCGAAGCATATTCTGTATTTGTTCGTCGCTCAAACCGGCGGTGATATCAATCATCCAGTCGGTAAAGGCGATCAGCATTTGACGTGCAAGGTCGCTTCCGGCATAGAGGTAGGCATCCCGCAATCCGGCGTAAGTCTTATGAATGTTGTACAGAGGTACCCATTTGCCGTTGAGGTCGAAACCTCCCGGACGGATGTTTCCCGCTTTTATGTCTTTCCAGAGTGGAAGACTTCCCGGAGTTCCTCCGATAAATCCGGTTCCGACAGCTTGTTGCGCACGATGCAGTTCATTCAGCATGTAGTTGAGGCGATTGTAGACGGCGGTATCTCCGGTGGCGGCATACATCATGGCGAGTGCGGATAGGTAATGCCCGCCGATATGTCCATCCAGTCCGGTGTTTTCCCAATTGGTGTAGCTGGGGGCTTTAGGTTGCAAACCTGCTTCGCGCAGAAAAGGAGCGAGTAGACGGTCAGGGTTCAATGCAAGTATATAATGCAAATCAGCCTGTTGGGCTTGCAGAAACGGACTCTCAAGTAATTTCACGTCTTGCAAAGGAAAGTAAGACACCTGTGGAGCGTTTTGAGCTTTTCCCGCTGAGACTGAAATAAGAAAAACGACTATAAACGAAGCTATTTTCATAATAATAGTTTTATAATTGATTTTGCAAGCCTGTTAAACCCTATCGGAACATTTTTATTTAAACTTCACCGCCGCTTCTTCAATAGGCAATCCTGCTTTGTAGCTTTCGATGTATGTATCAAAGCCGGCTACCTCTTCGGGTGTAGGTGATACCTCCATACCGGCGTCTCCGACAAATACCTTTTCATCCAGAAAATCGGCAAGGGATTGTTTCTTTTCGTTGTTCACGAGGTAAGAACCCAGCAAGGCAATTCCCCAAGCACCACCCTCACCGGCTGTCTCCATCACAGAAATAGGTGAATTGAGGGCGGCGGCAAGTATTCGTTGACCTACTCCTTTTGTCCGGAACAATCCTCCGTGAGCGGTAATCCTGTCCACTTTGATTTTTTCTTCATTGAACAAGACATCGTTGCCAATCTTGAGAACTCCGACTGAAGCATACAAGTGAGTCCGCATAAAGTTTGCCAAGTTGAATTTGTCATTTGCAGAACGAACAAAGAGTGATCTTCCGTCTGCAAACCCTGTAACAGGTTCACCCGATACGTAATTATAAGAGAGAAGTCCTCCGCAATCCGCATCACCGGTAAGCGCAATGTTATAGAGCTTGTTGTAGATTTGATCCATATCTACAGGGATGCCCAACAGTTCTTGATATTCTTTGAATAGGTTGACCCACTCATTAAGATCGGAAGTGCAGTTGTTGCAATGCACCATGGCTACGGGACTTCCGTCGGGAGTGGTTACCATGTCAATCATCTCGCATGGCTTCGACAATTCTTTCTCCAATACAATCATGGAGAATGAAGAAGTGCCTGCCGATACATTTCCGGTGCGCTGCTTAACGGCATTGGTGGCAACCATTCCGGTACCTGCGTCTCCTTCCGGCGGACAAACCGGTATTCCGGCTTCCAAATGACCGGACGCATCCAATTTCTTGCTTCCCTCCGATGTAAGCACACCTGCCTTTTCGCCTGCCGGCAACACTTTAGGCAAGATATCCTCCAGTTTCCAACTATATCCTTTGGGAGCAATCAACTTATCGAACTTAGCCACCATTTCAGCAGAATAGTTATTCGTAGTAGAGTCTATGGGGAGCATACCCGATGCGTCGCCTACGCCCAGAACCTTTTCACCTGTGAGCTGCCAATGTACATATCCGGCAAGAGTAGTCAGGAAATCAATGTCCTTGACATGAGCTTCTTCGTCCAAGATGGCCTGATACAAGTGAGAAATGCTCCACCGTAGGGGAATGTTGTAGACAAACAGCTCTGATAAAGCTGCTGCCGCTTTGCCCGTATGGGTGTTTCTCCAAGTACGGAAAGGCACGAGGATTTCCGCTTTCTCATCGAACGGCATGTAACCATGCATCATGGCACTGATACCGATTGCTGCCAAAGCCTCAATCTCTATACCGTATAGCTTCTTTACGTTAGAGCGAAGATCGGCATAGCAGTCTTGCAATCCCGACCAAATGTCTTCAATGCTATATGTCCAAAGCCCGTCAACTAACTGATTCTCCCACGTGTGACTGCCTTGAGCAATGGGCTTGTTTGCCTCGTCAATCAAGACAGCCTTGATGCGTGTTGAGCCGAGTTCTATACCCAAAATGGCTTTGCCGGTCTCTATGGTTGATTTTGCATCTAATTTCATGATTAATAATGTTTAGTGGTCTCCGTTCATCGTTAACTCAGTGCCTTGTTCAGCATGTAATAAACTTCGTTCATGCGCAGTTCTTTCTTGAAGCAACTGATGGTAGTGTCCTTGTTGATATGTACCATTTCGATGCCTGCAATTTCAGCATAATCTTCCCAATATTCTGCCGTCAAGTCGTAAGAGAAGCAGGAGTGATGAGTTCCGCCTGCCAAAATCCAAGCACCTGCACCCACTTCGAGGTTAGGCATCGGAATCCAAAGAGCGGAAGCAACCGGCAACTTAGGTAGCGGTTTCGGCTCGATGCATTCCACATCGTTCACAATCAGGCGGAAACGATTACCTAGGTCTATGATGGTGGCGGTGCAGCCTGTACCCGTTTTAGATGTAAATACCAGTCTTGCAGTTTGGCTCTTGCGGATACCTATACCGAGGAAATGTACTTCCAAGCGAGGTTTGCCGGCTGCAATAAGTGGGCAGATTTCCAACATGTGCGATTGCAAGATAGCACTTCTTGCACCGTCGAAGTTCAATGTATAATCTTCCAAGAATGAAGAACCCTTCGGAAGTCCCTGATTCATCACCCATACCGTGCGATAAAGAGCGGCTGACTTCCAATCGCCTTCGGCTCCAAATCCGTAACCTTCTGCCATCAGACGTTGAGAAGCAAGACCGGGAATCTGATCGAAACCATCGTGTTCAATATCACCTAAATCGTCGAAGTTGGTCGTAAATCCTTTGGCTCCTTTTTCTTTCAAAATGGCACGAAGGGCAAGTTCCGCTTTGGCGGCATTCCACACTTTTTGGTAAGCCTCTGTCGATTTGTCTTCCAAAGATGCGTCGTGGTCATATTCCTTGAAATAAGTGGCAACCAATGCTTCTACATCTCCACTCTTGATTTCTTTGTGATATTCCATCAATTCGCTCACCGGACAGTAGTCCACGTGATAACCCATACGTTGTTCAGCTTCCACTTTATCGCCGTCGGTTACAGCTACATTGTTCATCTGGTCGCCGAAACGGATGATCAACATGTCTTGTGAATCTGCCCAACCGGCACATACACGCATCCAAACAGCAATCTTGTGCAAAGTATCTTCTTCTTTCCAATAGCCTACCACCACTTTACGACGGATACGCATCCGGGTACAGATGTGCCCGAATTCACGGTCGCCGTGAGCAGACTGGTTCAGGTTCATAAAGTCCATATCCATTGTATCCCAAGGAATCTCCTTGTTGAACTGTGTATGCAAGTGCATCAACGGCTTCTTCAACTGTTGCAGACCGTGAATCCACATCTTGGCAGGAGAGAAGGTGTGCATCCAAGTAATGACGCCAATACATTTTTCATCGTTATTGGCAGCTTTGAAAACGGTTTCCACCTCTTTAGAAGAGTTAGCGGTACCTTTATATACCACTTTCACAGGAAGTTTTCCGGATGCGTTCAGCCCGTTTACCATTTCATTAGAGTGTGCGTCTACTGCAATCACTGCGTCACCTCCGTACAGAAGCTGTGCTCCTGTTACGAACCATACTTCATATTGATCAAATGCGTTCATATCTTTTTTGTTTTAATTATGAGTTGTTACTATTATTGTCCGTAATAAGCATTCGGACCATGTTTGCGGCTGAAGTGTTTTTCTATCAGCAGCGGGTTCATGGTTAAATTTGGGTTCACCGCATAAGCGATACTAGCCATTTTGGCTACTTGTTCCATGACTACGGCGTTGTGTACAGCGTCGTGCGCGTCTTTTCCCCAAGAAAAAGGACCGTGATTCTTTACCAATACCCCCGGTGTATGCACGGGATTCAAGCCTTCAAAACGCTTCACTATCACGTTGCCGGTTTCCAATTCGTATGCGCCTTTCACTTCCGCTTCTGTCATGTCTGCCGTGCAGGGGATGGCGTCATGGAAATAATCCGCATGAGTGGTTCCGATATTCGGAATGTCACATCCGGCTTGCGCCCAAGCGGTAGCGTAAGTAGAATGGGTATGCACTACCCCGCCAATCTCCGGAAACGCTTTGTATAATGCGATGTGGGTGGGAGTATCCGAAGATGGTTTCAACAGTCCTTCCACCACCTTGCCGTCCAAATCAACCACTACCATATCTTCGGCTTTCATATCATCATAGCTCACGCCGCTGGGTTTGATTACCACCAGTCCGCTTTCGCGATCAATAGCGGAAACATTGCCCCAAGTAAAGATGACTAATCCATGCTTTACCAAATCCAGATTGGCATGGAACACTTTTTCTTTTAATTCTTCCAACATATTATAATTTGAATTTCGGGTCTTTGGAGTAGACCTTGCTATTAAACTTATACAAGGCGGCACCTCCTATTATTTAGCATTAACCGATTGTATTATCTCCGGTTTCAACGAAGATAATACAATCAGTAACATAGAACTTGTGGTAATGGCTATAATCTTTATTCATCCGTTACCAGAATATCACATAAAGGGCGGCAACAATGGCACAAATACAGAATGAGCCTATGGCAAAACCTGTGTTTGTTTTAAACAGTTTCAGGTCAATACTAAGTGCTTTAGTATCTTGTACCTTTGTGTTAGCGTTAGAGAATAATAATATGGATATCGAACCGATCAATGCACTGAAAAAGAAAAGTGCTTCAAATCCGATATTATCCAGATAAATAATGGTCGGATTAGTACTTCCCATTACGTACATGATCTTCTGGATAGAAGCAGCTAACAAGAAGATGGCTGCAAAGGTGAGGGTTATATGTCCCCATTTCAACATCTTTTTGCGATCTTCTTCCATTAGATATTCTATTTTAACAAGCTTCTTATCCGTAAAGGCAAGTGCAACGAAGATTATCAACAGAATGATGAAAATGTAACCCATACGGAACTGAAACGGCATATCGGGGAAAGCTATCTTAAACAAGATACCCATCGGTACGGTAAGGATGGATGTCCATATAGCAGCTGTCGATGATGCTCGCTTCCAGAGCAAGCCTAATCCGAAGACGACAATGATACCCGGATAAATAAAGCCGGAGTACTCTTGTATGTACTGGAATGCCTGATCGAGTCCCCCTAATAACGGTTTTACGGCAATGGCAGCAATCACCAACGATGCAATAGCCGTTAAGCGACCAATGCTTACTAATTTCCTTTGACTTGCCCTCTTGTTGATATACTGTTTGTAAATATCCATCGTAAAGATGGTGGAGGTGGAATTGAACATGGATGCCAAAGAAGAGATGATAGCCGCAGCGAGTGCCGCAAACGATAATCCCTTAATACCGACCGGTGCAAAGTTGTGGATCAACCATGGATAAGCGTCATCGGAAACATTGATAGTGCCATGCACATCAAAGTATCCTTGCTGCAAACCCGGAATAGCTTCGGGATAGTTGAACATGACAAATGCACAAATACCGGGTATAACCACGATAAAAGGAATCAAAATTTTTAGGAAACCGGCAAACAACAATCCTTTTTTTGCTTCGTCTAAGCTCTTTGCCGCCAATCCCTTTTGGATGATATATTGATTGAAACCCCAGTAACCTATGTTGGTCAACCAAACTCCACCCACTACGGCTGCAATACCGGGAAGATCTTTAAAGGCATCGGGAGAAAGAGCACGGTCTACAATCAAATTGAAGTGAGTATCTTCGGGAAGTGTCTTGAGCTTGTCAAAGATGATCATGAATCCGTCCCAGGCACCTCTGCCTTCTCCGGATACAGCTTCCAATGCAAAATAAGCCGTGATCAATCCACCTCCTACTAAGAAGATTACTTGCAAAACGTCTGTCCAAGCCACAGAAGCCAAGCCACCATAGATGGAGTAGATGCCGGCAATGAGGAAGAGGCATATAATAATGATAATACGATATTCACTACTGATCCCTAAGATCTGCTCTATGGCAAGCGTTCCCAACCACGCTACTGAGGTAAGGTTCACAAAGATGTAGAGCAAGAGCCAGAAGATGGAAAATGCCAATCCTACGCCGTTGTTATATCTTTCTCTGAGGAATTGTGGTATTGTGAAGATCTTTTGATTGATCATGACAGGAAGCAGGAACTTGGCTACGACAATCAGGGTTACAGCCGCCATTAATTCGTAGGCTGCTACGCATAAACCAATTTTATAGCCTGACCCGGACATTCCGATAAACTGTTCTGCCGATATATTGGCGGCAATAAGCGATGCACCAACTGCCCACCAAGTTAGTTTGTTACCTGCAAGGAAGTAGTCGCTTGCATTTTTTTCTTCTCCTTTTTTATTACGCGACAAGTAGAGTCCCAAGCCAATCAGCATAACAATATATACTGCAAGGATAATGAAATCTATAGTCTGAAAACCTGAACCATTCATTTGTTTGTCTGTATTAAATGTATATGATTATTTTTCTACGCCGAATTTGAAAATACATTCGCTATTGTAAGTTTGACCCGGCTCCAGAATAGTAGATGGCCAATCGGATTTGTTGGGACTGTCGGGATAGTGCTGCGTTTCCAAGCAAACAGCAGCACGTTGTTTATAAACTATTCCTTTTTTACCTTTCACGGTTCCATCGAGGAAATTACCCGAATAAACCTGTATACCCGGTTCATCGGTATATACTTCCAAAGTGATTCCGGTTTCGGGAGAAGTTAATTTAGCTGCGAGCTGAGCAATGTCTCCTTTTGTATTTAGCACCCAATTATGGTCATATCCGTTTCCGTTCTTCAATTGATCGAAGTCATAATTGTTTATGTCTTTACCTACAGCTTTCGGAGTAGTGAAGTCCATTGGAGTACCTTTTACCGGAACTATTTCACCTGTTGTAATGAAGGTACGGTCTACCGGAGTGTAGTAGTCGGCATTTACATATAAAATGTCGTCGGTTGATGATTTCGACGGATCACCGGCTAAGTTGAAATAAGAATGGTTGGTCATGTTGATAACCGTCTTTTTATCGGTCGTAGCACTATATTTAATGTCAATAGCGTTGTCTTCGGTTAATTTGTAAATCACTTTAGCCGTTACATTGCCCGGGAAGTTTTGATCTCCATCCGGTGAAATCCTTGTTAATTCCAACGTTGTCGGATCAATAAGTTTTGCTTCATATACCTGATATTGCCATCCTCTCGGTCCTCCGTGCAGGGTGTGCCCGAAGTTGTTTGGCGGTAGTTGAATGGTGTCGCCGTCTAAAATCAAACGTCCCTTGTTGATACGGTTCGCATAACGACCGATAGAAGCACCGAAGTCGCTCGGTATCTTAATATAGTCGGCAATGCTGTCAAAACCTAAAACGACATCCTGCATCTTACCGTCCTTGTCGGGTACCATGACAGACACGATACGTCCTCCGAAGTTGGTTATGCACACTTCCATGCCTGCTTTGTTCTTTAATGTATAAAGAGCTGTTTTGGCATTATTTACTTCTGTTTGAAATTTCGCCGGATTAAGACCGGATAAAGTCAGCTCGGAAGCCGGCTTGTTGTTGCATGATGCTAACATCAATGCGGCAATTCCTGCAAGTATAAAATGTTTTTTCATAGCTTTATTTTTAATATAAATGAGATACTTATCTTCTTACGGGTGCAAAAATAACATTTTTGTTTGTTCTATCTGTCTTATACCGAAAAAAGTTGACTACTAAACATAGTAAAAATGACACATCCCGTAATTATCGGATGTGCCAAGCAGATGACTCTAATAATGCATGATTCACAATCTCTTTCCACTGTAGCACTGCATTTTCGATAAGTTTGTATAGATAAGGGAATTAATGCCACATTAGTATATGATGCAAGATTATCGAGAAAAAACAGATTTGTCTACTTTGTTGAAAAGTTTGTGTGTCTTTGCCACTCTAATGGCGCGGAGGCTGCCGTAGGCAGCTGTCATTATAAAGTTCTGTATTTACTAAAACAATACAAGTGCATTCTTTCCAATACCTACCCTCATCAGCAAATCTTTTGTGATTGCTCGTTTGGCATCGGTAAACATAAATGAATTAATAAATTCCTGCATTTCAGGTTTATTCAATTCTGCCTGAATGGATTCTGCTTCTTCGAGTGTGTCAAATCCTATGAAGTAACAAGTATCGTCAAGCAATAAAACCGTGCCGTTTGGTTTTACAAGCGTAAATCGGGTTTGCTTGTAAAGTCCGGAAATGGCTACTTTGTACGGTTTAAACGAATAATCGCCTACGCCGAAAATCGAATACAGTGGCTTCCCATTGTAAATGCTTGATTTTCTTTGCAAAAAATACTCTTTATGCTGTTGTAGATATGCGTTTGTTTTTGGCAATTTTTCCAAAATAGGCAAAGTTTCCTGCCCTATCCGTTTTTGCGTAACAATGGTGTATTTTCGCGGCGTATCAACCATTTCCTGTTTCAAATCGGAACTTTTCAAAATGCCGTAAACCAAATCTTCTTCCAATTCAAATTCTTCGCCAAGCCCATTTCTAAAACCGCCGTCAATGCGCTCCAACTCCATAATTTTGGCGCAATCGTGCTTAATCCCCTGCCGCCACTCGTAAGGACAAACGCCGTCCAAATGCTGATATTTTTTGTATTTCTCGGTGTCGGAAGCAAATTTATTGTTTACCCAACCCAAAGTTACACGCGGCGTTGCGGTGTAAAAATCAATCTCTTTTGCCGTAAATTCGGGCGTAGAATTGAATTTGCAAACAAACAAACTTGCATCAACAGCGGCGTTAAACTCTTTCTGCGCATTAATTGTCTGTTTTTCAATGTTTGCAATCGGATAATTGTTGCGCTTTTGCTCGTAAATGATATTTTTTATCACGGAATTTTTTATCAAAAAAGCAAAATGTCCGTTTTCTTTTGAGAATAAATCCAGCATTTTCAACGAAATGCTTTCGCCTATATCAAAATTTCCCTTACCTGTAATGGCATCAATTCCTTTGGCGTTTTTGAAATTTCGTTTTGTCGGCAAGTTCTTTGAGTTCAGCGTTGAAAGCGTTGCATTGGTTACCCAAGGCGGATTTCCCAACACCAACATTTCACGCCCGCCGATTTGCGATGTAATGTGCTCGAAATCAAAATCAAAAACGCTGCAATGGTACAAATGAATTTCGGGTTTGTTTGCTTCGGGGTTTTCCAAAAAATATTCGAGCAGCGAAAATTTTAGTTGCCACACATATTTTTCCTGAATTTCAATGCCGAAAATCTGTTCCAAATTCTCAAAAGTTTCGATAGCCGACAAAATAAAATTCCCTTTTCCGCAAGTCGGCTCAATCAGAATTTTTGGGTTTATATTTTTCTTTTTCAGATTTTCGCAAACTGCTTTTGCAAGTTGTTTATTGGTTTGATAATCTCCGTATTCTGCCGGACTTTCAGCAACCATATTTTGGTTGATTTTTAGCGAATTTTGTAATTGTACAAAATCTTCCTCGCTCTCAAAAAAGTTTACAATGCCTGTTTTTTCATTCAAACCAGCGTTTGCCGTTTTGAATGAAAGGAATTTTTCTTTTTTGAAAAAAGAAAAGATTTTTGGAGTGGTATGTGTGGTGGGGAAAGTCATTATTATATTTTAATCCTCCTCTTCTTCATAATTAAATTCAACCTTACTCTGCAAAATAATTTCATCAAGTATTTTGTTCAAATAACCTATCTTTACAGTTTGTTCAAAACGATAAATTAGCTTTGGAATATTGATAATTTCTTCAATACAAGCCATATATTTATCAATTATTGCTTTTACAGAATAACTCTTTGAGGCTGTCTCTTTAATCTTCTGCAATATATTTTCAACAGAATCTTCAGATTTGATAATGAATGAAATAGGATATTTTTGGATTTTATCAATGTCAAGAAAATACTTTTTAAAATCCAATGTTTCGGTAACTTGAAAAAATCTGCCCAACGGTTTCATTACAAAATCAATTCCGCCGTCATTGGCATTCGTTCGTCCTGTTTTGTAAAGTGTCAAATTTTCTTTGTTGAGTTTGTTGATTTCAAATCCCCAATAAATTTGTTGATCATGATAATAATATTTTAAGATTGAATAACTTACAATCTCAAATAAACGAGCATCAACATTTGGCGCAAGCAACTCAACAATAAATTTTTCTACTTTTCGTGGAGTTTGTGTTCCTATTTTCTGCAATTCTTCGCACGATTTTACAAAACGCAGAAAAGCATCTTGCTTTGTATGAATATATTCATCAATTATTGCAATGACAGTTTCTGCGATATTAAATATCTTTTTGCCAATTATTATTTTTAATAAATTTTCATTGAACCAATAACGGTTTGTTTCGAGATTACGCAAAATTGGAATATATTCAGAATTAGGAAAATATTTTTGAAATTCAGAGTTCATGCGATTATTCAAAGCGTGATTTTGTAACTTGCTACCAAAAGGCAATTCTCTTTGACGAGAAAAAAGATTACTGAACAAAGCACCTTCATAAGCAGAATAGTCGCCATATTTGTTGTAACCATTAACAATATAATCTTCTACAATTACATAAATTGCGTATAGATTTGCAAAACTTCCTCTCGCTTTTGAACCTTGGTTTGCAGAGCGAGTTTTTTCATTCAGATATTGAATAAGTAAAGATTTTTCAAAAATTTTCTCAGAATATTTGCCAAAATTCTGTTTCAAAATTTGTTCTATATTATTTGTAAACAGATGTTTCATTAGTCTTATATTTCAAATATGTTAAACAATGTAGCATTTTGAAACTGAATTTTATTTGTTTCAAAAGTGCGGATTTCTTTTTCCAACTTTTCTCCTTTGTATTCTTTGGCTAATTGTAAGCGTCTTAATCCAATTTTTACATAATCTTCTTGTAATTCAATCCCAATAGATTTTCTTCCAAATTGTTTGGCGACATAACTTGTTGTAAATGTACCTGAAAATGGATCTAATATAATATCACCAACATTAGAACTTGCTTTAATTATGCGTTCTAAAAGTGCAATTGGTTTTTGCGTAGGGTGATTTTCATATTCATCCATTCTATAGCGAACACGGGGAAATTCCCATACATTCCCAGGAACTTTTTTAGAATTATAAACTTGTGGAGGATTTTTTCTGTAATCAATCAGTTTTCTTTTTGCTCCCGTTTTTGCTTCAACTAAAATATCATCTGCATTAAAGGTGTAATTATCTGGATTTTTAACGCAAAACAAAATAGGTTCATACATCGAACCATAATATTTTTTTGCCTGCACCCCTGAACTGTCATAATACCACACCAATCTAGAAAGTATTGACATTCTTTTACGAATAAAAATATCAAAGAATGGCATAAATTGTGTGGAAGTCATAATATACATGCTCCCATTTGGCTTTAATTTATTGATACACAAATCAATCCATTTATAACACCAATTCAAATAATCTTCATCCGTAGCCCATTTATCTTTATGTCCGTTAAAATTTTTGCCTATATTGTAAGGCGGATCAACAAAAATTAAATCAACTGAATTGTTTAATATTTCGGTTGATAAAATCTCTAACGCATCTCCCTTTAATATCTTATGATTTTGATAATCAAACTTTTCCATATTATATCATTTTTTTATTTCACATAATCCACAATACTCTCAATCCCATCAACTTCCTCTTTCAGCCCAACAATTCTGCCATACTGCAACCGCCATTGCAAAGCATTTGAGATTGTCAAATAACCGATTTTCGGTGGATTTTGCAAAATTTGTTCTGCCATATTCATCAGCGTAACTTCATCGGCGGGAATGTTGCGGTCGTTCAAATAGGCAAAAATATCTTCTGCATTGGCATTATTTTCAATCATTTGCAACAATGCTGTTGTTGTTTGATAATCGGCAGTACGCTCTTTTTCAATAAACGAGCAGCTTACAAAATTGAGCAACGCCGTTTTTGTTTTTTCATCGTCTTTTTTGTCATACACAAAAACCAACAAATTGTAACCCAAACCGAAAATCTTTTGCTGTGCATTTTTGAACGGGCACGAAGATTGCGGTTTATCAATTGAAGTAACTTTTATGTCCGTATTGATTTCCGGCGCAGGCAAATCAATTCCGCTCGCCGAACTGCCGATTCCCGTATCATAATTTTCAAGCACAAAATCCTTAAACTTATGCTCAATGTATGTGCCTACAGCTTTGCCGTCCGTTACACCGAACAGTTCGCTGTTGGGTGTTTGAGATTCCTGCTCGCAAAATTGCTTGGCAAGGGTGATTAGATTTGATATTTTGAGAGGTTGTTTGTTCATTTTTTTGTTTTTCTGAATTTACAAATGCAATGTTACTAAAATATTTTCAGGTTACTTCAATACCTTGAAGTTTTTATTTGCCACCGGCGAGCGCAGTTGTGTGATTGCTCAGTATCACAAGCTATGGGTTGTGGAATGATTTACAACAACACTCTTGTATTCGGACATGTTTAATGTAGGACATACCATATATATGTTCATTGAGGGATAAGCATAAATTTTCTGTCGCCACTTCTTGGCGTGGGCAGACCAAAAGGTGGCGACAGATTTTAAGTTATAAATTAAGTTCAAGAGATGTTACGGCACTATACTGCTTTGTATTTCACCAAAGTTTCCCATTTCGCCTCTGGTATTTTGCCAAGCGAGTATGAAATAAACGGTTTTGCCACGCTGTTGGTCGGTGAATTCCAGCGTTATAGGCGACCTCGTGTCCAGCAAAGAGTTTGTGAAAACATCAATGCCGACGGGAGGCGTGTCGCTAACGATCCATTTTATCACTGCTCCTTGCACACCGGCGGGTTTTGCACGATGGTCGCTGCCCGAATCGATGAAAGAAATAGTGATACGGCGGATAGCGTTACGGTCTATTCCGGATACATTCGGAACAGTCGTAGGCACGGGCACAGGAGTTCGCGTCGTCTTATGAACCGGCAAACCCATGTTTATCTTATCTTCATCACTCACTTTCGGATTGTAAGTGATGTAGGATTTAATAAACATGCGCAATTGCGTTTCATATTCTTTGCGTGTAGCATTTTTTAAATGCACGGCAGAAGATGTCTTCGTTGCCGGGTCTGTTACAATGGAATATGCGGCTTCCCACTTCGTTTGAAGTTCCGTTGTTGCCGTTAAGGCATCAATCGGGATAGACCACATTTCCGCACTTTTTTGAACTGCGTCTAATAAAACGCTTTGTCAAGGATCGAATTGGGCATCTGCGCCCGGAATAAAATTATAACCAGTCATATTAAATGATTTTAATAGTTAATAAAATATAATTATATAACGCCCACTCTTTATGCGTGTTAAACAAACAATTTCATATTCCCTAAATCTATTTTCGAAGTTCCTAAATCCGGATTCAGAGCTTCTAAATCTATTTTCAGAACTTCTAAATCCGATTTCGGAGCTTCTAAATCCAATTTCAGAACCCACAAATCCGGAATAGGAATCCACAAATTCAATTTTATAACCCATGCCAACGGTTTTATAGCTTAAAAACCTATTTTTATAACAATCATATCCATCGCAGGAGCTTCTAAATCCGATTTCAGAACTTCTAAATCCAATTTCAGAACCTAAAAATCCGGTTCCAGAGCTATCGCATCCGCTCACTAAGCAATGGGAGTATTTTAATAAGTATAATAATCTATCTTTAATCATTGTTTTCGCCATTTAGAAGGTTGAATTATGTTTGAAAGAGGATAAAATCCCGTATCGGATGTTCCGGCAATTGCAGAAGATAAACGACTTTGTGCGTATGATGTGATGAATTGTTTTGATGTTGTCATAAAAGTATCTTATATTATACGTACAATTTACCTCCTTTTTTCTTCAAACCCAATTTCAGATTGAATTTTCTTTAATTTTTTAACGTTTTTTTCTTTTTTCCTTTCAAAAAATCCGTCTGTCGAAAAATTTTCGAGCAAAATCGCTGTATAAACATACAAACAAGAGTCTGCCCTTTTGGGACAGACTCTTCCTATGTTTTGACAATTAGACCAATAGTTTGAATAAAGTGAGAAAACTTTTGCAGAGGTCAGTATGTATCTCATTTTTGATATATAAACACCCCACGTCGTATCTTTAAAGGATACAACTTATTTCATCTCGAATGAAAAAATGTGAATTATTAGAAGAGGACTATGTTTTAAGCTATGGCTATTTTTTCTACCCTCAACGCATGCCTACCGCCTTCAAAAGATGTAGATAGAAATATATCTACTATATATTCAGCTTGTTCGTAAGCAATAAATCGCGCCGGAATAGAACACACATTAGCATCATTATGCTGACGTGCCAGCGATGCTATTTCCGGTTGCCAACAAAGTGCACAGCGAATACCTTGATGTTTATTGGCTGTGATAGCAACTCCGTTGCCGGAACCACAAACAACTATACCCCTTTCAAATTTACCGGCTTCAACGGCAAAAGCCATCGGATGAACCGTATCCGGATAATCCATGCTTGCAACGGAGTGAGTGCCGAAATCCTGAACATCATGTCCGAGTTCAAGCAGATGCTTCACAAGCCGTTCTTTGTATTCAAATCCCGCATGATCACATGCAATTGCTATTCTCATATCAAAGTGTCAATTTATAACCCTTACCGTGAATATTAATGATTGCCACGCTCGGATCTTTTTTCAATATCTTACGCAATTTCGTAATGTAAACGTCCATGCTTCTTGCATTAAAGTAGTTATCATCCGACCAAATATGTTTCAAAGCATAGTTCCTTTCAAGCACTTTATTTACGTTTATACACAATAAACGCAGTAATTCGGATTCCTTAGTTGTCAATTTTTCTTCTTCCTCACCGTCAAACAAAGTTTGCTTCTTAGCATTAAATGTGAGCTTACCTATTTTATAAATTTCCTGTTCATCTTCCGGCTTCAATCCTGTGGAACGACGCAGAACGGCTTCAATTCTCAACATCAATTCTTCCATTGAAAAAGGCTTAGTCATATAATCGTCGGCACCCAATTTGAAACCGGCGAGTACGTCTTCTTTCATGTTTTTTGCTGTGAGAAAGATAATAGGTATTTCACTGTTAATCTTACGTACATCTTTTGCAAGTGTGAAGCCATCTTTTTTAGGCATCATTACATCAAAAATACAAAGATCAAAAGGCTTGTTTAAAAAAGTTTCAAGAGCAATTTCTCCGTCTTCACAAAGAGTTGATAGAAAACCTTTAGCATTCAAATATTCATTAAGCAACATCCCAAGATTGGTGTCGTCTTCCGCAAGTAAAATTTTAATTTTATCTTCCATAATTATATCTTTTAACTAATTTCCACTGTTTTACGTGATTAAAAAAATAAAGTTTTCTTTACTTTTATTTTTCTTCCTGCCAACGGTAATATCACATCGAAGCGACTACCTTTATCAATAGTACTTTCCACTTCGATTTTCCCCTGATGAACTTCAACTATTTTCTTTACATAAGAAAGTCCTAAGCCAAAGCCTTTTACATCATGCAAGTTACCGGTGGAAACACGATAAAAACGCTCAAATATCAATTTCTGATCCTTTGGAGCAATTCCGATTCCGTTGTCCACAACACTAATTATAATCTCATCTCCGCGGTTGCGTGTGTAGATTGCAATCTCCGGATTTCTTTTACAATATTTTAAAGCATTATCTATCAGATTTGAAATTATGTTGGTGATATGCACTTCGTCTGCATAGATTTCATCATTCTTAGCTTCCAAATGAGACGTAATCTCTCCGTTTTGATTGTCAAGACGCAAACGAAATTTGTTAATCTGACCTTCTATAAGCTCATTAACATGAAGGTTCTTTAATTTTAATTTCATACGCGACTCCGTGAACAATGCTGTTTGCAAAACTTTTTCAACTTGAAATGTGAGTCGATTACTTTCATCATGCACTATTCCTGCAATATGATCTACAGACTTAGGAATTTGTTGAACGTCGGGTTCTTTTAACATTTGTGCTGCCAAAGATATTGTTGCAATAGGAGTTTTAAACTCGTGCGTCATATTGTTGATGAAATCATTCTTAATCTCAGAAAGTTTCTTCTGTCTTATAATCATCATTATACAAAATACGAAACAGCAAATGAGAATAAGAGTTATCATTGCATTCGGCAGCAGCAATTTCAATGATTCGGTAGTGGAATGAGTCTTATCGGGAAAGAAAAGGTAAAAAGTGGCATTCACAAGGTCGTTACCGAAACTGAAATGCTTACTATATTGAAAATCGGATTGACCGTTAAAAAATCCCGATGACATTATTATAAAACGATCATGCTCCTTCACTGCGTACTCGAAATTGTCGGAAATAGCATTATACCTTAAATTCTTACGCACAATCTTTTGCAGGTCGATACCTTTTAAAAGTTCCTCTACCGAAATCTCCTGTGAAGTGTTTTCAGACGGAGAAAAACCGGAGGCGACCAATTTCTTACGTGATTGACGGTAGCGGGCAATAGATTGTTTCAAATCGGCATTCTCATTTGCCTTAAAAGGTTTTAAATCGGATGCCGTTACCGCTTCGTCATAATCCATAAGATCGATAATTCTTTTGGTTCCCGTATCTACGGTATGTCCTGAGGATTTAGGTAATGATTTCAACGATTTATCATCCTTCACCTTTTCTTCCAAATTGGCTATGATTCCCGAAAAGGTTCTGTTTACGGAAAAGTCAAACTGGGCTTTACGCAATTTGAATGCTGTTTGCAAATACTTAGTTTGTATCACAATCAAACCTATCAAAGCAAGTCCGAGCACTGTGCCGAGTATTATAATCCTTTTTCTGTCCATTTTTTTGTCTACATTAAAATAACGTAGGTTCTTGCCAATCAAGAATTTGTTTTAAGTCCTTACCCAAATGTTTAAATGCCAATTCGGTTACTTCTCTTCCACGCGGAGTTCTTTTTATAAATCCTTCTTTTATCAGGAAAGGTTCATACACTTCTTCGAGTGTACCGGGGTCTTCACCAACGGCAGTGGCAATAGTTGTCAGACCAACCGGACCACCTTTAAATTTCTCTATAATCGTGAGAAGTATCTTGTTGTCCATTTCGTCCAAACCGTATTTATCTATATTCAATGCTTCGAGAGCATAACGAGTTATTTCTTCGTCGATAACTCCGTTACCTTTTACCATGGCAAAATCGCGTACTCTCCTAAGTAGTGAATTGGCAATTCTGGGTGTGCCACGACTTCGAGAAGCCATTTCAACAGTTGCTTGTTCCGTGATTTTTACTCCGAGAATATCGGCAGAACGTTTGATGATACCGTTTAGAATAGAGGCGTCATAATATTCCAAATGGCAGTTTATTCCGAAACGTGCACGTAAAGGAGCAGTGAGTAATCCGCTACGAGTGGTGGCACCGATTAAAGTGAATGGACTGATTTGAATTTGCACCGAGCGAGCTGCCGGTCCTTTATCAAGCATTATATCGATACGGTAATCTTCCATTGCAGAATAGAGATATTCTTCAACAATCGGACTTAGGCGATGTATCTCATCAATAAAAAGCACATCGTTTTCTTTAAGATTAGTAAGCAAACCCGCCAAATCTCCGGGTTTATCCAAAACAGGACCTGAAGTAATCTTTATGTCAACCCCCAATTCGTTTGCAATTATAACGGAAAGAGTCGTTTTACCTAATCCGGGAGGACCATGCAATATCACATGATCTAAGGATTCCGAGCGCATTTTGGCAGCACTTACAAAAACTTTCAGATTGTCCGTGATTTTTTTCTGTCCTTGAAAATCGCTGAAAGTCAGTGGTCTTAAAGCTCTTTCAAATTCTTTTTCCGTGTCTTTTAAACGTCCGTCCCTGATGTCAAAATCGCTCATTATTGCTTAGTTATAATTCAAAGGGTTTCAAAGGTATTAAAACAATATCTTAACTCAATGGAGTTAGGACAAAAAAAGTGTTAACAAATATTATTTATTCAATATTTCGGCAAGATCATACTCTATTTTCCTGATTGCAAAATATTCTCCGAAGTGGAGATTTTTTAATAGTTGTATATCAATAGATCTATGAGAATTATAGAGTGATGTTATTTCCGACCTTGTTAGTTGATTTTCCTCTTTTTTCAAGATATGGCGGCACACTTCACGACAAATAAGGCTCACCATGTCGTAGACGTTATGACCGCGCACAAAAAGATAAGTTTGCGACGGAATCAGTCCCAGACGAGCATATTTTTTACGCACGTAATCAAGATTGGCATTGGGATATTTGCGGTTGAAGTATGCAATTCTTTTGCTTATTCTTATGCGGAATTCTTCCAGTGCTGCTTTACCGTTGTCATAAATGGAAAAGTTCCTTTTGCGAAATAGAAGATTGATGTAGCGATTAAAGTCCAATTTTGTGAACATCATAGGATTGTTGTGGAGAAAGTATAAATGCCAAATAAACAAATCATACAGTATATTGGAATATTCCCGTAGGAACTTGCTAAATGAAAAGATTGTATTAGGATGTTTGATTGTTCTTTCGCAGATTTCATTCAAACCTTCGGCATAACAAAGATGGTTTTCAAAAGAGTAGGTATATGTTTGTATTACAAATTTTCCGGGGTTTATTCCTTTTTCACGCATCAAGTAACGATAGTCGCTATCAATGCAAATGAAAAAGTCAGGATTAAGATAGTTGTAATACTTCAAAGCCTGAGTAACTCCACTTGTTTCATGACCATATTCGTTGCGAGATGCGGAAATGAAATGGAAGCGCAAATTAGGATAGAAATGTTTTAAAACAGTGCCCCAGAAAGCTATATCGTTCTTATTTTCTACATGCACGGCAGCACGACATTTCAACATTTTTGCATCCAACGCATAGCGTTTTGCAAGAGCTGCGAAATGACTATCCCTTGTTTCTTTATCTACTTGAGGGTTGTGCATATATCAATTCGTCTACAAAGAAGAGTTTATCGCTCCAGCCGTCTCCGAATATACTCGGTGAATGTGTGGATGTGATAATTTGGCAATTAGGATTTAGTTTGCGGATTTCTTCCAAAAGTCTATATTGCCATTCTATGTGAAGAGAGATTTCCGGTTCATCCATAAGAAGGATGTAGGGTTTTTCTTCCATAAGAAATGCTTTTAGAAGGATAATCAATAATTGTTTTTCTCCGGAAGAAAGTTTATGCAAAGGTATTGTTTCATCTCCATTTCTGAAAATCAAATGATTGGTGTAAGGGTCGATACCTATTATTTTACCTGTCTTTGAAAAAAGTGCATCTACTGTTTTATAAAAGGTTTGTATACGTGTATTGACACGTTTAGCCTGTTCCGGAAAATTAGTGGCTTTCAGTCGATAGTCCGAAAAAGAAGGTTCCTCGCCGCCTATTCGATATACAATGTCGTAAAGTTCATTGTAGAGTTGGCTAAATTCCTTTCCCGCTTTTGGTTTATCTTTTAGAGGGATGTCGAATGTACTGATTTTAACATAATTCACATCAGCCAATTGTGCTTTCATTTGTTGAGAAGTTGTTTTGGAATCGTAAGATAAAAGGCGTTCTCCGATTTGCATTTCAACTTTGACATTATAAGTTTTGATCTGTTTCAAATCGGCGGTTAGCAGAGCATCGATAATATTAAACAAGGTCGTTTTACCGCTACCGTTGATACCGATAAGCACATTCACATCTTCGTTGAGGTGTTCCCAAATGAAATCGTATTTACGCCACAAGCCGTAGATTTGTATGCTTTTAATAATATTTGCTTTCATGTCAAAACATTTTCCACAAATATAGCTGTTTTTTCTCATATTGATTTCTCGAATAGTATTAATCCTGTTACCTTTGTCAAAACGATTTAAAAATAAGTTATGGGAATTATCATAAGTTTATTGGGTGGTGCATTTGCAGGAATAATAATAATGTGGTTTGTGGGAAATGCCAAAAGCGGTAAATTGCATTACATTATTGATTCGTTGACTTCCGAAAACGAAAACTATAAAACCGAATTAAGGAAGGCAGAAATCAAAAATGAGGAAAATATAGAACTACGTACTCGATTGGAAACTTCAAAAGAAGCCTTTGAGATTGAAAAGAAAGCGTTGCTCGGCAATATCAAATTGTTGGAAGAGAATTTTGAGAAGACCAAAGAACTTCTTGAAAAGCAATGGAAAGAAAAGTCGGAATTAATGAAAAGTGAATTTCAGGCGGTGGCAAATGAAGTGTTGGAAAAGAAGTCGGGCAATCTCCGTAGCACCAATAAGGAACAATTAGAGGCTATTCTTAATCCGCTAAAAGATAAACTTCAAAATTTTGAGAAAGCCGTAAACGAAAGTCGCATTGCAGGGGCAGAGAACAAGGCATCTCTTGAAAAAGCCATTGAAGAGGTTATGAAGCGCACACAGGAAATAGGTAACGATGCCGTCAATCTCACAAAGGCATTGAAGGGAAACACTAAGACACAGGGTGATTGGGGCGAAATGATTTTGGAAAGCATGCTTGAAAAATCGGGACTTCGTAAAGATGAAGAATACTTTATTCAGGAAAGCAAGACGGTAGACGGAGAGAGAATGCGCCCCGACGTTATTGTACGATTTCCGGAAAAACGCTCGGTGATTATAGACTCCAAAGTTTCGTTGAAAGCCTATTCTGCCTACATGGAAAGTGAAACCGAAGAAGAAAGAAAACATTATTTGAAGAATCATCTGAAATCAATAAAAGATCATATTGATGAATTAAGTAATAAAAATTATTCGCAATACGTCGAACATTCCATAGGATATGTCCTGATGTTTGTTCCTAACGAAGCGTCCTACATCCTTGCCGTGCAAAACGACGCATCTTTGGGAAGTTACGCTTATTCAAAGCGCATCATACTCATCAGTCCCACAAATCTTATTATGGCTTTACAATTAGCTTATAACCTTTGGCAAAGCGAAAGGCAATCGCAAAATGTTATGGAAATCGTGCGTCAGGGAAGCGACCTTTATGACAAGTTTGTAACTTTTGCCGAAAACTTTGCAAAAATCGGTAACCAGCTTAACACCGTACAAAACACTTACAACGATGTGAGTAAACAACTTTCCGACGGTCGCGGTAATCTGATTTCAAGAGTGGAACGCATAAGACGGCTCGGACTTAATCCAAAGAAACAGCTCATTGTCGACAGTACAGCCGAAGATGATATCATAGCTGAGGAGCAAATAGAAGCGACAAAGTCATAAAAAAGCAGATGAACTTCGTTCTTGTTTTATAAACCTCAAATTCGATTGATTATTGCCAAAAGTAAAGAAGATAAAAATAGGGTATACCGATTTATCTGCAACAATTTTGATTTATCAGCAAAAGAAATTGCAGATGCTTACAAGAGGCGATGGGATATAGAAGTGTTTTTCCGAGACTGTCTCAAAAGTTCAACTATCTTCCGTAGAATCGAATATTTGAAATCATTCTCGGATAGGGGTACGAATAAAAAGAGGGGTGTCAATACTTTTGGGACACCCTCCCCTTCGTGCGATATAGATAGATAACGCTTTGCTCTCTGATGAGCGTTTTTGTCGTATTTATGCAAAAACATTCTTTTTATTACCATAGTTACCCATAAAACAAGAAAGCGGAAAGGAATATGTAGCCATACCGAAATGATTGATATACAATTATTTTAAATGAAGCTAAATAAATCTTAAATGAGAGTTTCTATTTTTTGCATAAAAATGGCTTCTGTATGAAACATTTGCCTAAATAAGTTATGCAAACGATTTCATATTACTGTTGAAATAATTTCTGTTACATACAACAATAGTAATGTTACGATTAGTCAAGCCAATGTAATACAACCGTATTAGGTATGCATTAAAATTAGAATAAACTTGCAGAGTGAAAAACAGAATCAATCAACTGATTAATCTTTTTTAATTTAATAAATGAATAATTTTTATGAAAAAAATTGTTTTTAAGTCCTTGGGGCTTTTTGTTTGTGTTATGTTAATCCCTTTATTTACGTATGCTCAGAACGTTACCGTTACAGGTAGTGTTAAAGATGTTACGGGTGAGGTATTAATTGGTGCTACTGTTCTTGAAGAAGGAACACAAAACGGTACGGTTACTGATGCTAACGGTAATTTCTCGTTGAACGTTTCTTCAAAAGGCAAACTTGTTATCTCTTTTATAGGGTTTGAAAGTCAAACTTTATTAGTAGGTGATAACACTAACTTTAATGTTATATTGCAGGATGATGCTCAATCTCTTAATGAGGTTGTGGTTATCGGTTATGGTTCGCAACGTCGTGAATCTGTAACCGGTTCGGTGGCTTCCATGCAAGGCAACGAATTGAAGGAAGTGCAAACAGGTAACATCACCAGTGCTTTGGCAGGACGTGTTGCAGGTGTGCAAATGTCGCAAACCGATTCCAAACCGGGTGCCGACATGCAGATTCGTATTCGCGGTACTCGCTCTTTGTCGGGTGATAATAATCCGCTCATCGTTTTGGACGGTATCCCTTTTGCAGGTACTCTCGGTGATATCAACACTAATGATATCAAGAGTATTGACATTTTGAAGGATGCTTCGGCAACTTCAATTTACGGTTCTCGTGGTGCCAACGGTGTTATCATCGTAACCACCAATAGAGGATTTAGAGATCAGAAACCTCAGGTTACATACGATGTATACTACGGTTTTAAAACTCTCTATAACCGTTATCCTATGATGTCTGGAGACGAACTTTATCAGTTGCGTGCCGATGCGGGTATCTACTCGGAAGTGCTCGGCGACGGTTCAAAGAAACCTACTATGGGTAAAGACGAAATATTGGGTATGAACACCGACTGGCAGGATCTTATGTTTAAGACAGCTTCTACGATGAATCATAACCTTGCTATCACGGGTGGAACAGCAACCGGTAACTATAACATCGGTTTAGGTTACATTAAAGACGAATCATTGTTGCCGGGTCAGAACTACAGCCGTATTTCTTTGCGTGCCAGCATAGATCAGCAGATAGGTGATTATTTCCGTTTCGGTCTTACAACCAACAATAATTACAACATGACCAAAGGACAAAACTTGATCATGTATAATTCTTTGTCTCTATCTTCACTTATTGATCCTTATAATGAGGACAGAAGTTGGAAAAGAGTGGTTAGTTCTATTGCCGATAACTACTGGGCATTTTCGAGAAAAGCGATCAATGAATTAGGCGACAAGTATGCCGACAGACAACGTGGCATCGGTTCCTACAACTCTATTTACGGAGAAGTTAAAATCCCACGTGTTGAAGGTTTGACCTATCGTATGACAGTTGGTTTGAACGTGCGTACAAGAGATAGAGGAACTTATCAGGGCGAAGGTGTGTTCAGCGACACTCCGACGGCAGCTTCAAATGCTTCTCTTGATAAATCCGTTTTGACAAACTGGACTGTTGAAAACCTCATTACTTACGAAAGAATTTTTGCAGAAAAACATCATGTTACGGCAAATGCGCTGTACTCGGCAGAAAAGACGCATTATGATCGTTCTTATGTAACAGCTACGGATATTCCTTCCGATCACTTCCAATACTATAATCTCGGACAGGCTCCGGCAGATAAAATTTCCGTTCTTCCCGCTAATCAGGATTTCGAAGAATACGGATTGCAGTCATATATGGGTCGTTTGATGTATGATTACGACAGCCGTTATATGTTGCTTGCATCTTATCGTAGAGACGGTTCTTCACGTTTGGCAAAGGGACATAAGTGGATTGACTATGTTGCTTTCTCAGGCGGTTGGAACATCGCTAAGGAATCATTTATGAGCAAATACGAATGGTTGGATGAATTGAAAGCACGTGTAGGTTATGGTGTTACTTCCAATCAAGCTGTTCGTCCGTATGCAACACAAGGACGTTTGGCTACCCGTCCCTACAACTTCGGTGAGCAAATGACAATCGGTTACTATGTTTCGGAAACGCCTAATCCCGAATTGGGTTGGGAATTCTCAAAAACATGGAATATCGGTTTGGATTTCTCTGTTTTAAATCGCCGTTTGTCGGGAACCGTTGAATGGTATAGAGGCATCACAAACGATGTTCTTCAATTCGTAAATCTTCCGGGTTCGGGAGGTGTAGGCGGTTACTATGATAATATAGGTAAGGTGAAAAACTCAGGTCTTGAAGTTTCTCTTAACGGAACTATTCTTGACGATGTTAATGGTTGGACATGGGATGCAGGTATTAATTTCTATGCAAACCGTAATGAAATCACCGAACTTGCTTCCGGTCAGGAACGCGACGAAGCCAATGCTTGGTTTGTAGGTCATTCTATTAACTCTGTTTTCGACTATAAGAAAATCGGTCTTTGGCAGGAAGGTGATCCTTATTTGAATGTGCTTGAACCGGGTGGTAACGCCGGTATGATAAAAGTGAAATATACCGGAGGATATAATGCCGACGGCACACCTGAAAGAGCAATCGACGCTGCCGACAGACAGATCTTGAATGCCGATCCGGATTGGCAAGGCGGTTTCAACACGCGTGTTGCCTACAAAGGTTGGGATTTGAATGTTATCGGAACATTCCAGCACGGTGGTTTGTTAGTAAGCTCATTGCATGCCTCTAACGGTTACTTAAATATGCTTACCGGACGACGCGGAAATGTGAAAGTGGACTATTGGACACCGGAAAATACGGGTGCCAAATATCCGAAACCCGGCGGTATCCAGAGCGGTGATAACCCAAAATATGGTAGCACGCTCGGTTATTTCGATGCGTCATATTTCAAAGTAGGTTCCATTACACTCGGTTACAACTTCGACGATATGAAGTGGGTGAAAGACACCGGCATAAGCAGAGCTCGTCTTTATTTTACGTTGCAAAACGCATTTGTACTTTTCTCACCGTTTAATAAGGAAACAGGTTTGGATCCTGTAACCAACTCTCACGGTAATGAAAATGCAGCTGTTACCGGTAGCTTACCTTATAATGCAAGCACGATGTTGACAGTAGGTACCAACGTACCGTCTACGCGCAACTTTATTTTCGGATTAAGTTTGTCGTTTTAATTTTATAAGAATAAAAATATTAGCAATATGAAAAATATAAAATCAATCATGACCGGAGCAGCCATCCTCATGCTGTTTGCTACAGCCTGTGATGATGTTCTCGAAGAAAAACCACGAGACATTTTTGAACCGGGGTATTTTCAAACCGAAGAGGGTATTCAGGGAGGGATAACTTCGCTTTACTCCCACACCCGCTACATTTTCGGACAATATTATTATGCAGCCACCGAGAGCGGTACGGATGAGTACACTTATGCACAAAGTGCCGATAATAACTTTAAGGATACCGATATGTCGGGAGCAGGTTCTTTGACGTCATCAAGCAGTCGTTCCGATGTTTTGTGGGGTACTGCATTCTCTAATATCAACACTGCAAACGGTATTATTGAAAATGCCGCAGCTGTTAATCTTGCGGAATCTTTGGTTTCGGAAGCTCGTTTCTTCCGTGCTTGGGATTACTTTATGTTGGTACAGACTTTCGGTGGTGTGCCTCTTGACTTGGGATCGGGTGAATTGAAATTCAATATCACTCCTTCGCGTACGTCGGTTCGTAACACTGTTCCCGAAGTGTACACGAGAGCTATTTTCCCCGATTTGAAAATTTGTATTGAGACGTTGCCCGAAACGGGACGTGTTACCGGTGGTGTAACCAAAACCGCAGCACGCCTTTATTTGGCAAAAGCTTATTTGACTTACGGATGGTGGTTGCAAAATCCGGGAAATATTCCGACTTATCCCGAAACACCTCGCACCGATCCCGACGGACACGATGCATCATGGTATTTCCAAGAAGCTTACAACGTGGCATTGGATGCTATCACGCATCCCGGACCTTTCGGTTTGCAATCTACTTTCTATGATGTAAACTTGGGCAGCAATGATCGTAACAATGAAATCGTGCTCTATAGCGACCACTGTGAAAGTGAACAATACAATCAAGCCAGCCTTTCATATAGTAACGGTAGTGCTCCCGAAAGTTTTGCTTCATGGTTTGTTACTTGGAACTACACCGAAATTAGAAGTTCTGCAGACGGAGAGAACTACAATCTTAGTTCTGTTCAACGTGATGCCGTGCAATGGGGCGGACGTCCTTGGACACGTATGACACCGACTATTGATGCAGTTACCGAAACTTTTGCCGATAAAACTAACGACTCCCGCTATGACGGAACGTTTGTTACGGTTTATCGTGGCAACTGGACAAAAGCCGGTATTACGGGTAGTGTTTATAATGCAAACGGTCTACCTGTGGCAAACGGTGATGCTATCCTTACCTTCCTTGACGAAGAACCTGCAACTCCCGTAACTTACACAGAAGGTGCAGGCAAGAGCAATATCGGTGCGGGAACATTGCCCGGCAGAGCCGATTGGGTTATCAATCCGTCCGGTATCAGCCGTGTTGTATATCCCGGACTTTGGAAGATAGGTACATATCGTACCGATAACGGTGCCGGTTTGGGACAACCTAACGGAGCTTTAACACGTCCTTGGAACATAGCTAAATTCTCAGAATTGTACTTGATTGCAGCAGAAGCAGCCGTGATGGGTGCCACTACTACATCGGGCTACAGTGCAAGAGAATTGGTAAACGTACTTCGTGCACGTGCCGGAAAATGGCGTTGGTCAAACAACGGTAACGTAGTAAAGGATGAAGATAATAGTGCTGCTATGGTTGCTGCTACGCCTGCTACAATTGATATTGATTATATTCTGGAAGAACGTTCACGCGAATTCTTCGGCGAAGGTTATCGTTGGTATGACTTGGTTCGCACACAAAAGTGGGCAGAAGTTGCAGGCTCTTATCGCATTTGCAGTTCAAGCAAGGGTGATCATAACGCTCAAACGGTTAATCGTACTATTGAAGATTATCACTATTTGCGTCCCATTCCGCAAGGTCAGTTGGATGCAATGGCTGTGGATGATGCCACAAAGGCAGCTTATCAGAATCCTAACTATTAATCAAAAATGATTACTCTATATTATTGAGTTAGTAAAAATCATTCGATTCATACTTGTAAATTAACCGGTAGAGTAGTTCGGGGACTCGGAAGCGATTGCTTCCGAGTCTTTTTTTTTAATTCGGAGTTCAAAGCATCGACTTCGGAGTTCAAAGCATCGATTTTCGGAGTTCAGAGCATCGACTTCGGAGTTCAGAGCGTCGACTTTGGAGTTCGGAACCTCGATTTTGGAGTTCGGAACCTCGACTTCGGAGTTCGGAACCTCGATTTCGGAGTTCAGAGCATCGACTTCGGAGTTCAGAGCATCGACTTCGGAGTTCAGAGCATCGACTTCGGAGTTCAGAGCATCAATTTCGGAGTTCGGAGCTTTGAACTCCATGCTTTTAACTTTAACGTCAGAGTTCAGAAGTCAGTAAAAAAAAGTAGGAGGACGTCGAATGTAACGCCCCCCTACAAACAAGTACACACGATTTATCTTATTGAATCAGATCTTATGAATAACCAAGCCGGAACGGAGTTTAGGTTCAAACCAAGTAGTCTTCGGAGGCATAATATTACCGCTATCGGCAATGTCAAGCAGTTGTTGCATAGACACAGGATATAAGGCAAATGCTACTTTCATTTCTCCGCTGTCTACACGCTTTTTCAATTCTTCCAAACCTCTTATGCCACCCACAAAATCAATGCGTGTGGAGGTGCGTAGGTCTTGAATATCCAAAATGTCGGCAAGCACATGTTTGGAAAGCACCGTAACATCCAAAATACCTATTGGGTCTTTATCATCGTAACTACCGGCTTTTGCCGTCAATTTATACCACTTACCGTCAATGTACATGCCGAATTCATGCAGCTGTGAAGGATGATAAATATCAGTTCCTTTGTCTTCTACCTTAAAGGTATCATCCAATTTTTTAAGAAATTCTTCTTTGCTCAAGCCGTTTAAATCCTTAACTACTCTGTTGTAGTCGATGATTTTCAACTGATTGTCCGGAAAATGCACTGCCATAAAGAAGTTGTAATCCTCTTCGCCGGTGTGAGCCGGATTTTTAGCCTGATATTCCTTACCTATGCGTGCGGCAGCAGCCGTGCGATGATGACCGTCGGCAACGTAAGTGGCAGGTACTTTGTCGGCAAATAATTTTTCAATGCGAGCATTAGTAACCTTGTCGTTTATCACCCAGAAATGATGTCCGAAACCGTCTTCCGCAACGAAATCGTAATCGGCTTTCTGATTTCTCACAATGTTTTCAACAATCTCATCAATTTCAGGCACCGCACGATATGAAAAAAACACCGGCTCCAAGTTGGCATTCACATAACGGGTGAGCACCATACGATCTTCTTCCTTGTCGGGACGCGTGAGTTCATGTTTTTTTATCACACCGTTCCAATAGTCGTCGCAAGCAGCACAACCCACAATACCATACTGTGTCCTGCCGTCCATCGTCTGTGCATAAATGTAAAACTTAGCATTTTCATCCTGCACCAACCAACCTTTTTCTTGAAACATGCGAAAGTTTTCAACGCTCTTGTTGTAGACTTTTTCCGAATGAATATCCGTACCTTTGGGGCAGTCTATCTCGGCACGAGTAACGTGCAGGAGTGATTTCGGTTTACCTTCCGCCATTTTCGCCGCTTCCTCCGAGTTCATCACATCGTAAGGAAGACACGCCAATTCTTCACATATTTCCTCGCTTGGAGTTCTCAATCCTTTAAATGGTTTTACTATTGCCATAATCGGTATGTTTATTTGTTTACTTGAAATTTCCTGTTACCTGTTGTTAAGAAATCAACTATCTGACGTGCGGCAGCCAATCCTGCATTCACGTTTGCTTCTTCCGTTTGTGCACCCATTTTCTTCGGAGTGAAGAAATAACGCCCTTCAAAAGCTGCAAACTCGGCAGCATTGTCGGGTGCAATGTCCGACAAATAGCGAAAATCCACACGATCTGCCATAAATTTCAACAAATCTGCTTCGTGTATCACTTCTTTGCGAGCCGTGTTTACCAATACTCCGCCTTTCGGCATACGGTTCAAAAGAGCATAATTGATTGACTGCTTTGTTTCGGGCGTGGCAGGGATGTGTAGCGAAATATAGTCGCACATTTCATACAGCTGTTCAACCGTTTCAACCTGAATTGCTCCGGCGGCACTAATCTGTTCAGCCGTCATGAAAGGATCATAGGCATACACTTCCATTCCGAAACCATGTGCAATGCGTCCGACGTTTTGACCGACATTACCGTAGGCATGCACTCCTATGCGCTTACCTTTTAATTCCGTACCCGACTTACCGTTGTAGAAGTTGCGAGCGGAATAAACCATCATCCCGAATACCAACTCGGCTACGGCATTGGAATTTTGCCCCGGCGTGTTCATTGCCACAATGCCTTTGTCTGTGCACGCTTGTAAGTCGATGTTGTCATAACCGGCTCCGGCTCTAACTATTATTTTCAAATTCTTTGCCGCATCAATCACTTCTTTTGTGGCTTTGTCTGAACGGATAATCATTGCATCCACATCTGCCACAGCAGCAATCAATTCATCCTGAGATGTGTATTTTTCCAGCAAAACCAATTCATAGCCTGCTTTTTCAACTATTTCACGTATGCCCTGAACTGCCGAAGAGGCAAAGGGTTTATCCGTTGCAATTAGTACTTTCGTTGACATATTTCAGATGTTTTATGCGTTTTTAGCTTCAAATTCTTTCATTGCACCCAAAAGAACATTCACATCTTCCATTGTGCAGGCATTGTAGGTGGAGGCACGGAAACCGCCCACAGAACGATGTCCCTTGATGCCAACGATGTTTTTCGTCTTGGAAAAATCAATGAAGTCTTTCTCCAAAGATTCGTAACCTTCTCTCAAAAGGAAAGGGATATTCATTCTTGAACGTGAACCTTCTTTCACAACGGGACGGAACATTTTGCTTGTTTCCAAATAACTGTAAATTGCATCGGCACGTTCTTTCGCCCTTGCTTCCATGACTTTCAAGCCACCGAGCTGTTTAACCCATTTTAATGTTTCCTTCACTGCAAAAATGTTTACGCAAGGAGGAGTGTTGTACATCGACTCTTTTTCAACGTGAGTTTTATATTTTAACATTGTAGGTATCGGACGATCTGCTACCACTTTATCCAAAAGGTCGTTTTTGATTATGACGAAAGTAACACCGGCAGGTCCGAGATTTTTCTGGCAACCGCCGTAAATCATTGCATATTTTGAAACATCAACGGGACGACTGCAAATGTCGGAAGACATGTCGGCAATCAAAGGTACGGGCGAATTGAGATCTTCAAAAATCTCGGTGCCGCGAATAGTGTTGTTGGACGTGATGTGCATATAGTCCAAATCTGCCGGAATTATGAACTTGGGATAATGAGTGAAACCGTCTGCTTCGGATGATGCCACAATTTCCACTTCTCCCCAAAGTTTTGCTTCCTTAATAGCAGCAGTCGACCATGTGCCGGTGTTCACATATCCGGCTTTCTTCTTTAAGAAATTGTAAGGAATCATGCAAAACTGCATGCTTGCACCACCACCCAAAAAGAGCACCGAGTAACCTTCCGGAATGTTGAGCACTTCTTTAAACAATGCTACAGCCTCGTCGTAAACGGCTTGAAAATCGGCTGAACGATGGGAAACTTCCATAATAGATTGACCGGTGGAACCTAACTCCAAACATGCTTTTGATGTGTTTTCAAGTACCGAATCCGGTAGTTTGCAGGGACCTGCATTAAAAATATGCTTTCTCATAACTTGTTATATTTTATAGATAGTTGAATTCTAAAAAAACGGCATTTTTGTGATGATTGCTTTCAAAGCCTTGTTACGAACACGTATGTATATTTCGGTACCCAACTTATGGTAACCGGTTTTCACGTAGCCTGTACCGATTGATTTTCCCGTTAAAGGCGAAACCGTACCGGAGCAAACTTCTCCTATCACGTTGCCGGCAGCATCTTCTATCGGATAACCTTGACGAGCAATTCCTCGATCTTCCACCACGAAACCTTTTAAATAATGCGGCGCACCTTCGATTTTCAGCTTTTCATGATATGCACGGTTTGTAAAGTTGTTACCGTCTACAAACTTTGTAATCCATCCCAAACCGGCTTCAATCGGCGAAGTGGTGTCATTTAATTCATGACCGTAGAGGCAAAAACCGGCTTCCAATCGCAAAGTGTCGCGTGCACCAAGCCCGATAGGTTGTATTCCGAACTCTTTACCTGCCTCAAACACGGCATTCCATAATTTTTCCGCATCGGCATTATAGGCATAAATTTCACAACCGCCGGAACCCGTATAGCCCGTTGTTGAGAATATAACCTTATCAATTCCTGCAAAAGGTATTTCTTTAAAGGTATAATATTCCATATCGGTAACAGTTGCCGATGTTAGTTTCTGCATAGCTTTAAGAGCAAGCGGTCCCTGCACGGCAAGTTGGCAAATTGCATCGGAAGTGTTTTCCATGTCTCTACCGATTTGCATTCCTAATTCTTCCCCGTGTTCCGTAACCCAAGCCCAGTCTTTTTCAATGTTGGCGGCATTCACAACCAAAAGATATTTCTCCGCTCCGAAACGATACACCAACAAATCATCCACAACACCACCTTCGTTGTTGGTGAAGGTGGTGTATTGAACTTTACCGTCGGTTAAAGTTGCCACGTCGTTGCTTGTAAGTTGCTGAACAAGTTGAAATGCTTTAGATCCTTTAATCCAGAATTCCCCCATGTGAGAAACGTCGAACACTCCGACTTTTTCCCTCACAACAAGGTGTTCGTCCTTAATTCCTGTGTATTCTATCGGCATATTGTAGCCGGCAAACGGTGCCATTCTGGCTCCTAAACTTTCATGAAAATGCGTAAAAGGCGTTGTTTTCATTATGTAAGATCACTTAATTTTATAATTGTATTTAACTTAACGTCATAAAGACATGAATTATGCCTTGACATACTTAGACAAAGGTAGAAATATTACCTCAATTAGTTTAGGCTTTAAAAAAAAATCTTCATTTTTCGTAAAAACTCTAACTTTGGTAAAAGTTATCCGTAGAAGTTAGTTAAACATTAAAAATAAGTATTAATTTTAGAGCAAATTTTATTTAAATCCGTATGATCCAAATATCTCAACAAGGGAATGTTAAAATCGGTAAGTTTGACACTCCATCAAGACTAACTTTATTAATAAGCGAAGACGTAAAAGCTGAGTTGAAACCTGTTTTGTCCGACGACAAGACCAATCTTATATTCAATCTTGAAAATGTTGATTTCATTGACAGTAGCGGTATAGGCTGCCTGATTTCTCTTCAAAACACAGCGGCACAACATAATTCACGCATCGCTATATGCAATATATCAAAAAGTAATATGAAGATCTTTGACCTTCTTCATCTTGATAAAATTCTGGAACTTTATCCCACTTTGGACGAGGCTTTAAAGAAGTTTTAAAAATACACTTGGAGATTTAATCCCCAAGTGTTGCTACCATAACTGCTTTAATTGTATGGAGGCGATTTTCCGCTTCATCGAATACGATAGAGTTCGGAGATTCGAACACTTCTTCCGTTACCTCAATCGCATCCAATCCGAACTGTTTGTGAACATCACGTCCCACTGCCGTTTCAAGGTTATGGAAAGCCGGTAGACAGTGCATAAATTTGCATTTTGAATTGCCGGTGAGTTCCATAGTTTTTTTGTTCACTTGATAAGGTAAAAGTATTTCTATTCGCTCTTTCCAAACTTCCTGCGGTTCTCCCATTGATACCCACACATCGGTGTACAGGAAATCACAACCTTTAACGCCTGCTGCAACGTTGTCGGTAATCGTAAGCACGGCACCCGTTTTTGCGGCTATTTCCCGACAAGTGTCAACCAACGACTTGTCCGGTTGTAGACTTGCAGGTGCGACAATGCGCACGTCCATTCCCATTTTCACACCACCCACCATAAGCGAGTTACCCATATTGAAGCGTGCATCTCCGAGATAGGCAAATGTTACTTTGTTCAACGGTTTGTCGGAATGTTCCATCATAGTGAGAAAATCCGCAAGTATCTGAGTGGGATGATATTCATTTGTCAATCCGTTCCACACCGGTACTCCGGCATAACGTGCCAATTCTTCTACAATCGACTGACCGAAACCGCGATATTCAATGCCGTCAAACATGCGTCCCAAAACTCTTGCCGTGTCTTTCATCGATTCTTTCTTACCGATTTGAGAACCTGAGGGACCGAGATATGTTATGTTGGCACCCTGATCATGAGCAGCCGTTTCAAATGCGCAACGGGTGCGGGTGGAATCTTTTTCAAATATAAGTGCTATGTTTTTACCTCTCAAGCGGGCTTGTTCCGTGCCTGCGTATTTTGCCTTTTTCAAGTCGGCAGAAAGGTTCAACAAATATTTTATTTCTTCGGGGGTGAAATCAAGTAATTTCAGGAAATGTCTGTTTCTAAGATTGAATGCCATGGGTATTATTAATTACGAATTATTAATTACAAATTACGAGTTATTTGGGTAATACTACTTTATATTCGGACTTGAATTTTCCGCGACTGATTGCATTAAGTTTGCTTTGCAGTAGTCGTTTACGGAGAGGTGAGAGGTGGTCGGTGAAAACGATACCTTCCAAATGGTCATACTCGTGCTGGATTATCCACGCTTTTATTCCGTCAAACTCTTTATCGTGCTTAATACGGTTTTCATCTTCGTAGATGATGCGTATTTTGTCCGGACGTTTCACATATTCGTGTATGCCGGGTACACTTAAACAACCTTCGCTACGATTGACCAATTCGTCGGAACGTTCCACGATGTGAGCATTTATAAAAACCTTGCGAAAGTCGGCAACTTCCGGATGTTGATCTGAAAAACCGGTACCGTCCACAACAAAAATGCGAATATTACGTCCCACTTGCGGTGCGGCAAGTCCCACACCGTCGGCAACTTCCATAGTGTGCCATAAGTTTTTCAAGAATTCGTCTAAATTCGGATAATCTTCCGGTATGTCTTCTGATTTTTTTCTCAAGATCGGATGTCCGTACACATATATAGGTAAAAGCATATTCAAATATATTTTTCTTTATAAATTCTACTGTCAAGAAATGAGTTAAGTATAATTGCGGCACTCATAGCGTCTATCTTCGATTTGTCTTCACGTATTTTCTTTTTGAAACCTCCTTCGATCATTGCTTTGTGAGCCATAACGGATGTGAATCTTTCGTCATACATTTCAACCGGTATATTAGGAAATTTTCGTTTCAATCCCACAACAAAAGGTTTAATGTATTTCATACTTTCCGAATCTTCGTTTTGCATGGTCTTAGGGTAACCTACAACTATCAAATCAACCTTTTCTCCGGCAGTGTAACCGACAATAAAATCTAACACTTCATGCGAACATACTGTTGTCAAAGCCGTTGCAATAATCCTACAATTGTCGGTTGTTGCAATTCCCACTCGTTTTTTACCGTAATCTATGGCTAAAATTCTTCCCAATTAGTTATTCGTCTACAATTATAAAAATATCCTCATTTTTATTTTTCATAAGGTATTGCTCACGTGCAAATTTTTCAAGAGTTTCTTTATTGTTTGTCAGCTCGTCAATTTTCCTCTTATCTTCTTCACTTTTCTCCTTGTAATAGTCTTTCTGTTTTTCAAGAGCAGTTATTTTTCTTTTCAACTGTCTCTGAACGATGAAACTTTGCTCATCAAGAAACACCAACCATACAAGGAATATCAACCCAACAAGGAAGTATTTATTGTAGAATTTTTTTAAAAAGTCCCGATAAGAATATTTTTTATCGCCAAGCATATCAGCAAAAGTACAATTTTTCCATAAATGATTTAAAAGGTTGTTTAAATTTTATTCGTTTTGTGCTCAAATTACCCTAAATTACAGTCGGATATATAAAGCTATGAGCCACAAAACGCCTTTTCTATATATTTTAATACTTTGGATAGCAGGTTTGCTGTTTGCAAATCTATTGAATTTCAGCATCTACGCTTGCTTTGGCTTTCTGTTAATTGCTTTGGTTTTTCGCAAGTTTAAGATTGTGAGCGACATTTGTCTTATGTTAGCCGTATTCTTTTGTAGCAGTGCATACAATAAAATGCCACAGTTAAAAATTGACAACGGTGTATACGAAATTCAATGTGTATGCACGGAAGTCATGACACAGGGTAATGTTATCGTAGAATCCGGTAATCACAAGTTTTATCTCAAAACAGACACGAATCTCAATTTATTTTATGGCAATAAACTACTTTTGAAAGGCAAAATTTCGGAGATATCTAATGCTTCCAATATTTATGCTTTCAGTTATTGGAACTATCTTAAGAAAAAGGGAGTGTACCATCGCATTTATCCCATCGACAGTATTCAAATCATAGGTCAATCCCGCAATCTTATTTTCTATGCTCTGCAATTGCGCAAGTTGCTACTAAACAAAACCGATACGCTTGTTGGGGATAAGAATGTGAACGCATTTTTAAAATCGGTAGTGCTCGGTTATCGCAACGATATGGAAGCCGAAACGCGAGATTTATTTGAAGAAACCGGTACGGTTCACCTTCTTGCCGTGTCGGGACTTCACACAAGTGCCGTTTATTGCTTTATAAATTTCCTGATGAGTTTTTTCGGATTAAAAAACAGGAAAGCCCGATTGTTGGTGATACCGGTTTTATGGGCTTACGCATTTATTAGCGGATTATCGCCTTCTGTTGTTCGTGCTGCACAGATTTTATCTTTCATACTTCTGGGTGATGCTTTTACAAAGGATTTCACTCCGGTTAATTCTCTTGCCGCTTCGGCTTTTTTCTCGTTGTTACTTGATAAGTATGCCATTTTTTCATTGAGTATGCAAATGTCTTATGCCGCCTACACCGGTATAATTCTGATTTTTCCGCTTTTGAAGGACATATATAAAGGTAAGTCCAAAATTATAAGAAGCATCTACGAACTTGCTGCAATAAGCATTTCCGCACAAATCACGACTCTGCCGCTTTGTGTTTATTATTTCCATTTTTTCAGCCTGACTTCCTTTATTATCAACATTGCCGTTGTGCCTCTCACGAGCTATGTTCTCTACATCTTTTTAACAATTTTGTGTTTGCCGACAATCGTGGGGAGCTATTTCGTTTTCACTGTCGAAATTCTGTACTACTGCATCATTTGGTTGGTGAGTATATTCCGCAACATTAATGTTGTTTTAACAAATCTTTATCCCACCGTTTCTCAAATCATTTGTGGTTATTTACTATGTTTTGCTTTATTGCAAATGTTTTTGAAGCGTAACCGGTTTTATTTTCGACTTTCCGTTTGTATGCTTTCGGTGTTCATTGGTGTGTCGCTCGTTCACCAGTACACTCTACATTCCAAATGTGAGTTGATAGTTTTTAATTTATACCGAGAAAGTTGTGTGGTTCTTAATTATAAAGGATTTTACCAATTTATTGTGGCACCGGAGAATGATCGTTACCGGTCTCAATATATGCCGTATATTGTCGGTTATCACCTTGGTCCGTTGCCGACAGAGCATAATTTAAAAGGTAGCAACTTTGAATCTTTAAATGGCATAATAAGTTGCAGCGGTAAGAAAATTCGCATCTTCAATGAAAGTATAAACACAGATACCATTACAGATTACAATGTATTAATTATCACAGATAACATCACTCCCGACAAGGTTTTTACGAATAATGTAAGCACTGTATTACCGGAGGAAGTTATCTTGGATGGTTCCAATTCTCGTGCGTCCATTACTAAATGGCAAACTTTTTGCGATACTAACAAGATTCGCATAACGCAAACATCAGAGGACGGTTCGGTGAAAGTGGAAATGTAAAGACGAATACTGCTAATCGCTCATCACGACAACACTAATCGCAACCGCAATCATTCAACCGCAGAAATGTATAACTTAAAGTAAGTGCAAGACCGAAAGGACGGTAAGCCTTACCGGAAGTGCTATCTTTCAAAAAAGTATTAAAAGCCGCTTGCATTTTCAGTGAGGCACTTAATTGTTTTGTAAAATCCTGTCGAAAGCCGAGAACGGCACCACTGTTCCATTCTTTTATATCCGTTGCACTGATGTCGGATTTAGCATTGCTGCCCGTATTATGCGCAAGAAATCCTCCCAAGAGAATTATGCTTTTGTTTGAAGGTAACATCATCTTAATGTAGACCGGCAAAGCAAGAGTTTTCATATCAACGGTAATGTCTTTAAGTTTATATGTGGGAGACGAATACGTTATGTCGGCACCAAGAAACCAGCGACGATTGAAAGGTGCCGTGATGCCAAGTGCCAATTGCGGAGAAATTGCGGGCGAACCCGAAGGTAATGCCACGCAAACATTCGCACCTACATCCAAACTTAAAGATAGATCATAATCACGCTTGGTTGCTAACTGCCCAAAAGATTGCAGCATAAACAGCAAAAGAACAAACGTGAATAATGCGGATTTCATTACAAATCTTTGTAGAAACCGTTGCGTTCAAACTCCGTCAAGGCTTTGTTGACAATTTCGGTGTCTTCCTTATATGTTACGCCAAACCATTTGGCTGCCGTAGGAATGGCTTTCACTTTCACTATTGATTTCTTAATCATTCCGTCCACAACAGTGGGTATGTAGAATTCCGACTTGGGATTATTACTGTTCTTAGAATAGAAGTCAACGAAACTCTTTTCAATTTCATTAAATATTCCGGACTTAAATCCCCAAAAATTCATCGAAACCATATCGTCCGTATGTAATAAAGTATCGGTGGCTTCATCAATAATTTCGGCGTCAGCCTGCATCTTTATTTTAGTGAACTCCTTTACGTCCGTTAGGTATCCGGCGTTATCCACTTGACACACTCCGCGTGAAACCGTACCGTTTTCCGATAGCGTGGCACCAAGTCGGTAGCCAATCAAACAGTATTCATTGTCGTCGCCGCTGTGCGCAAGGAAATCATAAGCCTTTTGAAAAGCGTCGCCACCGTAAAAATCGTCGGCATTAAGCACTGCAAAAGGTTCGTTGATTACTTTGCGGGCACTCCAAACGGCATGGGCAGTACCCCAAGGTTTTTCGCGTTCAACGGCAGGCAATCCAGCAGGCAATTTGTTAATATCTTGGTAGCAATAAACCGTTTCCGCCAATGATTCGGAATATTTGCCTATGAATTCTTTAAATTCTGCGGCAAAACTTTCTCTAATGACAAATACTATTTTAGCAAAACCGGCATGAACGGCATCGTAAACGGTGTAGTGGAGCAATGATTTTTGGTGGGGACCGAGCGGCTGCATCTGTTTCAGACTTCCAAATCTTGAACCCATTCCGGCAGCCATTATTAATAAGGTAGGTTTAACTTTCATAAGATTTTAATATAGACACACACAAAATTAAGAAATTATTACTATTATTGTTGAAATTTAAATCTTTAATTTATGAAACTTAGACAGATTACATTATTGGTGTTAATATTCTTATTTGCAGCTTGTAACAAAGATGAAATACAAGATGCAACGTATGAGAGACCGGATGCAACGTTCAATGAAAAGTTCGTTAATCAAGGTTTAATCAGAGTTAAATTCAATCAAGAAACCCAAAATTCGATTCGGGTGCAAACCCGCAGCGGGGCTGTTTCTACCGGCATTGCTACCGTAGATGAAGCCATTAAAGGTTTAAATGCTACGAGTATCAAGCGCACATTCCCTGATGCCGGCGCAAACGAATGGAAAGCCGTTGCAATGGGATTGGACAGATGGTATGATATCCGTTTTGACACCGACGTTCCCGTAACGCGTGCCTTCATTTCTCTTAAAGACATTGAAGAGGTGGATGTGGTTGAACCCGACTTCAAGATACAGTTAGTGGGAGACTCCAAACCGGTGCCTTTTAACCCCAACACCTCTATGCAAAATGTAACTCCTTCGGCAGCCCCGTTCGCCAATCCTGATCCTTATTATTCATATCAATGGCATTATTCAAACACAGGAGCATTGCAGAGTGCTGTGGCAGGTGCGGATATAAATCTTCCTGCAGCATGGGAAAAAACTACCGGAAATTCAGACGTTATTGTTGCCATCGTTGATGGGGGTATTCAATATGACCACGAAGACTTGGCTGCAAATATGTGGCAAAACAATCAAGGTGAATATGGTTTTAATTATGTTGATATGAGCACTACTATCGTTCCTCATAGCCACGGCACTCACGTTGCAGGAACGGTTGCCGCAGTAAACGGTAACGATATCGGAGTATGCGGAGTGGCAGGAGGCAACGGATCTACTCCCGGTATAAGATTGATGAGTTGTCAAATTTTCAAAGCCAATCCGCAAGATCCGAGTAAGGATTTAGGTACAAGCTACACGCATCAGGCTGTCAAATACGGTGCGGATAACGGAGCTGTAATTTCTCAAAACAGTTGGGGATATGTGTGGGATAAAAATCAACAGTCGCAACCACCTACAATGTCACAAGTGATGAGGGATGCCATTGACTACTTTATAGAATATGCAGGCACTGATCACAATGGTGATCAAGTAGGTCCCATGAAAGGCGGTGTAGTTATATTCGCTGCAGGGAATGATGCCACTTCCTATAAATCTTATCCTGCTGCTTACGATAAGGTTATTTCCGTTGCATCTTTTGCTCCGAATTTCTTAAAGGCTTATTATTCAAACTACGGAACTTGGGTTACACTTTCTGCTCCCGGAGGTGATGCACAAATGGGTGGTAACTACCAAGTTCTAAGTACTACGCCGGGTAATAGCTACGCTTGGATGCAAGGAACATCAATGGCATGTCCCCACGTTTCAGGTGTAGCAGCCTTAGTTGTTTCCGAAAACGGTGGACCGGGATTCACTGCCGATAAGTTAAAAGAAATGTTGATTAATTCATGTAAGGATATTGATAAATACCACGAAGGAAGATCTTATTATCAACTTATGGGACGTGGGTACATTGATGCATCGGCTGCCATAAGTAGTATCATAGACGATGGCACTCTTCCTGATCCGGTTGATGACTTCACAGCAATTTGGAAGGCGAATAAAGTTACTTTAACTTGGACGGTTACAAAAGCTCAACAAAATACAAAACCCGTTAACTACAATGTATACACATCTACATCACCGTTAACGGAAGAGAATTTACCGATTTCAAGTATAAGTTTCCCCGTAGGCGATAAATCCGTAGGCGATGCAATGGAAGGGATAATAAACGGACTCACTCCCGCTACGCATTATTATATTGCGATCAATTGTGTAGATAAATTCGGTAACGTTTCAAAATCTGCATTTATTGACGGTTCTACGGGAACTAATGAACCTCCCACATTTAAAATGTCGCCGGAAACAGAGATGATTCTTAAAGCTCATGAAACTAAGACATACCGTTTTGTGGTGGATGAACCGGAAGATGAAATATGGAATGTGAGCAACAATATCCCCGAATCGGAAGGAATATCTTTGCAAGTGGAAAGCGACACGGTTTTCTATATGAGAATACGTGCTCCTTATGTGGCTGCCGGCACATATACAGATACTTTGACGGTTACCGATGAAACAGGTGCTTACACAAAATTAGACGTAAATTTCACTGTTTTGCCTAACCATTCTCCGGTTACAAAACCTGTGTCGGAAAACGAAACATATATGTTCTTCAATTCGGTGGGTAGCACGCTTTCTTTGAACTTGGGTCATTATTTCAGCGATGCCGACGGAGAAAACTTGAATTACACCGTAACGCCTTCTGCAACCGGATTTGTTAACATCAATCAAAAGAATGATTCCGTATTTGATGTAAAAGTTTTAAAAACAGGTCGATTGCAGTTGACCTTGGCTGCTGCCGATATGCTTAGCCCACATCCCACCACCACTACCGTTGATGTTTATTCTCGCGACGGAAGTCAGGAAATAGAACTGTATCCCAATCCGGTGAGAGATTTCCTTAATATTCGTGTGGGACAGGGCGACGATGGTCGTGCAACCGTTATTGTTTACAGCACATCCGGAGCAAAAGCAATGGAGGTTAGTAATATAAACGTTACGGCGTTCAATCCGGGCAGAGCAGATTTATCAAAATTGCCCGCAGGCACCTACAATATTGAGGTGAAATTGCAAACAGGAAATACTACAAAAGAAGTTAAAAGAAATATCGTGAAATTATGAAAACAAGTACATTAATCACAACATTTATATTAAGCATACTCTCGCTTTCCGCTTATTCGCAGAGTGCTGCTTTCCTCAACATTTCATCGGATGCACGTGCGGCTGCAATGGGTGAAACGGGATATGCATTGCCGGTAAGTGCATTTGCAAGTTCCGGAAATACTGCCGCACTTTCTTTCTCCGAAAACAAATTTGCTTTCGGTGGAACTTATATTAATTGGCAACCGGATGCTGCTGCCATAACACAAATGTCTTTCGGTGGATACGTTAAATTGAGTAAGTCCGTAGGTATAGCCTTAGGATACAAAAACAACAGTCATGACAAGTATCCCGTTTATGACAATGACGGCAATTCGCTTGGAGACTACACCCCAAAAGAAAATGCTTTTGATTTGGGCGCATCTTTCCTCGTGTCCAAGAAATTCAGTCTCGGCTTAACTGCCCGCTACATCTCGTCCGACATTGCGGAAGATAAAGACGGTAACGGCTCTGCCGACGGATTTGCTGTGGGTATTCACGCTTACTATAAACTTAATGACAAGGCTAATCTTTCTTTGGGTATCACCAATTTGGGTAGCAAAATGGACTACGGTTATAATAAAACCGACCTGCCAAGTCGTTTAAAATTGGGCGGCAGTTATAAATACTCCCTTTCCGACGCTCACACTTTAACCTGTGCGGCAGAATTTGATTATCAATTAAAACCGTCGGATTTCAGTGGCGTAGCAGGAGGTGCCGGAGTTGAATACGCAGGTTGGAACACTCTATTCTTGCGTGCAGGCTATCATCTCGGACAGGAAGAAAAAACGGGTCCAAGCTATGCCACCGTTGGTGCCGGACTTAAATTTAACTTTATTTCATGTGATTTTGCCTACATACTTGCAAGCGGTGATGCCGTTGTGAAAAGTTCGATGTTCGCCACTCTAAGTATCTTGTTTTAATATTATAGTTTATTGCTGTCCGGTAAAAACATTTAGGTCAAAAAATTAGGGCTGACTTCAAATAAACAGAAGTCAGCCCTTTTTTGAGATTAGCTATGCCGATTTGTAACTTACTTACTGATAACTGCCTCTCTTCAAATTCAATTCTTAAATATCAGTTTGTCATTATCAACGTCAATTAGGATCTTACTGTCTTTGGAAACTTGGTCTGCCAAGATTTGCTTTGAAAGATCGTTTAACAAATAACGCTGTATGACACGTTTCACGGGGCGAGCACCGAATTGCGGATCGTAACCCTCTTCGGCTATCCATTCAACGGCTTTGTCGGTGATTTCGATAGTGATACCGTTTGAGGCAAGCATGTTGCCCACCGAATTTATCTGTAAGCGCACTATTTCCGTGATTTCGCTCCGGCGGAGAGGAGTGAACATTATAACTTCATCCACACGGTTCAAAAACTCAGGACGAATGGTTTGCTTCAACAACTCGTAAACCTCGTTGCTTGTCTTTTCCAAAACTTCATCTCGGTTGTTGTCGTTGATGTCCTTCAATCTATCTTGAATTATATGAGCACCTATATTGGAAGTCATAATAATTATAGTGTTTTTGAAATCCACCGTTCTACCTTTATTATCCGTTAAACGTCCATCGTCCAAAACTTGCAGAAGGATGTTGAAAACATCGGGATGAGCTTTTTCAATTTCGTCAAGAAGTACAACCGAATAAGGTTTACGCCTTACGGCTTCCGTTAGTTGACCGCCCTCGTCATAACCTACATACCCCGGAGGTGCTCCTATCAAACGGGAAACAGAATGTTTCTCCTGATACTCGGACATGTCAATACGTGTCATCAAAGACTCATCGTCAAACAGAAATTCTGCCAACGCCTTAGCCAGTTCGGTTTTACCGACACCTGTGGTGCCGAGAAAGATAAAAGAACCGATAGGGCGTTTTGCATCCTGCAATCCTGCACGATTACGTCTAACGGCATCGGCAAGTGCTGTAATTGCCACCTCTTGACCCACAACTCTTTTGTGTAATTCCTTTTCTAAGGAAAGCAATTTCATTCTCTCGCTCTGCATCATTTTATTTACCGGTATGCCCGTCCATTTGGACACAACCGAAGCAATGTCGTCGGCAGTAATCTCTTCCCGAATAAGCGACTGCGAACCTTTCATTTCGCTCAACTTCGTTTTCAGGTTCTCAATATTTTGTTCGGCAGCTTTGATTTTGCCGTAGCGAAGTTCGGCAACTTTGCCGTAATCACCTTCTCTTTCTGCCTTGCTCGCTTCAAATTTGTAGTCTTCTATTGCCGATTTATTCTTCTGTATTTCGTCAATAAGTGATTTTTCCGATTCCCAACGTGCCCTTAACTTGGTTCTTTCCTCATTCAAGTTGGCAAGTTCCTCGTTAATCTCCTGCAATTTTTTTGTTGACGATTCTCTTACCAAAGCAGCTTTCTCAATTTCCAACTGTTGAATTTTACGGTTCAATTCGTCAATCTCTTCCGGTACGGAGTTCATCTCCAAACGCAATTTTGCAGCAGCTTCGTCAACCAAGTCTATTGCTTTATCAGGCAAAAAACGGTCGGAAATATAACGGTGAGACAATTCTACGGAAGCGATGATGGCATCATCTGTGATACGCACCTTATGGTGAGTTTCATATCTTTCTTTCAATCCCCTCATTATACTTATGGCACTCATAACATCCGGTTCGTCTATCATCACCTTCTGGAAACGCCTTTCCAAAGCCTTATCCTGTTCAAAGTACTTTTGATACTCGTTTAAAGTGGTGGCACCGATTGCTCTCAATTCTCCTCTTGCCAATGCGGGTTTCAAGATATTTGCCGCATCCATTGCACCGTCGGATTTACCCGCACCAACCAATGTATGTATCTCGTCAATAAACAGAATTATTTCTCCTTCGGCACTCAGCACTTCGTTAACCACCGCTTTCAATCTTTCTTCAAACTCTCCTTTGTATTTGGCACCGGCAATCAATGCGCCCATATCAAGAGAGTAAATACTTTTGGATGCAAGATTGCTCGGCACGTCGCCGTTCACAATCCTTTGCGCCAAACCTTCGGCAATGGCTGTTTTACCTACACCGGGTTCACCGATCAATATGGGGTTATTCTTTGTCCTGCGTGAAAGTATTTGCAAAACACGGCGTATCTCGTCATCACGACCAATCACGGGGTCGAGTTTGCCGTTGCGTGCCATTTCGTTCAAATTAATAGCATACCTGCCGAGAGAGTCGTAACTGTCTTCTGCTGAAGGTGAGTTAACCTTTGCACCCTTACGCAATTCCTCTATTGCCTTTTGAGTATCTTTGTCCGTTAGTCCGCTATCTTTCAACAATTGAGCGGTTTGGTCGCCCGCATCAAGCAAGCCGAGCAACACATGTTCCAAAGAAACATATTGGTCGCCCATGTTCTTAGCCCAAGCGATAGCCTTTTCCAAAGCCTTATTCGCTTGCGATGAGAGATAAGGCTCACCGCCGGACACTTTAGGATAGCCTTCAATAATCCTATCCAGTGCCGAATTAAGATTAGCGGAATTAACACCGAGTTTGTTGAAAATAAAACGAGTAACGTTTTCTCCGATATTTATAACCGATTTTAAAAGATGACCGGTTTCTATTGCCTGCTGACCCTTGTCGGCAGCCATTTGTACGGCATTTTGTAATGCCTCTTGCGATTTGATAGTATAATTATTAGTGTTCATATTCAAAATTTTTCTATTTGATTAGACAAATATTATACCGTTCAAAACCTTCAAAAGTTTCGACACAACAAATGTCAAAATGACAGCGATTAATTCGTAAAAACGTAGGAAATTATGTTGGCTCCCATCTGCAAGGCTTGCAGACGTTTCTCCTCAGGATCATTATGAACTTCCTGATCTTCCCAGCCGTCTCCAAGATCCGTTTCATAAGTAAAAAGTACTACAAGTCTGCCGTCTTTTATAATTCCGAAAGCCTGCGGACGTTTGGCATCATGCTCATGTATCTTCGGTAAGCCCGACTTAAATTTGTACTTTTGATTAAAAATAGGATGTTCCCACGACAATTCTTTTAACTCATCATCCGGAAACACTTTTTTCATCTCTCTACGAAAAGATTCGGCAAGACCGTAATTGTCATCAGCATGCAGGAAACCGCCGGAAAGTAGGTACTCTCGCATATTTTGCACTTCAACGGGCGAAAAGGAAATATTTCCGTGACCGGTCATGTGAACATACGGATAATTGAATATCTCACGACTGCCGGGTTCCACCGTTGCCGGTTCATCCGCCAAATTGGTGTGTAGATTTTCATTGCAAAAGCGGATAAGATTAGGTAGAGCCGTCGGATTTGCATACCAATCACCACCTCCTTTATACTTCAATAAAGCAATACGAACTTTTGTGCTCTGTCCCCACAATAAAAACGGTAGCCCTACAAAAATAGCAACAACCAACAGTATTTTTAAAACATTTCCCATCTCTCAACATTTATTCAAAAAATTAATCGAATGACAAGCAACTATTCCGGCAGTTTCGGTACGCAACCTACTATTGCCGAGCGTTATCGGAATAAATCCGGCACTGACGGCAGTTGCCACTTCCTTCTCCGAGAAATCGCCTTCCGGTCCGATTAAAATCAACGCATTCTCTCCCTCAGTATAAACTTCATCCAAACGTTTTTTTTCTCCCTCATGACAGTGGGCAATGAACTTTCGACCATCAAAAGGCATTCTAATTATATCTTCAATGCTCACATCGGTTTTCAATGTAGGCAAATAAGCTTTCTGCGACTGCTTCATTGCAGCCACCATAATCCTTTGCAAACGTTCGGTTTTGATTTGTTTCCTTTCGGAGTGTTCGGAAGTGAAAAACGTGATTTCATCTACTCCTATCTCGGTGCATTTTTCCGCTAACCACTCCATTCTGTCAGGACTTTTGGTTGGTGCAACGGCTAAATGAAGATAAAAAGGATGCCACCCGAAATAGGTAAGTTTTTTACAAACTTTAAAATCACTGATTACACACCCTTTAGGGTCGGCATACTTTATTTTACCTTCATATATACCACCGTTTCCGTCGGTCAAAACCACCGCATCACCCGTCTGCAAACGCAGCGACCTGATGCAGTGTTTTGATTCCTCCGGCGATAACACATGTTCATCTCCATTTAAAGAAGGAGTATAAAATACGTGTAAATTATTCGTCATCTTCCGACTCATGGTAAGCCTTGAGCAGTTCTTCCTGCACTTCACCGGATACTTTTTCGTAGTCGGCAAAACTCATTGTGAAAGTTGCTCTGCCGCCGGTGATTGAACTCAATGCCGTTGAATAACGTTGCGTCTCCTTCAAAGGTACTATCGCTTTAATTTTCTGGAAACCGCTATCGGTGTCCATACCCATAATTGTGGCACGTCTGGTTTGCAAATCACTCATCACATCTCCCATAGCATCTTCCGGTACTATTACTTCCACATTATAAACCGGTTCCAAAATTTTCGGGTCGGCTTTTTTAAATGCTTCGCTGAATGCGTGGCGACCTGCCAAACGGAATGATATTTCATTTGAATCAACAGGGTGCATCTTACCGTCGTAGACAGAAACTCTTATGTCTCGTGCATACGAACCGGTGAGAGGTCCTTCTTCCATCTTCTCCATTATACCTTTTAATATAGCAGGCATAAAACGTGCTTCTATCACACCTCCTACGATGCAATTATAGAAAACCAATTTTCCGCCCCAAGGCAAGTCGTAAACTTCTTTACCCTTTACGCTTATCTTGGTATCAACGCCATTAATCTTGTAAGTAGTGGGATCGGGCATACCTTCTTTATAAGGTTCTATCACCAAATGGACTTCGCCGAACTGTCCGGCACCGCCCGATTGCTTTTTATGACGATAATCGGCTTGTGCATACTTTGTAATGGTTTCTCTATATGGTATTTTCGGTGCCACAAATTCAACAGCGACTTTGTCGTTGTGTTCCATACGCCATTTCATAGTGTTTAAGTGGAATTCGCCCTGACCGGAGAATATTAATTGCTTCAATTCTTTTGAATATTCCACGTTAACCGAAGGATCTTCTTCGTGCATGCGATTTAAAATTTCCGCTACCTTTTCATCATCATTCTTGTTAATTGCTTTCACTGCCGTGCGGAAACGCGGATTAGGATAAACTATTGCAGGAAACTTATAAGTTACGTCCTTACCGTTCAAAGTGTCGCCGTTGCGAGTTGATTTTAATTTCACCGTAGCACCTATGTCGCCTGCCCTCAATTCAGGTACTTTCGTCCTGTTTTTGCCGGCAACTGCGTAGAGTTGACTTAATCTTTCCTTATTCAAGGAAGTCATGTTCACCAAATCGTCGCTTTCTTTCACAACTCCCGATATTACTTTGAAATAATTGATGTCGCCCAAATGAGGTTCAATGGATGTGCTGAAAACGAATAATGATACGGGACCTTTTTCGTCATATTTCACTAAGGAACCGTCTTCCGTTAGCATCCCGGGCATTTCTGCCGCACTCGGCACAACGTTCACCAAAAATTCCATAAATCTGCGTACACACATATCTTTTTCTCCGGAAATACAGAAAACAGGAAACATATCTCTCTTCACCAAACCGGCACGTATTCCGGCTCTCATCTCATCTTCCGAAAGCGAACCTTTTTCAAAATAAAGCTCCATCAAATTTTCGTCGTTCTCTGCTGCCGCTTCGATTAAAGCATTACGTAATTCTTCGGCTTTTTCTTTTTCTTCCTCAGGTATCGGCAACACATCCGGTTTACCTCCTTCCGGCTTCCATTTATACATTTCCATCTTCAAAACATCTACAACCATGTTGAAGCCGGCACCCGGATTAACCGGATATTGTACGAGCACAACTTTATTGTTGCCAAACGACATTTTTGCTTGGTCTAATGCCTGTTCAAAATTTGCTTTTTCATGATCCAATTGATTCATGAGCAGAATCATGGGTTTGTTCTTCTTTTTAAGATGGCGACCGATTATTTCCGTGCCCACTTCCACCCCTTTCACCGTGTTCACCACCATCACTGCAGTATCAGCCACCTCAAGCGCAGAGACAACACCGCCTACAAAGTCGTCCGAACCCGGCGTGTCGATGAAATTCAATTTCTTATCCTTCCATTCGGCATATAATACTGCCGGAAAAACGGAAGAACCGTACTCTTGTTCCACAGGTCGATAGTCGGAAGATGTATTCTTTCCATTAACGGTACCTCTGCGCGGGATGACCCCGCCCTCAAACATCATCGCTTCGGCTAATGTGGTCTTACCGGAACCTGCACTGCCCACTAATGCGATGTTTTTAATTTCATTAGGACTATAGGTTTTCATACTTTGTTTAGTTTAAATTTACGGGTTTCAATTTATGAAGAAAGTATTGAATGGGCAAGAAAAAATGACTAAATTTGTATTCTCAAACAAAAATTTTTAATTATGGAAGAAAATACATTTTTTGCAGGTAATGCTTTGATATGGATTATTTTTATCGGCTTCATGTTAATTAGCTGGTTAATAAGTCATCAACTCAAATCACGTTTCCAAAAATATTCAAAAATACCGACCAACAACGGCATGACCGGCAGGGATGTCGTAGAGAAAATGTTAAAAGATAACGGTATCTACGATGTGAAAATAGGTAGTGTTTCCGGTCAATTGACGGATCATTACAATCCTGCAAACAAAACAATCAATCTAAGTCAGGCAGTTTACTACGGTAACAGCATCGCTTCAGCTGCCGTTGCCGCCCATGAATGCGGGCACGCAGTGCAGCATGCTCGTGCCTATAGTATGCTGAAATTGCGCAGTGCATTGGTACCGGTGGTAACTTTTGCTTCCCGTTGGGTGCAATGGCTTTTGCTTTTGGGCATTTTGATGATACAGTCTTTCCCGCAATTACTTTTAGCCGGAATTATCCTTTTTGCCTTGATGACTCTTTTCTCTTTCATCACTCTGCCGGTTGAAATAGATGCAAGTCGCAGAGCTTTGGCATGGCTGAAAACTTCGGGCATAACAAATTCCCAAACTCAACCTTATGCTTTCGATGCTTTGAAATGGGCTGCATACACCTACGTGGTTGCCGCACTCTCATCGCTTGCCACGCTTCTCTACTACATCATGATTTTTATGGGACGTAGAGATTGATGAAACGAGACAGAGCCGTTAAATAGCAAACTCTTTTTTAAGTGTATCCACGTAGTCGAGCTTTTCCCAAGTGAAAAGTTCCACTTCGCATTCAACAGAGTCCCAATAGTTGGAAGAGAATACCTTTTTAACTACTTGTGGAGTTCTGCCGAAATGCCCGTAACTTGCGGTTTCGGAGTATATCGGATTACGGAGTTTCAAACGTTCTTCAATTGCTTTCGGGCGAAGGTCAAAGATTGTTTCCAATTTCTCGGCGATTTCAGCATCTGAAAATTGCACCTTTGAAGTGCCGTAAGTGTTTACGAAAATGCCGAGCGGTTTTGCCACGCCTATTGCATAAGAAAGTTGTATCAACACTTCGTCGGAAATGCCTGCGGCAACCATATTTTTGGCAATGTGGCGTGCCGCATAAGCTGCAGAACGGTCTACTTTTGAAGGGTCTTTACCGGAAAATGCGCCGCCCCCGTGAGCACCTTTCCCTCCGTAGGTGTCTACAATAATCTTGCGACCTGTTAAACCCGTATCACCGTGAGGACCTCCGATTACGAATTTACCGGTGGGGTTAATATGATATATAATATCGTCATTAAATAAATCAACAACACGTTCAGGCAATTGGGCTTTCACGCGAGGAAGTAGTATTTCGATTATATCTTTCTTTATTGCACTAATCATTTCCGCATCGGCTTTCAACTGGTCGGTTGCCGAAGTTATAAATTCATCATGCTGAGTGGAAATAACGATAGTGTGAATTCGAGAAGGTTTATTATTATCGCCGTATTCAATGGTAACCTGAGATTTTGAATCGGGGCGCAAATAAGTCATCAGCTTTCCTTCCTTCCTAATCTGTGCAAGTTCATAAAGCAACAAGTGGGCTAATTCCAATGAAAGCGGCATATAGTTGTCGGTTTCGTTGCACGCATAACCGAACATTATACCCTGATCTCCGGCACCTTGATCCATCGGATTTTCTCTAACCACTCCTCTGTTTATATCGGCGGATTGTTCGTGAACTGCCGAGAGCACTCCGCAGCTATTACCGTCAAACATGTATTCGCTCTTTGTGTAGCCTATGCGGTTGATAACATCTCTGGCTATTTGCTGCATATCTACGTAGGTGTTGGTCTTAATTTCACCGGCAATCACGGTTTGACCGGTGGTTACCAATGTTTCGCATGCAACTTTCGCATTTGAATCGAAAGCAATAATTTTATCTAAGATCGCATCTGAAATTTGGTCGGCAACCTTATCCGGATGCCCTTCCGAAACGGATTCGGATGTAAATAAATATCCCATAATTAATTAAAATAAGTTTAAAATTAAATAATGAAATGGCTGATAATCTCAGAGAAAGGAACGCATTTTAGCAATTTTTTTCTGTGGTTGCAAGCAGCCAAATCTGTCCACATTTGTCGGATGCAAAGATAATGCTTTTTATTTATTTGTCAACGACACCCGGGAAATTGTATAAAATCGTAGGGGCAACCCTCGTGGTTGCCCTATTGTTTTGTTACCCCATTGTTATTTTGGGCAACCACAAGGGTTGCCCCTACTACGGCACTATGCTGCTTTGTATCTCGCCGAAATGTCCCATCTCGCCTTTGGTGTTTTGCCATGCGAGGGCAAAGTAGACAACCTTACCGCGCTGTTCTTCTTCAAACTCCAACGTTATGGGCGACTTGGTATCTAACAGTGAGTTGGTAAACACCTTTATACTTGTGGGAGGCGTGTCGCTAACTATCCACTTTACCACTGCTCCCTGTACGCCGGCGGGTTTGGCGCGGTGGTCGCTACCCGAATCACGGAAAGAAAGCGTGATGCAGCGTATCATATTGCGGTCTATCTCCGTTACGTCGGGAACTGTATCCGGCACGGGAACCGGTGTGCGGGTAGTTTTATGAAGCGGCAAACCCATAGCCATTTTATCCTCATCGCTCACTTTGGGATTGTAGGTGATGTAAGATTTTAGCAAAATGCGTAATTGCTTCTCATACTCATTACGGGCGGAATTCTTCGCCTGCACGGCTACGCTTGTCTTCGTTGTCGGGTTCTCTACCACAGAATATGCCGCTTCCCACTTGGCTCGAAGTGCTGCCACATCCGTAACAACATCTGCGGGGATAAGCCACAATTCCGCATTCTTTTCAACTGAATTTACAACAACACTTTGCCAGATGTTGAACTGAGCATCCGGACGAGGAATAAAAT
>JAISHE010000032.1 GCA_031262745.1 Culturomica sp. | reverse complement strand
GTCTCTTCCGTTTTCATATTGATATGATGTAATTGTTTAAAAATATTGCAGTTAGCTTCTTTTTCAACCAAACCGATTTTCTTGATTTTTGCCGTTTTTTGAGCCTCAATATACCATGGTTTTTGCAAGGAAACTATTGCGATGCAAATGTAAAAAATAATTCTGAATATCGGCAAAATAATGTTAGAAATTTTTTTTCATCACTGTATATAAATGTTGCCGTAACGAATGTCAAGGTTTACAAAAGCGTTGTAGTCTTTGTTTCCGATGAAACCTGTTCGCCTGATTACGTTCTTTGTTGCAGTCAATTGTTCCGTAAGTTTAAAATTAGAGGGAATATCGGTTTTCAGATTTCTATTTTGCGTTATATCAAGTTGATAACCTGCATCTTTCATAAATGTGAGACCGATTTTTGAGTAGGTCGCTTTTATATCCACGCTTGCAAAATTGAAGTGAATATTACCCACGTTGATCGAACCTCTGTTCATTTCCATTTTTAATGCGTCGCCCACATCGGAAACCACAAACTTAGTTCCGCTTGAAATTCCTGTCATTTTTTCCACTTCGCCCACTTTGACTTCTCCCGAATTAGACTTGATGTTCAGTTTCTCCGCCACTTTAAAGTTACTTTTGCCACCGGTTAGATTGACATTAACTTCAAAGGCATCATCCAAAGTCAAATCCGTATTTTTGAATTCACCGTCCATAAAATCAACATTACCTACATTAAATTCACCACCTATTTGTTTGATTTTGAACTCACCTTGCAGTTTTGTTGCCTTAAAATTGGAGTTTTTGACATCAACGTTCAAGTCTCCCTGAAAATCCGCTACAAAAACATTACCTTCATTATTGACAAGTCGCAATTTCACTCCCTGAGGTACGGCAATAACGTAATCCACAGAAATAGTGATACCCTTAAACATTGTGCTGAAACTCATATCTTTTGTGAGCTTTGTGGAAATGCTCAATATACCTTCTTTAAAATCGTCTTCAATGTCAATAAAATCAAGCATTTCATCCGCTTTACTCATGTTTTTTGCAATAATGGCAATGGTTGCTTTCACGGATATATTCGCAGAATCGGTTTGTGTAACATCAATAGTGCCGTATTGATTTGAAACGACTAACTCATTCAAATTCTTTAATGTGAAAGATTGGCTGTAATATTTCTCTCTTGAAGCCTTGTCGGTTTGAGCCGATAGTCCGAAACCCGTGAGCAATGCAATAAAAATGGTAAGGATCGTTTTCATGGTATATTGTTTTTAATTTTCTTCTTCAATTTGTTTGTACTTAGACGATAGATAAGCTATCATTTTACTGAAAGTTTCCATTGCCTGATGAGTGGAAGCCGATATTTCCTTTCTTTGCAACTTCAAAAGTAAATCGGCATACAGGGCATTCAAGGCAAGTTCCGCATCCGAAACATACTCTACCGCCGATGAAAGCACGCGAAAATCGGCAAGATTAGCCGATGCCGTCATCACTAATTGACGATAAAGAGGATCGCCGGCTTTTTGCAAAAGAAATCGGTGCAACTCGGTTAGTTCGTCCACATTGTTTTTTACAACTTGCAAATGACCTGATTTCTCCAAATGTTCACGTTTCATCATTTCAATCAGGTTGTCATACCAATCATAAATTTCTTTTGCAGTAGCTTCGTCGACATTGTAGGAAGCAATCACTTGTTTGTTTACCTTATTTATATCTAAATCCAAACCTCGCAGCAAATCTTCCAAATACCACATATACAGAATGTACTCTGCTATATTTTCTTTTTTCTTTTCCCTTGCTATCAACATAATCACAAATCTTCACCTTCTTTCAGGCGGTCAATCATTCGGCGGTCGCGCTTGGTGGGACGCCCTATTCCTCTGTCTCTTTGTTCAAAACCGTACATCTTCACGGATGCAAGTAAGTTAATGATTTCCGGCGGTGTAACATCTTCAACAAAATCCACCGCCAAAGATGCCGACATACGTTTGTCCGAAAGTTGCTTCACCTTATAGCTTTTTTCGATAGGAGGCATCTTAACTTTAATCACTTCCCCAACACGCACTTCTCGTGAGGGTTTAATCTTTTGGTCTCCAATACTGACATGACCCTTGTTACATTGTTCGGTGGCTAATGAGCGGGTTTTGAAAATCCGCACTGCCCATAGCCATTTGTCTATCCGAATTTTGTCCATATCAAACAGTGGTCTGTTTCTTTTTATTAAAATCGTTCATCGCTTTCACGACTCCCATGAGCACAAACGTTTTGATAATCTCCCCACATGTTGCCGTAAGTTCAGGCAATTGCTTTCTTTCCGCTTCATCCCACTTCCCAAGCACGTAGTCGATTTGCATTCCGTGAGGAAAGCCGTTACCAATGCCGAAACGTAATCTTGCGTAATCGTCGGAATCAAGGCAAAGGTCAATGTTCTTTAAGCCGTTATGACCGCCGTTACTGCCTCTGCCCCTCAAACGCAAACTACCGAAAGGCAACGCCAGATCGTCGGTGATAACAAGCAAGTTCTCCTGTGCAACACCTTCTTTCTGCATCCAATATGCCACAGCCTTGCCACTCAAATTCATAAAAACGGAAGGCTTCAGAAGTACCAACTTCCGACCTTTCAGATTTACCACGGCAACATCCCCGTAACGTTTGCTCTCAAAAACAGCATTGGACGCCTTTGCAAAAGCGTCCAACACTATAAATCCACTGTTATGCCGTGTATCTTCATATTCAAGACCCATATTGCCGAGTCCCACAATCAGATACTTCATTTGTCAACACATTATTTTTGTGAGGCTGCTTCTGCTGCCTTAGCGGCTCTTGTCATCTTAACTTGCACAACAACCGCATCTTTTGCATTTGTTATTGTGTAATCATCAAAAACAAGTTCTTTTACCTTTATTGATTTACCTAATCCTAATTCGGTTACATCAATATTTACGCTATCCGGCAAATCCTTCGGAAGAGCTTTAACTTTTAGTTTCCTAAGCACTTGAACCAAACGACCACCTGCTTGCACACCGGCAGAAAAACCGTTTAATTTTACAGGTATCTCAACAACCACCGGCTTATCTTCCTGAATTTTATAAAAATCAAGGTGAAGCACCTTGTCGGTAACAGGATGAAATTGTGAAGCTTTGATGATAGCATCGTAATTTTTGCCTGCTATGTCGATTTTTAATTTGTAAACAATAGGAGTGTAAAGAAGTTTTTTCAACTGTTTTTCATCCACGAAAAAGTGTATATTCTCTCCGTCGGCACCGTAAAGTACACAAGGTACGTTTTCACCGGCTCTCAAAACCTTAGTTGCTTTTTTGCCTGTGTTTGTTCTTAATTCTCCTTTTAATTCGAAAGTTTGCATAATTTTTTTGATTTTGTGTTACTCAGAAACATTCCTTAGCTTCGGGGTTATAAGCCGACATGTTTCCCCATTACACTTTTAAACATAAATCCCCGCTAAAAACCGCACAAAGATAGAGAAATTTTTATTATTTCTTCCTTTCACTACCGAAAAGTTCCACAATCCCGACAATTGTTCTCACGGCTTTTTCCATTGATTGAACGGGTATATATTCGTATTTACCGTGAATATTGTGGGCACCTGTGAAGATGTTCGGAGTCGGTAATCCCATAAAAGAAAGGTTGGCACCGTCCGTACCTCCTCTGATAGGTTGAACTATGGGTTTGATACCTTCATTTACCATTGCCTGATTTGCTATGTCAACAATGTAACTAACCGGTTCAATCTTTTCCCGCATGTTGTAGTATTGATCTTTCAAATCGAGATCGATAGAGATTTGATATTTCTTTGAAAATTCACGCACACCGTTTTCAATCACTTCTTTACGATGTTTGAAACCGTCTTTGTCAAAATCTCTGATTAGTATTTCTATTTCAGTTTGCTCCACATTACCTTTTATATAATGTAGATGAAAAAATCCGTCATAACCGGCTGTCATTTCCGGTACTTCCTTTTTGGGTAGCATTGAAAGAAATTCATAAGCCACTATAATTGAATTCACCATTTTATTCTTGGCATAGCCCGGATGAAAATTTCTACCTTTGAAAACAATCTTTGCAATTGCGGCATTGAAGTTTTCAATTTCCAATTCGCCTATACCTCCGCCGTCAACCGTGAAAGCATAGGTGGCACCAAACGCTTTTATGTCAAGATGCTTGGAGCCTTCACCTATTTCCTCATCGGGCGTGAAACATACACACACTTTGCCGTGATGAATTTCCGGATGTTGTATAAGATATTCTATTGCAGTCAGAATTTCCGCAATGCCTGCCTTATCGTCGGCACCAAGAAGCGTCATACCGTTGGTTACAACCAAATCCTGTCCCACGTAGTTTGATAATTCGGGAGAGATTTCCGGTGAAAGTATAATGTTATTTTTCTTATTTAAGACAATGTCATTACCACTATATTTTTCTACCACTGTGGGTTCAACGTTTTCACCGCTCATATCGGGACTTGTGTCCATGTGGGCAATGAAACCTATCGCCGGAATTTCTTTAGTCGTATTGGCAGGTAGAAATCCCATGAGATAACCGTTGGCATTCAGATTAACATCTTGTAATCCGATCCGCTTCATTTCCTCAGCCAAAACTTTGGCAAAAACGATTTGACCCGAAGTGCTCGGCAGTGTATTGCTGTGTGGGTCGGATTGTGTGTTATACTTCACATAACCCAAGAAACGCTCTATAACTTTCAACATACTTTATTGATGTTAATACGCTTTGGCAAACAAAACTCTTTGTTTTGAGGGTTTACCCGTAACCATACATTTGCCTTCTTCTTTACCCATATTGAAAGGTATGCAACGTATTGTAGCTTTGGTTTCGGCTTTCACAAGTGCTTCCGTTTCGGGGGTACCGTCCCAGTGGCAAAGGAAAAAACCTTTTTTAGTTTCCAAAAGGTCTTTAAATTCCGCATACGTATCCACTTTTGTAATCATTTCGTTGCGGAAATCGGATGCTTTTGTGTAGATATTGGTTTGTATCTCTTCCAAAAGTTGCGGAATGTAGTCGATGACACCTTCAATGTTGCGCGTTTCTTTGGTTAGAGTGTCTCTTCGAGCTATTTCCACTGTGCCGTTTTCCAAATCTCTTTCGCCGATTGCCAATCTCACGGGTACTCCTTTTAATTCGTATTCGGCAAATTTCCAACCGGGTTTTTGAGTATCGTTGTCATCGAATTTCACGGAGATGCCTTTACTTTTTAGAGTGTTTACAATGTTCTCAACTTTTTCGGCAATGCGTGAAAGGGCTTCCGCACTTTTGTATATAGGTACAATCACCACTTGCAGAGGTGCCAATTTAGGTGGCAATACCAAACCGTTATCGTCCGAATGGGCCATAATCAATGCCCCCATTAAGCGTGTGGAAACGCCCCAAGACGTTGCCCAAACATAATCAAGAGCACCTTCCTTAGTAGTAAATGTAACATCAAAAGCTTTTGCAAAATTTTGTCCCAAGAAATGGGATGTACCGGATTGCAAAGCCTTGCCATCCTGCATCAAAGCCTCAATTGTGTAGGTTTCCAAAGCACCGGCGAAACGTTCACTTTCGGTTTTGCTACCCATAATAACGGGTAAACTCATCCATTTCTCCGCAAACTCCGAATAAACATTTATCATTTTGTCGGCTTCTGACAATGCTTCTGTTGCTGTGGCGTGGGCAGTGTGTCCCTCCTGCCACAGAAATTCGGCGGTACGCAAAAACATACGGGTTCTCATTTCCCAGCGCATCACATTTGCCCACTGATTACACAAAATAGGTAAATCACGATATGATTGAATCCAATTACGATAAGTGTTCCAAATAATTGTTTCCGAAGTAGGGCGAATTATAAGTTCCTCTTCGAGTTTTGCATCGGGGTCAACCACCAATCCTTTGCCCGACGGATCATTCTTCAAACGATAGTGGGTAACCACCGCACATTCTTTTGCAAATCCTTCAACATGGTCGGCTTCTTTGGAAAAGAAAGATTTCGGTATCAGCAGAGGAAAGTAAGCATTCACGTGTCCCGTTTCCTTAAACATTGTGTCCAATTGGCGTTGCATCTTTTCCCATATTGCATAACCGTAAGGTTTTATAACCATGCAACCTCTCACTGCCGACGGTTCAGCAAGCCCTGCTTTCACCACTAACTCATTGTACCACTGCGAATAATCTTCGCTTCTCGAAGTCAAAAATTTACCCATTTCTTATTTTATTTAACGAGCCACAAAAATAGAAATTATTTTTACAACTTTTGTGATTACGTCCATTCGGTTATTTCTTTTTTTGACACTTTCCAATCTAAACCGACACGCATTGCAAGTTGCAATGGTCGACGAGATTAACTTCAAATTTCAGTAATTTTTTAGCTGCCTACTCTTTCTATTATTTTCCAGTGTCCTGTTTTGTCGGCTCCGACACGGATAATAATACCGCTTTCGCGCAATTCTCTGATATTTCTCTCTATTGTTCTTGTTGTTTTATTCAATTTTATTGCCAATTCTTGGGCAGTTAAATTCGGATTACCTTTTAGGTTATCTAAAATTGCTTTTTTTACACCGACATTTACACCGACATTTACACCGACATTCTCCTGACTTTTCTCCGACTTTTCTACTGTATCGGCAATACTATTCTGCGTTTTTTGTTGCATCATATATTCGCCGTATTTAATATGCAATTCTCTGTTTTTTAGTGAATAGTTTTCATTTAGTAACACATTGAAAAGAAAATGTACAAGATACGTTTCGTTTCGATAAATCCCCTGCGCAATGTTTTCGTAATTGGCACGCACAAGAGCATTGCGAAAATACCACGAATGTTTGTCAAACATTTCGTTATCAACATCTTTAAAGCCGAGTTTACGGAGATATTTTATCAAAAAAACGGCGGTTGTTCGTGTATTTCCTTCGCCGAAAACGTGAATTTGCCACAGATATGCAATAAAGTGTGCAATGTGTTCTATTGTTTGCTGCGGCGAAAGTCCTTTATAATTGAAGGTTTTTTCCTGTTCAAAATCATATTCCAATGTTTGCTTCAGCGTATCTGCGCCTGCATACAACACGGTATCGCCGTTCAGCACCCATTCGGCTTTGGTTATATTGTAATCTCGGATCTTGCCTGCAAATTTGTAAATGCCACTGAAAAGCCGCCTGTGGATATTCAAATACTCGGCGGGCGAAAACGAAAAGGTTTTTTCACTCAAAAATTCGGCAATACGTGAAGAGACTTTGTCGGCTTCTTCGGTGCGGTCATCATCGTCATTTTTGCGGTTTGTCTGCTGTTTGTAATATGTGTCAATGCGACGTTTTACTTCATCAATGGTAATGTCTCCTTCAATGTTTTGGCGGGCAGTCTCAATAAGGTAAGCGGAGGGCGTTAAACCATCCACCTGCTGCAACCCGATGGCTGTTCGCCAATTTTGCGCCCTCTCCTGCTTGTCGGGTTCACCTTGCTTGATGTATTCGTCAAAATCTGTCATATCAATTCCGAATTACGGCTTTTGTGTGTCATGCGTTAAGCACCACTATAAAACAAATAAAAAAAGGTATGAATTTCATTATGGAGATATTTGTCTAAAGTATTACTGATTAAATGTTCCTGCGTTTATAACCGGTTGTGCCGATTCGTCGGCACAAAGTACAACAAGCAGGTTACTAATCATTGCAGCTTTTCGTTCTTCGTCAAGTTTAATGATTTCTTCTTCATTAAGTTTATCTAATGCCATTTTCACCATAGAAACGGCACCTTCCACTATTTTTTCACGGGCAGAAATAATTGCTGTTGCTTGCTGACGGCGAAGCATAACGGCTGCAATTTCCGGAGAATAGGCAAGATAATTGATGCGTGCTTCTATTATCTCAATACCAGCCATATCAAGACGTTCATTTAGTTTCTCTTCCAATTGATCATTTATTTCTTCTCCCCCTGAGCGCAATGTTAGTTCACCGATCTCCACCTCATTATCGTCGTAGGCATATTGTCCTGCTACTTGTCGCAGTGCGGCATCACTTTGAATTTTCACGAAATTTTCAAAAGCATTCATGCGGTTAGCCACCGTGTTAAGACTTGTATCGTTTGCTTTACCTCCAACCGAACCGGAGGATGCCATAGTTTGTGCGTCTATTTCAAACATAGCTTTGTAGCTGTCTTTAAGTTTCCAAACAAGTACCAAGCCTATAAGAATGGGATTACCTATTTTGTCGTTCACTTTTATAGGTTCCACATCCAGATTGCGAGCTCGAAGCGAGAGTTTCTTTTTATCCATAAAAGGATTCACCCAGAAAAATCCGGTTTCCTTGAACGTACCTTTATACTTACCGAAAAAGATCATGACACGCGCTTCGTTAGGTTCAAACTCCATATAGCCGGCGAAAAATATTAACCAAACAATACACAAGATCGCCGAAACAATGATACCTGCAACCATGGGGATTACATTCATGATAGAAAAATAAAAACCGCAAACAATAATTGCGGTAAAAATCACAAGATGCAGAAAAAGCATCGTAAAACCGTTCATAGTGAACCCGTTAAATTTTAATTCTTTTGTTCCCATTATAGTTTATTATTAATTTAGTTACACTTGGCGATGTCAAAGATACAAACTTTTGAAAGCAATTCACAACTCTTTAATCAACAAATTTCCCACTGAAAAAATTCTCATTACCTGTTTCTTTTGCGGTGATTCTGAACAGAACGCAACCGTCAGGGCAAACTAAATCTTTTGAAAATTTGCTGTTCCCTCCGACTTTTGTCAAATCTCCGCCACTTCGCACAGCCTCCATAATCGGATAAATCAGTGTCATTGTTTTGCTGCAAATGCCCTGACCGTCCGCGTTCACGGGACATCCGTAAGTGCAGGTGTACTTGTCCCCGATTTCCTCACCATTACGACAATAACCCTCGGTTTTATCACACCGAAGAAACCCGATTACTTCAATTTCCCACTCGTATTCCTCGTTGTACCATTTTTTCATAACTACCTCTTTTTATGTTGTTTTTCGGATAATATGTTTGTACAAATATTTCAATTCAGTAAGGTATTAAGTGCAATTAAATTGCATCCTTTGCTCTCATAATATAGTAGCATTTCGTCAATCTTTCTTTTGTCATAACTTGTAACGCAGTCTGAGAGCACGGTAACATCATATCCGGACTTAGTCATATTATAGCAAGTTGATTTTACGCAAGCAACAGCGTCCGCACCTGTGATATAAAATTCACCTATTTCATTTTTGCTGATAAAATCGGCAAATTCTTCGCTTGTCATAGCGTTGCCTTTGGATTTTGTAAAGATATTTTCCGATACAATTTTCAGGTCCGGCACAAGCTCAAAACCCTTTGTATTGGGCTTAAAAGTTCGTGTTCCGGCTGATAAATTCTCGTGACGAATATACACAACTTGAATATTTTTCGCCACCGCCCAGTCAATCGCTTTGTTGATATTTTCGATAATTTCTTTGTAATTTTTCGTTATGTCGTTTTGAATATCAATAACGACTAAGGCTTTATTTTTCATAGTGTTTTTCTTCTATTGGTTTGATTTAATTTTGATTTCGTGTTCTAAAAATTCTTTAATATACTGTTCACGATGTCAAAGATACAAACTTTTGAAAATGATTCACAACTGATTTGCTGTGAACTTCTTTATTCCACATCAAAAATGTCAACAAGTTTGATTTCAAGTATTTGACAGATTTTATAGAGAGTGCCCAAAGTTGGATTAGTGCGCCCTTTTTCTATTCGTATAACATTGCTATACTCAATATTCAAATGGTCGGAAAAACTTTGCAAAGATATTCCTTTCAGCGTTCGTATTTCTCTGATTTTCAACCCAACTCGCTTATATAATTCTTCGCTTTTCAAAATTTTCTATCATAGATGATTAAATACAAAGAAAAAGATTTACATTTGCATTCTATAAATCATATATGACTGCTTTATCTTGTACATTTAAAAGTTGCGCCCGACACGTATAAGGGAAGAAATTATGAAAAAAAAGTTTTTAAGTTTAATTACTCTATTTGCTCTTGCTTTTGCTGTTTCATCTTGTAGAACTGCATTAGAAATTACACAACAGGATGTGCCTGCTCTTGAAAATAATCCTGTCAATGCAGCAAAAGTTGGATTGATAGAATTTATTGGTTTTAAAAATAGTTATACCGACCAAGGTGCTACATTTTTTAAAACATATCCTTACTTTAATGCTTTTGGACAATTATTGGAAGCATCAAACATCGCTGTGAATCGTAGCGATTTTTATACGGGAGTTTATTCTTTCCAAGAATTTGCAATGTATAAATCTACTCAACGTTATATTTCATACGTGGATGTAATTTCACACATAGATTGGTATGATGATACTTATGCAATTCGAGAGGGAATGGTGGTAGCAGGAGTTTTGTTAACTTTGACTGGTATTGGTATCCCTATTGGTATTCCGTTATGGATTTGTGCAAATCCTAATAAGTCTATGTTACAAATTAAAGGAGAATATAAGTTATATGTTTACGATACAAAAAAACAAGAGATTGTATATGCATCTCCATTTGTTATAGATGAATCCGATATTTTTAAAGGTCAATATCGGAAACTCAAGGATTATGATCTTGTAAAACAGCGGTCACGCAATATTGTTTCAAATGCTTTTTTAGATGCATATAATGACGCATCTCGTTTCTTGGAGAACTTAAATGATTAGAGGCTTATTCTTAAATTATTGTTGTCCGGTAAAACTCAGAATAGCAGAAAAAACGATGAGGGTGTCCCAAAAGTGGACACCTCTCTTTTTATTCGTATTCCCTATCCGAGAATGATTTCAAATATCCGATTATACGGAAGATTATTGAACTTTTGAGACAGCCCCTTGTGTATTTTCTATTTGATTTTTGGTTATTTTGCACAAAACACGGCTATGATTGTTTTGGTTTTCTCGGTTTCGGAAGCGGCGTTATCGGCTCTAAAATCGAAACTATTTCCCGTGCAAAATCTGCATTATCTATGTCTAAAATGTAATGCTCTTTTGCACCATTATAAGGAATACCACGCTCGGCATTTGACATTTTTTCTGAAAGTTCGGGGAGCATTTTTACAAACACAGTATTGTCGCAAACAAGCAAGATTGGCTTGTCATTCACATAAACCATATATTCGCCGAACATTTTTTTGTGTTGAACCTCTCCCACGTCACGGATTTGTTCGCACACAAACTCTATAAAATTAGGTGTTGTTGCCATTATTTCTCCTTTTTCACACTCTCCATCGGATTAAGATTAAGGTTTAACCGCTCGATAATTGTGTTAAATCTTTTTTGCTTGCCCACTTCGGTTTTTACCCCAAAATAGTAAGAAGATGCGTAGTTTTTGCGAACCGAAAGCGACATTTTCTGAAAGTTTTCGTATGCTGTTTCAAAAGATTTCACCATACTTTCAAATAGTTCTAATTGTTCATCAGTGAGTATTTGCTTGTTTTCAGATAAATTCCAACTGCCGTTTTGCTTTGCTTGTTCAATTTTTGCTCTACCGCAATCGGTCATTTTACCTTGTTTCTCAAGCAGTTCAATCAACGACTTGTTTTTCGCCGACCACTTGCTGTCAATTCTGCGTTGCTTGAAATATTTGATGTATGAGTTTTCATCAATGCTTTTCATTTGCCCGTCAATCCAGCCAAAACAGAGTGCTTCCTCGAGTGCTTCACTTGCCTTTATCGTTTGCGAGGGAGTTTGCTTGCTGAAAACAAGCCAAACTCCCTCATCCGAAATTGCATTTTCCTCAAGCCATTTGCGAAACTCATCACGATTTTTGAACATTAACTGGTTCATTGCTTACCTCATTTACACTCCCCTCACAGGGTGTCTTATAACCGTTTTCAGCTTTTCCGAAGCAGTTTTGCGTGGATCCACTGTTCACGATGTCAAAGATACAAACTTTTGAAAGTAATTCATAATCGAAGACTCTCAATCCTTTTAACCTGAGTTCGGGATAAGAAAAAGTTAAAAAAAGTTGCATAGTTAAATAGAAATAGCTATATTTATAGCTGATAACCAAATAATTAACTATAAAAATTCAACTATGCTAACCAAAGA
>JAISHE010000029.1 GCA_031262745.1 Culturomica sp. | reverse complement strand
GTCGTGCGATAGAGTCTTGTTTTGCCCTCAAACTCACCTAATCGCACTAACTCGGAATAACATTAACATCCGCCATCCTCGCTACATTATGTTGAATATGTGTGTTTTACAATCTTCCGACCACGAGTGCTATGCTTGTCGCCTGCAAATCTTGTCGAACACACGCTCCATATAGATAGCCTGCCCTGAACAGGTACGCCCCCACCATGTACAATCGTATTGTTCTATCACCATCTCGTTATGCTCCTATAACTGTCGGGCGAGCCATGGGGTTACGAGAGCCACCATTCGAGAATAAGTGACCTGCATTTATGCAAGTCGTTTATTATCTGAGCGAAAAACGGGATTCGAACCCGCGACCCTCAGCTTGGGAAGCTGATGCTCTACCAACTGAGCTACTTTCGCAAAAGATGTTTAATGTACGAAAAGAAACAGCTACTTTCGTAGCTGCCTCACTTTGAGCGGAAAACGGGACTCGAACCCGCGACCCCGACCTTGGCAAGGTCGTGCTCTACCAACTGAGCTACTTCCGCATTATTTCAATTACACCGGACATATCCGAATTGCGAGTGCAAATGTAATACGTTTTTTTATAATTACAAAGGGCAAAACAAAAATTTTAAGATTTTTTTTGCTCTAAAAAATCTATAACTTCATTCACCTTAGTCGGATGAAACCAAACTATATCCTTATCACCTCTAAACCAAGTCATTTGCTTCTTAGCATAGCGGCGTGTATTTCTTTTAATCAGTCTCACTGCTTCTTCATAATCAATTTTACCATTTAAATAATCGAAAAATTCCTTGTAGCCTACGGTATTTAAAGCGTTCAAATGTCGAAGCGGTAACAATTCTTTTGCTTCCGATTCCAAACCCGATGCCAACATATAATCTACTCTGTCGTTGATGCGTTTATAAAGTTCATCTCTATCTCGATAAAGACCGATTTTTATGATGCGAAATCCCCTATCTTTATGTTCATTTTTACGTAAAGACGAATAAGGTACTCCTGCTGTCATACAAACTTCAACCGCATGCAAAACTCTTTTTGCATTATTCAAATCGACCTGTTCGTAAAAGATAGGATCCAATTTCTGCAATTTTTCTATAATTGGCGGTAAACCGTCTTTCTCATAAATACCAAGTAATTTTTGTCTTAAATCAATCGAAATTGTAGGTATGTCATCTATCCCTTTACAAACAGCATCCACATACATCATAGAACCTCCGGTCATCAGCACATTATCCGTAGTTCCATGTAATTTATCTATCAACTCTAATGCTTGTTGTTCATATTGCCACGAATTAAAATAATCATGAACTGAATGAGTATGTATAAAATGATGAGTAACCTGATTTAATTGTTCGTCGGTCGGAACTGCAGTACCTATTCGCATTTCTCTGTAAATCTGTCGGGAATCACACGAAATAATTTGAGTATTGAAATATTTTGCAATCTCAATACTCAAATCAGTTTTACCCACACCGGTAGGTCCGACCAGTGCAATCAATGTTTTCTTACATTCTGTCAATATAATCGTCTATATTATCATAACGGTCATTATATCCACCTCTACCACCATAATCCTCTTCTTCCCCATAGATATCTTCACTCTCTTCATCCTCAGAAGAAATCGTAAAATCCGAGAATTCATCCATAAAACTATCATCATAATCTTCATCTCCGTCTTCATCGAATCCCCAGTCTTTAAAATCCTCAACTAAGGGTGGTTCACCTATTGTTGAAAGAATAACCGGCAACACGTCGGCTGAGTCGGCTATATACTCTCCCGAATATTCTATCTTTAAATATTTGTTATTCATGAAATCATATACATAGTCCAACTCTATACAGTTAGCATTAATAATATCCTGTATACTAGTATTTTCCATTAAAACGACATCACTGTCTTCTTCACCCGTTGCCATGTCCATTAGAGAAATTTCCTTACCTCTAATGCCCGATTTATCCAAAGTGTAGAATGAGCTAAGTTGGGCATCAATATAACCCAACACTTCCATTAGTTTATTATTAAAATCCAAGAAAGTTTGCGTGCCTTTTATTGCAACTTCCGCCCTGAAACCCGAACTTTCAGGTGTGCTAATTTCAAATTTACAGTTCATAAGTTTTTACGAGATTTATATGCACAAATATGACACTAAAATTATAAACAAACAAATTTCATTAAATATTTTTCTCTTAGTATTTTATGAAAGTCGTACCTACTTATAACTCTCATCCAAAACTTGCAAATATGCTTTCATTGGACGCAGATTTGTTGTTATGGAATCACCTAACAAATAAGTGGAAGTTTTGAGATTATAAACAGTGGTACCCGCTAGGGAAATAAAACCGATAGTATTGTTATAAGCATAATATGCGAATTGGTGCACATCCTTAGCGAGTAGATTTTTACTATATTTAAAATCGGAGTTATCAACATTCAACTGTGCAAGTAAGGTTGCAACAATGTCTGTTTGAGAACCTAAGGTTGTGATAACCGTATCTTTTTTTAGTAAGGCACCACCGGAAAAAATCATAGGAATGTGAAATGCTGCCGGTTCATACACTTCACGATTTTTGATTTTTCTAATACCATGATCAGCAATCAGCACAAGCAAAGTATTTTCCCACATTCCATTGTTTTTCAAACTATCAACAAGACGACCGACAGCACGGTCGGTATAATTCATCGCATTAAGAACACGCCTGTCTTCCGTATTGCCCGTAATCACGGTTTTCGTTGGCACCTCAAATGGTTCATGACTACTCATTGTAAATCCCATATAGAAATATGGCGAAGCTGCTTTTGAAGCATCTTCATAAAGGCGTTCGAGCATGTACTCATCATGTATTCCCCATTTAAAAGTATGCTTTAAGGCTTCTCCCGAGAAATCTTTTTCGGTTATTATCTTTTGAAAATTCATTGTAACGTATGAACGAAAACCACCGAAATTAATATCTCCAGCATAATAAAATCTTGTCGAATAACCTTGTTTTTCCAATTTAAGCGGTACACTTGGAAATTCCGATGAACGATTTGGGTAGCGAATGATTGCCATTGCAGGATGCGACGGTAATCCCCCTATTGCTGCTGCGATTCCCCTATCGGAACGGTTTCCGGTGGCATAAATATTTGAAAAAAGTATACCTTCTTTTGCCAAATTATTGATAGAAGGCGTAACTCCTTTCTCACCACCGAGCACCTCAATGCCGTCTGCCGAAAAAGATTCCAAGAGTAGAAATATTATATTAGGATTTGCTTTAACAAAATGCGGATATATGGTTTTATTGAGGTAAAGGCTATCAACAATTGACTTTGCTTCCTCTTGCGGTAAAAAATTATAGATATTATTGATTCTATTTCTATGAGTAACTTCATACATAAAATTCCAAGCAGGATTTATTGCTGCCTGATTTGCAAACATATTCGTTTTATGAAAAAAGACAAAACTATTATTTAACGGAGCAAGCCCCAAACCACCACGTATAGGAATTATCATTAATACACCGATAATAAGAAACACAGGCATTTGAACCCAGTGGCGTTTATCTTCTACAAAATCAAAAGGTTTTTCGATCCAACGACGATAGATCCAAAAAGAAAATGTTGTCAACACGACCCAAACAATCAACATAAACAAAAGTTGAAACGTTGTAAGGGATGCCATAGCTGCCTTTGGGGTTTTTATATAAGAAAGTACAGTAGCGTCCAAATGATATCCCCAACTTCTGAATATTTCAAGATCGGCAAGGATAATCAGCCAAAAGATTGTAAAAAACAGCAAAGAAGAGTATTTGAGTATATATACAACAACCTTCTTCGCTACAAAAGGACTTAAAGCCATTACTATACAGAAAAACATAAGAAAATAACCACATATAGAAAAATCCATCACTAAACCCTTATAAAAAATCATCACGTAATCCCTAAAACTCAGGTCTGAATGGTAGTTATACATTAAAAATATAACCTTTGCAAAAATGCAAAGACCAATCCATAGAAGTAGATACTTTACAAGGAACCAGATTCTTGGTACTAAATTATCCCCTAAAAATCTCATATTAATCTATATCTTGGTTTATTACGTCTTATGCTGTTTTTTCTTTGCAGCGGGGAAAAGTACATTATTCAATATTAATCTGTAACCGGGCGACTGTTTATGCAGATTCAAATCCGTAGGTGTATCACCGACAAAATGCTGATAGTCTTCCGGATCGTGTCCACCATAAAATGCCCAATTCCCTTTACCGAAAGAACCTTGAATATAGCGTGCTTCGTTGGCAACTTTATTTTCACCCATAATCGTAACGGTAGATTTTATCAATTTTTTATTAAAAGACGTAGTTTGACCCATAAAACCTTTTATCACATTTTCATGATTTTGGCAAAGCATTGTAGGCACAGGGTCCCATTTCGCAGAAAATTCAAAAAGAACAAAAAAATCATCCTTTTGGGCAACTTTTCTCACATCAGTCATATCAATATCGGAATACTCATAAATTCCTGGGTTCATTTCAAGAGTGAAATTACGAAAAGCAAAAGTTTTTGTAAAATCCAACTTCTCCTGTGCATTCGGGTCTACCGGATCACCGTCAAAAACAGAAGGTACTATATCCACATCCATTGCTGCAAGCGTTATATCGTAGGTATCTGTTGCCGAACACATTGCAAACATGAAACCACCGTTGAAAACGTAATTTCTGATAGCTCTAACTACAGCTTTCTTTAAATCGGCAATCTTAGAATAACCATAATTGGAAGCAGTTGCAAGATTAACACGCTCTTCCTCTTTGTACCAATCCATATTGCGATAGTTTTGATAAAACTTACCCATTTGACCGGTAAAATCTTCATGATGAAGATGTAACCAATCATAATCCTTCAGTTTACCTTCTAAAATTTCCGTATCGTAAATCACATCGTATGGGATCTCTGCATAAGTAAGTACCAATGTAACTGCATCATCCCAAGGCTTTTTTTCTTTGGGAGAATAAACGGCAATTTTAGGTGCTTTTTCCAATTTCACTGCATCGGCATTAACACTCGGAGAGGTTACTTCGGATATAATCGCATTCACTCTTGAAGGTGTAAGCACCTCAAAAGTAACACCTTTCAACAAACATTCCGTTCTTATTTCATCGGTGAAAGGCAACATAAAACTGCCACCTCTATAATTAAGCAACCACTGAATTTCATGGTTGTTTTTCAAAGCATTGTAAGCAATCCCATAAGATTTCAAATGATTAGTTTGCACTCCGTCCATTGGTATTAATATATTGTTACCGTAAACGAAGCCGTATGTGAATAACAAAAAAGTTATTAAAATCTTTCTCATGATAATATGAAGTTAATAAACATTTCAATAAGGTGGTGCATCGTCTCCAAAACCTGTTCCGGAAGTACCGCTAAAACCGTTATCAAGCGGAGGTAAAAGCTCATCATTCATTTTTGAACCATAAGTTTGCACTGTAACTTCTCCGGTAGAAATATCCGAAGTGAAAGGACTTTCAGCCAAATCACAGAATTTTGCAAATTCGGAACGAAATCTCAACTGAATTTCACCTACGGAACCATTACGATGTTTAGCTATAATAATATCTGCGATTCCTTTAAGTGATTGACCATCAGGAGTTGAAAACATTCCGTACTTTTCCGGTCGATGTATAAACAAAACCATATCGGCATCTTGTTCAATAGCACCGGACTCACGCAAATCCGCAAGCATTGGCTTCTTTGCTTCTCCCGTTCTCAATTCCACACCTCGATTCAATTGAGATAGAGCTATAACCGGTATATTCAACTCTTTTGCAATTATTTTTAACTGTCTCGAAATTGTACTTACTTCCTGTTCACGATTACCACGCATTTCCATACCAGCCGTCATCAATTGCAGATAATCGACTATAACTGCCGAAATATTGTACTTTTGCTTCAAACGCCTGCATTTTGCTCTCAATTCAAAAATCGACAAAGCCGGCGTATCATCAACATAAAGCGGTGCTTTGTCAAGTACACCTACGGTTTTATGCAAATGTGCCCACTCGTCGGTAGAGAGACTACCGTTTTTAATCTTATCGGAACTTATCTCTGATTCTGCCACTAATAAACGATTAACCAACTGTACACTTGACATTTCCAAAGAAAATATTGCCACCGGATAGTTGTGTTCAACCGACATGTTACGTGCCATTGAAAGTACAAAAGCCGTTTTACCCATTGAAGGGCGTGCTGCAATAATTACCAAATCGGAGTTTTGCCAACCGAAAGTAACCTTATCCAATTCCGTAAAACCGGAAGGAATACCACTCAAACCATCCTTACGTTTTGACGCAGCTTCAATTATTCCTATTGCTTCCTCAAGAACCGGTTTTATTGCTGTTACATCTTTTTTTACATTACCGTCGGCTATGTCGAAAACATACTTTTGAGCCTTATCGATCAAGTCGGCAACATCGGTAGCATCATCATAAGCCATTTCCTGTAACTCCGTACATACTCCTATCAACTGTCTCTGAATATATTTTTGAACAATAATACGAGCGTGAAACTCAATATGTGCAGCAGATGCTACGCGATTTGAGAGTTGTGATAAATAATAAGCTCCGCCAATCTGTTCCAATAATCCCACTTTCTTCAATTCCTCCGAAACAGTTAACAAATCGACAGGTTCCGCACCTGCTTGTAATCTCAATATCGCCGAAAATATATTTTGATGCGCTTCCTTGTAAAAAAACTCCGGTTTCAAGAGGTCTCCAATATTTGAAAAGGCATCCTGTTCAAGCATTAATGCGCCTAAAACCGCTTCTTCAAGATCAACTGCCTGAGGTGGTAATTTGCCGTATTCTGCCGATAAATTTTTGTAATTTTTTGTATTATATTCCGTTTTTTTAGCCATATAAACACCTCCTTATTAGTGTTTTAATAAATTTTCTGCCGTTTCTATTGCCGATTTACTTATTTTATCTCCGCTTATCATTGCTGCAATTTCATCTACTCTTTCGGCATGTGTCAATTTTTTTATAATTGAAATTGTTTGATCTCCGATGTCTTCTTTATACACTTTAAAATGCGTATCTCCAAGAGATGCAATTTGTGGTAAATGTGTTATACTTATTACTTGCATATTATCAGCCATTTCACGCATCATTTTTGCCATTTTATGCGCAACTTCTCCCGAAAGACCAGTATCTATTTCATCAAAAATTATCACAGGTAAATGCTTACTACGTGAAAGCATATATTTCAGTGCAAGCATCACCCTCGAAATCTCTCCACCCGACGCAACTTTTGACAAATCTCCCAGAGGTTGATTCTTATTTGCTGCAAACATAAACTTCACTTCGTCAGTTCCGTTTTCATTAAAATTAAATTTGTCCGTTTCGTGCAAATCCACTACAAATTCAGCATGTTTAATACCAAGTTCCACCAAAAGCTTTTTCATAATTTCTCTCAAGCCTTCGCATGAGGATTCCCGTTTCTCATGCATCATTTTGGCATCCTTGTCCATCTCTTTTTCCAAATTCAAAATTTCTTCCCCCAATTCTATGAGTTTTTCATCAGCATTTTGTATGCCATACAGTTTATCTGACAAATTCTGCCTTATTTCCAGAAGTTCCTCAACTTCTTCCTTTTTAAACTTGTATAAAAGTTCATATATAACATTCAACCTTCCATTGATTTCTTCTATTCGGCGAGGATTATATTCAAGTGCATCAGCCTTGTATTCCGCCTCGTTTGAAATGTCTTTTAAATCTATAATTATTGATTCCAACCGACTTTCGTAATCATTTGCTTCTTTAACAACATTTTTTAAATCGCCGAGAGCGTTTCGTAAACCTTTCAAAGTATCAATAACCGCACCTTCTTCATCCCGCAGTTTAAACACGGTTTTATTAAAAGTTGCCATAATAGTTTCCGTATTTGACAGAAAGTTCAATTCTTCTTCCAATTTCTCTTTTTCACCCTCTTTCAAAGCAGCCGAATCAAGTTGTGCAAGACGAAAATTCAAATAATCCTTTTCCTTGTCAATTTCTTCCGATTTCTTTTTTAATACTTCCAATTCACTTTTTTTACGTCTCCACATCTCGTATTTTTCCCTGAAAACAGCGACAAGATTCGTATTACCTGCGAAAGCATCCAAAAGTTCAATTTGATATTCGGGACGTCCGAGTAAAAGCGATTGATGTTGCGAATGAATATCAATAACCGCATTACCGAAGTCTTTCAAGAGTTTTATATTAACCGGTGTATCGTTGATAAATGCACGCGATTTACCGTCGACAGAAATTTCCCGTCTGACAATTGCATTTCCGTCATAATCCAAACCATTCTCTTCAAACCATCCGGTCATACCGTAATCTTCAACATTATAGTAAACCTCAACAACGCATTTCTTTGTATTGTCTTTCAAAACGGAAACGTCGGCACGCTGTCCCAAAGTTAACCCGATTGCACCAAGTAATATAGATTTACCGGCACCGGTTTCACCCGTAATAACATTGAAACCCTCCGACGGCAACATTTCCGTGCGTTCAATCAAAGCATAATTACTTATATTTATACTCCTAATCATTCTTTAATTACTCCCTGAATTAATTCTCATTCAACTCTGCAAACTTGGAAGCATTTGCAGCGTTCATTTCGGTAACAATACTATACACTCTCTTACGTTCATCCGCAAAAGCCGGCTTGAATATATTCAAAAGTTCATCCGACTTGGAATCGAAAAACACCTGAACTATGTAGGAATTAAGTTTCGTTCTATTAGCCTTTTGCATCAGTTCCAACGCTTCAAGTACAACCTTACGCCCCTCATTTACATTATCTGACATAACATCCAATCCAAGACGATTGTATTTATAAACACTCTCACGAACAGAGGAATAACTGCGATCTTGCAGATTGTTGATAAGCCAATAACGGTTTCTACGCCCTTCAAATGATTTCCAACCGCTCTCACGTGCCGACTGACTTTGTGCCACAATATTCTCCGCACGATCAAAGTACTCATTTCCACCCATAAGCGAGAAAGAATCATAATCAAAACCTATTATGAGATAAGCATAAAAAGCCAATAGATTAACCAAATTCGTATTTTGACCGGATTCATTAAATTCCAATGTTTCAAACTCACGATACTGAAACGTTATGTCATTATCCTTTATGTTCAACATTATTGAATTATAAGAAGAATTAAACACCGGACGACTTGAACGAATTTGCATACTACCGCTATATTGGTCGCCACTCTGTTCGTCGAGAATTATTTGAATATTGCATTCTATCCTTTCGTCGTAGCTAAAAATATTGGATGTCCACCGTCGATTGTTCATAAATTCGTTCATATCACGTTGCATGTTATTGAAAACCTCACGATTAGTCATCTGAATTTTTTGAGAAGAAACACTAATATTGCATCTCAATTCCTGTGCATATAAGTCGCATCCCAATAACAAAAGTCGTAGGCATGCGAGTAATAAACCGAATATAACAATCTTATCTTTATACACTTTACTTGGAAATTTTCTTCTTATTGAAACACAAAGATATGTTTTTTTTCGCAAAATAGAGTTTGCTTGATAGAGTTTACATTATCATTTCATGGAAATATATATTTGCTGCAAGTTTTTAGTAACAACACTCTCTCTATATGTGTTATTGCAAAATAATAGAATGAAAGTTCATAAAAATCCGTATTTTTGTAGAAAATTTAATTATGGAAGATTTTCAGACCACTGGCTACCAAAAAGAAGTAATAGAATTTGTTGCGGTTGCTAAAGAATATTGTGATTTTGTTGAAACAATACCTACTATGGAAAGATTAGACGTGTTTCTACGTTTACAAAAATTCATACCGTTAATCTACCTGAAAGGCAGTATGTTGCCAACTGTAGAGATTCAAGCCGATGGTTTGGCTGAAGACATGGTTACAGAGGAAACCTACAATTATCTTTACGGTGAATTACATAAATTATTTGGTGAATATGATGAATATTTGGAAGTTTTTGATGATCATTTACAATATGAAGAACGTCCGGTGCCACATTCAATAGCCGAAAAAACTTGCGATATTTATCAGGATTTAAAGAATTTTACCGAAGCATTCCGTTGTGGTATACGAGAAGTGATTGAAGAATCTTTGTGGAAATTGAATGATAATTTTGAATTATACTGGGGCAAAGCATCTGCCGAAGTTCTTAGAGCAATTCATCATGTGGTTTACGCTTTGAAGAACGATTTGTAGTTATGAAGATTGAGAAGGAAGAAATATACAATTTGCCGCTTTGGCATTATGATGGTAATATCGTTCTAATTGACAATCAAAAAGATTTAAACAAGATTATAAAAAAAATAAAATCTTGCGAGGAATTAGGTTTCGACACTGAAACCAGACCTGCTTTCAAAAAAGGTGAAATTTACAAAGTAAGTTTATTACAACTTGCTACGGATGAGGAAGTTTATCTATTCCGCTTAAATAAATGCGGTTTCCCTTCACAATTACAACAACTTCTTGCGAACAAAAAAAACAAAAAAATCGGAGTCGGTTTGAGAGATGATTTAAAAAAACTTCCTTGGAACACCAATTATTCTCCGGCTGGGTTCATTGATTTGCAAAATTTAGCAGAACACTATGGAATAGAAGACAAATCTTTTGTGAAACTTATGGCTATTATTTTTCATGTTCACATTTCCAAGCGTCAACAAACTTCAAATTGGGAACGCACTTCTCTTTCGGAAGAACAGATGATATATGCCGCAACCGATGCGTGGGGTGCACTAAAAATGTACCAAGAGTTGCAAAAGAATTGGAAAGAAGTCTTATCTAATCAGCAAACGGAAATAACTAATGAACCGGCTTAGGCACAGTGAAATAAAACGTAGAACCTTCTCCCGGTTTGGAGTCGAAATAGAAATGACCTTTATTCATACGAACAAAATCTCTACAAAGGATTAATCCCAAACCGCTACCTTTTTCGTTTTTTGTACCTTGTTTCATCTGTGTCGGTTGCTTTTTAAGCAATTTACGTTTATCCGACGAACTCATACCTTGACCGTTATCTTTCACGGCAATTTCAACATTATCACTGTTATCATTACAATAAACGTCCACTCTACCACCAGAATTAGTAAACTTAATTGCATTTGAGAGCAAATTTCTAAGAACGGTTTTAATCATATCTTCGTCGGCAAACACAAAAGTTGTATCCGTTATATGATTCGTTAGCGTAATATTTTTATTTGCAGCATGATTCTTAAAAAGAGAAACTACTTCACGTATAGTAAGCGACAAATCAAAACTCAAGGGTTCGGTTTTGTTACGACCACTAAAATTTCTGCTCCAGCGTAACAAATTCTCAAGCAAATTATAAGCCTCTTCAGTCGTATCTCCTATCATTTCAAATTTCTTGCGAACAGACAAATTGCGAATTTTAGATTTTTCTTCGAGAATTGCATCATTAATCATTTTAATCGTACCTATAGGAGAACGCAAATCATGGGCAATAATTGAAATCATTTTCTCTTGTGAGCGAATTGTTTGTCGAAGTTTATCGTTTTGTTTCCGATAATTACGTCTTATGTCGGCAAGTGCATTCAAATGGTCGATTCTCAACAAAAAATCTTCCCTATCTGTTGGTAAATCTACAAAATCCATAAGAGGATATTTCATCCAAAGTTGTTTGTCCTTGACGGAAAATAAAAGTACGGGCACATTGTTATAAGAAGCTATTTTTCTCACATCTTTGATGTTTTTCATACTGCTTTTAGAAGAAAGTATCGGCTCCCAAATAATGAAATCAGCTCTTATTGAATATAACTTACTTACAAGTCCGTCTTCACTTGAAACAACATGAATGTCATACTCTTCTCCTGTGAGAAATGACTTTATCAAGTTGACTTTATCAATGGATGATGATATAATTGCGAGCTTCTTATATGCCATAATAGGATTTGTTGTACAAAAGTGTGTAAATATATTAAAAAATGTTACTTACTGTTGTAACCTGAGTTCGGGATAAGAAAAAGTTAAAAAAAGTTGCATAGTTAAATAGAAATAGCTATATTTATAGCTGATAACCAAATAATTAACTATAAAAATTCAACTATGCTAACCAAAGA
>JAISHE010000009.1 GCA_031262745.1 Culturomica sp. | reverse complement strand
ACCGATGGTCAGAGGAGGGCAATGGGTGTTACGGTTCACAAGACGACACGCACTCCTGTTCCTGTTCCGACCTCTTTTCCTGAGGTAACGTTAGTCGACAGTAACACAACACGTCGTTTGACAATCCATTTCGTTAACTCCGACGATCAAAGTCGCGGAAAACCTTATGGAGTTCAGGGAGCTGTGGTTAAATGGAAAGTTAGTGATGAACCGATCACTGCGATACGGGATTTCACGAACTCATTGTTGGACACGAGGTCTCCGGTAACCATAGAATTTGCCGACGAGGCTTCTGGTAAAGTAGTTTACTTTGCTCTCTCTTGGCAAAACACAAGGGGAGAAATGGGACCTTTCGGTAAAATTCAGAGTGCGATAGTTCAATAGCTTTTTCGCCTCCGAGTTTTCATTTAATTTTCTGTCGCCATTGCTTACACGGTGAGGTAAACGGTGGCGACAGTAATTTATGCTTATCTCCGATAAATATAAGGTATGTCCGCACCTAATCATATACGAATACAAGAGTGTTGTTGTAAATCCAAAATAGTATTTTTAATTCCTAAACTAAAGCAATTATTAAACATAAAATCGTAAATTTGCAGAAACGACCGAAACATTTGAATGTTATAAACTTATAAACAAATAAATATTAACACATTAGACAATTAACATATGGCAAATACGACAGCAGTGGAATATCTTGATAGAGGCAATGCGTATGCTGACAAAGGCGATTATGATAAAGCCATAGCGGATTACGACAAAGTCATTGAATTAGACCCAATAAATGCAGTAACATATCACAACCGTGGCATTGCGTATACTCGAAAAGGCGACTATGACAAAGCCATAGCGGATTACAACAAAGCGATTGAATTAGACCCGAATACTGCATTTACATATACCTGCCGTGGCATTGCGTATGCTCAAAAAGGCGACTATAACCAAGCCATGGGGGATTACAGCAAAGCCATTAAATTAGACCCGCAATTTGCATTTGCATATACCTTCCGTGGCAATGCCTTTTATTTCAATGGCGATTATGATAAAGCCATAGCGGATTACAGCAAAGCGATTGAATTAAACCCGCAATATGCAACGGCATATAACAACCGTGGAATTGCGTATAAAAATAAAGGTTACTATGACCAAGCCATAGCAGATTTCGAAGGAGCCACTAAATTGGACAAAAACTTTGTAGCGGCAATACAAAATCTAAACCTATTAGAAAACTTTCGTGCTATTTGCGATAAATACGGCATTAACGAACAAAAACAGGATTATTTCTCTGTTTATGACACAGCAAATGATATTGTAGAACTTTTGAAAGTAACAAATTCTAATGAGCAAAATGTGGCCTACTACACGCAGAGAAATGTGGCGGAGACGCTTTTATTTGAAAAAGAAGGCAAGCGGTCGCAATTTCGGCAAAATTCTATTGTAACTACCAACGACCCGCAAGAAGGGAAAACGCTGATAGAGTACCTTTCCGACAACGCTTCGGCGATTGACTGGGAATATACACGCTCCGACTATCAGGCGTTTGTGGGCTGCTTTAGTTTCAATCACAACAGTTTGAATCAGTTTCGCCTCTATGGCAAGTATGAGGGCAAAGAAGGCACCGGCGTGAATTTAGTTTTCAAAGACAGTTTTTTTGCAGACGAGGAACATTCGTCATCCCTAATGACAAAAAATGCAAATAAAGGAATTGAAGCACCCAAACAGACAGACCTGTCGCGCCCCACATTGTATCGTTGCATTTACATAGACCTCGAATCTCACAATATCATATCGCTGGGGCATAGGGATATTCTTTCATTTTATACGGCTTATGGTAAAGAAGCAAAAGAAAAATTCAATAAGTACCAAGAAAGCCTAACCAAAACATTAGAAAGTATTGTAGAAAAGTTTAAGGAATTGGAAGGAGCCATAAAGAATATACCTGAGGATAATAAATGGGAAATACTGACAGAAATGCTAATCAATCTGCGTTACCTTGTAAAGCACTGCGCTTTCAAAGAAGAGCAAGAATGCCGAATTATCAATGTGGAAAAACTGGATAATAAAGACAAGAAAATTAAAATGGATGGCTCGGAATGGATGTATATTGAGGCAGGCGAAGTGAGCAGACACGTGCAGAAAATATACTTTGGTCCCTGCGCCACAGGCATCGGTCTCTTCCGCGACCGCCTAATTCTTGAAGAATTAAACGAAATAGAATGCGAACAAAGCCGCCTGCCTTTTGCAGGGAAATAAAACCGTCTCACGCCGTGCGTAGGTACAAAAGATCAAAGAATTAGAAGTGGCAATCGTAAGTTTATTATGGTGCAACTTGATGAGCAAGCTACCGTAGGCAGTATAGTTTAGTAACCAGCCGGCTTGTCGGCTGGCAGGTAGCAGAGCTACCGAGAGCGGAGGCTGTCTCAAAAACAAAAGAAATGTATAAAATGAGTTTGATAAAATTGAAATAGAAAAAATGATTAAATCCTCGCTAAGATACACCGGTAGCAATAACAAAACTCGACAAGGCATTTTAGATTTGTTTAATGACTATATAATCTAAATCCCTTGATCCAACAATATTATATCGCTACACTTATATAAAGGTCATTCCCCTCGCATATTTTTTATTCCACTTAATTAAAAACTTACTACAGTAGATTGTAGGAACTGTAAAATTGTTGTAATTTTGCCATGAGTGTAACTAATATCTCCCCTAACATGGCAACTTCCAACAATATTGAAACTCCGTTAATGAAGCAATACGGTCTCATGAAATCAAAATATCCTGACGCCATTATGCTGTTCAGAATGGGAGATTTCTACGAAACTTTCGGAAAGGACGCCGTTATAACATCAAAAATTCTCGGCATAACTCTCACTCGTCGTGCAGCCGGCACTCCCGGTGAAAGCGAACTCGCCGGATTTCCATACCATGCCATAGACACATACCTGCCGAAACTTGTGCGTGCCGGTCAAAGAGTTGCGATATGCGAACAGTTGGAAGATCCGAAAAAAACTAAAAAATTGGTTAAACGAGGTGTTATTGAACTTGTTACGCCCGGTGTTTCTTATGGTGAGTATTCTTTGGACAATAAAAGCAATATATTTCTTGCTGCCGTATATTTCCAAAAAAACGAAGCAGCCGTTGCATTACTTGATCTCTCAACAGGTGAGTTTCTTACAACAGAAGGCGAGATTGCAGTTATTGACAAGATTTTAAACAGCTTTCAACCGAAAGAGGTTATTTATCCCAAAGGACATGAAGCCGAATTTAAACAATTGTTCGGTAACAAATACTATATATATCCGCTGGAAGAATGGTTTTTTGAATACGAAGCCACAAAAGATAAGTTAATAAATCACTTTGGAGTGAATTCGCTTAAAGGCTTCGGTATCAATAATATGACTTTGGGAATATCTGCGGCAGGTGCGGCATTACATTATCTTGAAATCACCAAACACGACATGGTGAGCCATATAACTGCTATTTCACGTATTGACGAATCTAAATATGTCCTTTTAGATAAATTCACCCTCAGAAATCTCGAAATTCTACACTCTTCTTTTGAAGGTGGTAAATCACTTGCAGATATTCTTGATGCTACCATCACACCTATGGGGGGACGTACAATAAAACGTTGGCTTTCAATGCCTCTAAAATCGATAGAACAAATTAACTGTCGTCTCAGTATCACCGAATGTTTTATAAATCATGACTATGAACGTTTGGAATTAGAAACACAATTGCGCACTATCGGTGATTTGGAAAGACTTGCTTCAAAGATTTCTTCACAAAGAATAACTCCCAGAGAAATGGTTCAACTCAAGATTGCCATTTCATCTATTCCTTTAATACGTGAACTATGTGAAAATATTTCCAATAATGATTTACTTCAATTGATACTAAACTTAGATGATTGTAAAGAACTGCATGATAATATACAACAAACACTTAATAATAATGCTCCGCAAGCTATAAACAAAGGAATGGCTATTGCAAAGGGAGTGAATACGGAACTTGACGAATTGCGTGATATTAAAGAAAACGGTAAGGAACTACTTCTAAAAATGCAACAAAGAGAAATCGAAGCCACCGGCATTCCATCTTTAAAAATCGGTTTCAATAACGTTTTCGGTTACTATATTGAAATTACAAAAGCTCACCAACACAAGGCTCCTGCAACATGGATACGAAAACAAACTCTCACAAACGGTGAACGTTTTATTACTCCCGAACTAAAAGAATACGAAGATAAAATATTAGGAGCCGAAGAACGTATTACAGAACTTGAAATAGACATATTCAATAACCTCATCCTCAAATCATTATCTTATATACATAAACTTCAAGTTAATGCTCAAATTATCGGCTCCATAGATACGCTTCTCTCTTTTGCAGAAGTATCTATATCAAACAATTACACAAAACCTCAAATTAATGAAACTAACGTCATAAATATCAACAAGGGACGTCATCCCGTTATAGAACGTATGCTACCTGCCGGAGAGGAATATATTGATAATGACGTATTTTTAGATGATAAGCAACAGCAAATTATCATAATCACGGGACCTAATATGGCAGGTAAGTCGGCTCTTTTGCGACAAACTGCTCTCATTGTGATTATGGCTCAGGCTGGTTGTTTTGTACCTGCAAGTAAGGCAGAAATCGGTTATGTGGACAAAATATTCACACGTGTAGGTGCATCCGACAATATATCGCAAGGAGAATCTACTTTTATGGTGGAGATGAATGAAGCGGCAAATATTCTTAACAACATATCGGAGAGAAGTTTGATACTTTTCGATGAACTCGGACGTGGCACTTCCACTTATGACGGTATCTCCATTGCATGGGCAATTGTGGAATATCTGCACGAACATCCTAAATGGCGACCGAAAACTCTCTTTGCCACCCATTACCATGAGTTGAACGAAATGGAACATTCCTTCAAACGAATAAAAAACTACAATGTATCGGTAAAGGAAGTGAATAACAATGTAGTTTTCCTACGAAAATTAGTAAAAGGAGGTTCAAACCATTCTTTCGGTATCCAAGTAGGACGAATGGCAGGCTTACCTATATCAGTTACACGGAGAGCCGAAGAAATTCTTAAACAGCTCGAAACCGACAGAGACAAAACCGGCGAAATAAATAAGAAAAGCGTTAAACAAATAGCTCATGTGAGAGAAGGTATGCAGTTGAGCTTCTTTCAGATGGATGATCCTGTTCTCACTCAAATACGAGATGAAATCGCAGGTCTTAATATAGATAATCTCACCCCTCTCGAAGCTCTTAATAAATTACATGAAATCAAGAAGATAACGGGTATTTAATTATTCACCGTATATGCCTTGATAATCTTCACATCTTCTGCCGGACGATTATTTGCATCCGTGCTTTGAGCAGCAATTTTATCAACTACATCTAAACCACTGACAACCATACCATATACTGTATATTCACCATCTAAAAAAGGCGTTCCGCCAATGGTCTTATATAATTCACGCACATCTACGGGTATCGTATATCGCTTTTCTTTATCGGCAAAATGTTCCTCAACTTGTATCTGTATAGAATAAATCACACTATCCGATTTTGCTCGATTATTAGCATCTTTATAGCGTTGCAATTCGGCAAAACGTGACTGCAAAAGATTTCTTGCCATATTATTTTTTGCCACATTCAAACGATTTGCTTCAAACATATCCAACTCCTCATCAGTATATTTCTTGCCCTGCACAATATAAAATTGCTCACCTGAAGATGCTTTTGTCGGATTCATTTGATCTCCTTGTCGAGCCGCTGCCAAAGCACCTTTAACATGCAAGTGGTTAGGTTTGAATTCTGCAGGTATCGTATATGTAATTTCTTGTCCTCTACCGAGCAAAACGCCTTTCTTAGCGTTACGGGAATCACTCGAACCACTTTGTATCATAAAATCTTTTATCACACGATGAAACAACATTTCGTTATAGTGTCCTGATTCCACTAATTTCACAAAGTTCTCACTATGCTTCGGAGTGTCGTCATATAACTCAATCTTAATATTCCCCAAAGAAGTTTCCAAAACAACATCCTTGTATTTCTTTGCCTGCAATTCTCCAACTAAGCTAAAAACTAAAAACAATACAATAATTCTTTTCATAAGTATCTCATTTTATTTCTTTTATAACAATATCTCTTAACGGTCTGTCATTTTCATCGGTAGACATTTCCGAAATTTTTTCTACAACATCCATACCTGCCGTAACTTCTCCAAAAACAGTGTACTGACCATCTAAACTCGGCACACCGCCAATTGTAGTGTAGGCTTCTTTCTGCTCCGGAGAAAGTTCTAATTTCTTTTTCTCAAATAATTCACGAGTTTCTAAGGAAATACGATGAGCCAATTCCTGCAAAGCATTAAAATTATTCACAGCAGAATATTGCGAAATTTCTGTAGAATATTTATTTCGTAGACGATCAAAAATAGCTTTATGGCGACGTTCATTTATTAACATAACCGTAGAATCCAATTCACTCTCTGTGAACACTTTGCCAATAACAATATAAAAATGTCCTCCGCTCGAATTCCTTGCGGGATTTACATCGTCAGACTCTCTTGCAGCAGCCAAAACTCCTTTCTTATGGAAATATTTCGGATATATTTCCGCCGGTAATGTATAACCGACATCTCCATTACCAAGTGGTAATTCCCTCGGAGCATTGCGTGAATTAGGATCGCCCGCTTGAATAACAAAGTTCTTGATTACTCTGTGAAAAAGCAAATTATCATAATAACCTTCTTTAGATAACTTCAAGAAATTATCTCTATGTAAGTGAGTTGTATCATAGAGACATACTTTTATATCACCTAAATCAGTTCTTATGGTAAGTTCCCGATTTGTATCTCTGCATGAGGGAAATAGCGTAACAATACCGAATAAAATCACGTAAAATCTACACATGAATAAATTTTTTCAGAAATATATCAACAAAAATAGTTCTAATTATAGAATTTCCCATATTATTTTCTAAATTTGTCGTTTATAAATGGTTAATTCGTTTAAAGTCAAAAGATTTAAATATTATCATCATGAAAAATTGTAGTATTTTATTGCTTTCGCTTGCACTCTTAAGTTTAGTCGCATGCAAAGAAAAACCTACTCCACCGCCACCTCCTGCTCCGGTTGAACAAGCTCCGCCACCACCACCTCCTGCTCCGGTTGTAGAAGTAAAGAAACCTAAGATCCAAAACTTTTTTCTGATTGCGGGATGCTTTGAGTATAAAGAAAATGCCGATAAACTTTCTGCAAAATTGAATGATAATGGTTATGATTCTAAGGTGCTTACCTATTATGAAAATCTTTATCTCGTTTCATACGACGGTTTCCCTACTAAGCAAGAAGCTCTAACTGCTTTGGAAGATATAAAGAAAGAAAAAGGCAAAGAAGGTACTTGGGTTTATAATTCAAAACATTAATTAACCGCACATTATGCAAATCAAACATCTTGTTTTCATCTTTTTGCTATTGTTCATTACCGCAGGATGTAGAAACGATAAACTACCGGCAGAATATCTTTCCGATGTTGCAGTAGTTAGAGTAGTTAAAGAAGCTCCACAGACGAATATTTCTAAGCCTGATGACACGGACAAAACCGAGAAAGCACAACCTAAAAAGGAGCATGATACTCGTTTCCATATTATAGTGGCAAGTTACACGGAAAACAATCGCTCTAATGCAGAGAAATTAGTCCAAGAGCTGCAAGCTCTTGGATATCAATCTTCTCTAATATCTTCTAACAAACGATTAAGAGTAAGTTTGGAAAGTTATACTGATGAAAATCAGGCTATATCAAAAAGAGACTTTTATCGCAAGGAACTTGATCGGCATGATTTGTGGTTGCTGACTTATCCTTGTGATTGAAATAAACTTAAAGTTAAACTCAACTCGATGTTTTATATTAATCTTCGCAAACGTGCCACAGGTATATCCAATATTTGACGATATTTAGCAATGGTGCGTCTTGCTATTTTGTAGCCTTTTTTCTCCATGATTTCAACCAATTCATCATCAGTGTAAGGATTTTTCTTATCTTCATCATTAACAACACCTTTAAGTACATTTTTTATTTCGCCTGTACTTATTTCTTCTCCTTGCATATTGGTCATGCTACCCGAAAAAAATTCTTTTAAAGAGAATATACCAAACCACGTTTGAATATATTTTGAGTTGGATACACGTGAGAGTGTGGATACATCCAAACCTGTTATGTCGGCAATATCTTTTAGTATCATCGGTTTCAACTGCGATTTGTCGCCGGTCATAAAAAAGTTTTTTTGAAACTCTACTATTGCAGACATCGCTAACATCAACGTCATGTTTCTTTGCTTGATAGCATCAATAAAGATCTGAGCCGAATTCAATTTATATTTTACAAAAGTAACAACGTCTTTATGCTCTTTTTCATTACCGGATTTCCCGTAACGGTCAAGCAAGTTAATATAAGATCTATTAATTCTCAAATCGGGAACATCATCAGCATTAAGACTTAAATGCAATTCTCCATCAATCAATTCAAGCGTGAAATCCGGTATAACCTTTATAGAACCCTCAAAAACAGCATCTCCATCTCCACCACCCGGACGAGGATTAAGTTTCAGAATAACATCGATTACTTCTTTTAATCTCTCATCTCTCATCTGCATAGCTTTACCTATTTTCTCATAATGCTTCTTCGATAAATCCTCAAAGTAATCAGATATAATGACCTCAGCGTCTTTTAATAATGTTTCATCAGGATTCTTTTCTAATTTACGTTTAATTTGTAAATCTAAACACTCTTGTAAATTCCTCGCTCCAACTCCTGCCGGATCAAAACTTTGAATAACATAAAGTACTTTGCTAACTATATCATTAGTAACTTCCAAACCTGCCAAAAAGGAGAGATCATCTACAATACTATCAATATCCCGACGTAAATAACCGTCGTCATCAAGATTGCCTATTATATATTCCGCAATTTTGTGATCTTCTTCACTTAAAGTTCTTTCCCCAAGTTGATTAATAAGATTTTCACGAAACGAATTACGACCGGCAACAACAAAATTCTTATCGTTATCACCTTTTGAAGTGTTTGAAGTGGTTAATTTATATTCCGGAGTTTCATCGTCATCCATATAGTCTTCAAGCGAAAATTCATCATTATTCAATTCATTCCCTTCCTCTTCGCTATTCAAATCTTCCTGTGCTGCAACATCTTCGTCATTAACCTCCTTACCTTCTTCCAAAAGCGGATTGTCTTCCAATTCTTCTTTAATTCGTTGTTCCAACTGATAGGTCGGCAACTCTATTAATTTTATAAACTGAATTTGAAGCGGATTTATTCTTAATCCTAACTTCTGTTGTAATTTCTGATTGAGCACCAAAACAAATAGTTTATGATCTATTAAAATTCTGCATTTTTAGGAGTACGGGGGAAAGGTATCACATCACGAATGTTACTCATACCCGTAACAAAAAGTAGTAGTCGCTCAAAGCCCAAGCCGAAACCGCTATGAACTGCCGAACCGAAGCGACGTGTGTCTAAATAGTATTGCATACCGGCAATCGGAACTCCAACTTCTCGCATACGTGTCATAAGTTTATTAATATCTTCCTCTCTTTGTGAACCTCCTATTATCTCTCCGATTTGTGGGAAAAGTACATCCATCGCTGCGACCGTCTGTCCGTCCGGATTTTGCTTCATGTAAAATGATTTTATCTCCTTAGGGTAACCGGTCATGATAACCGGTTTCTTAAAATGTTTTTCCACAAGATAACGTTCATGTTCACTTTGTAAATCCACCCCCCACTTGTCAACAGGGAATTGAAATTTACCGTTTTTGTTCGGTTTACTGTTTTTAAGTATTTCTATCGCATCCGTATAAGAAATGCGTTCAAACTTATTATCAATGACAAAACGGATTTTGTCTATCAGTTCCATTGAACGTTCGTCAGCTTTTTTATTTTTTTCTTCTTCTTGTAAACGTGCACTCAAATATTGCAAATCTTCCAAGCAATTATCAAGCGCATAATTCAAAAGGTATTTCAAGAAGTCTTCAGCCAAATCCATGTTATCGTAAATATCATAGAATGCCATTTCCGGTTCAATCATCCAAAATTCCGACAAATGTCGCGTGGTATTGGAATTTTCAGCTCGAAACGTGGGTCCGAATGTGTAAATCTTACCAAGAGCCATTGCCCCAAGTTCACCTTCAAGTTGACCGCTCACCGTGAGATTCGTTGCCTTGCCGAAAAAGTCTTTACGAAAATCCACATCGCCGCTTTCCGTTAACGGAGGATTTTTTGCATCCAATGTTGTTACTCTAAACATTTCACCGGCTCCTTCGCAATCGGATGCCGTTATAAGCGGAGTGTGAAGATAAAAGAAACCATTATCATTGAAATATTTATGAATGGCAAAAGCCATTGCATGTCGTATTCTGAAAACCGCACCGAAAATATTTGTACGAAAGCGCAAATGTGCATTATCGCGTAAAAATTCCAAAGAGTGCTTTTTAGGCTGAATCGGATATTTTTCAGGGTCTGCTTCTCCAAGCACTTCTAATGTTTTTGCATGTATCTCCACAGCTTGCCCACTTCCTATGCTTTCTTGTAAAGTTCCAGAAACGCTTATTGCCGCACCTGTTGTTACTTTACGCAATAATTCTTCCGGAAATTGCTCGGCATCCGCCACAATTTGTATGTTATTAATTGTTGAACCATCGTTTAAAGCGATGAAAACCACTTGTTTGTTACCTCTCTTTGTTCTAACCCAACCGTTGATTGACACTTCTGTACCGGCATTAGCTTTCAACAATTCTTTTACTGATTGTTTATTTTTCATTTTTTGTTAATTTAATCTCATCTAAAACAATACGCAAAAATAACGATTTTATATGATAAAGAATAATTCATTGATGATTTTGTCCGAAATTAACCATCCCGCTTCCGTCAAAATTAAATGATTATCCTTTATATATGCGTAACCGTTTGCTATGTATGATTTTATTTTTGATTGACTCCTTTCCCATTCAAATGCGTAGTTCTCAAATAAAACATCAATGTCTGCTCCCCACTTTGTACGCAATGTTGTCATCAAATATTCATTATATTTATCATGTTCACGCAGTTCTTCCCATTCATAAAATCTCACATCTCGATTTAAATGGTCTATATAATTAAAAATGTTTGATACATTCCAATAACGCCTATGCTGATCATAAGAATGAGCAGCTGCACCTAAACCTATGTATGATTTACCTTGCCAATAACCTACATTATGGCGCGACCATCTATCGTTTTTAGCAAAATTAGAAATTTCATAATGGTCGAAGTCATTATTTTTCAATGTTATACACATGAGTTCATACATGTCTGCCAACACATCATCCGATACTTTTTTCAATTTTCCTGCTTGTCTCCATTTATAAAAAACAGAACCCAAATCAATACTCAACATATAAGATGAAATATGTACAACAGGCAGATTAAGAACAATTTTCAAGTCTTTCTCCAAATCATTTAAAGTGTAGTTCGGCAACCCCATGATTAAGTCTATACTTATATTATCGAAGCCTGCTTCGGCAGCCTGTAATACGGCGATACGAGCTTGTTCTCCCGTATGTCTGCGATTTATTGCTTTCAAACTTGCATTATTGAATGTCTGTGCTCCTATACTAACACGATTGAAACCGCATTCTTTCCACAATTCAAGTTTTTTGCGATTCACATCATCCGGATTTATTTCTATCGTTTTTTCGGCATTCGGAGCAAATATAAATTTTTCATTTAAAGCATCCATAATAAGGTGGATTTCGTCTGACGCTAATTGCGACGGCGTTCCTCCTCCTATATATAATGTGTTCGTCGCTTTTTTATCTCCTAAAAAATTCTTTCTTACATAGATTTCTTTTACTAAAGCCTCAAAATACTCTTTTCTATGGCTTGATGATACCGTAGAATAAAATCCGCAATAGTAACACTTACTCTTGCAAAATGGTATGTGAACATAAATCATGTCTTAACATTATATTATTAGTATAAATTTCTTTAACTTTGTAGTTTTAAGATAAACTTAATCACAAAGATATGATTTATAAACGCATTCTATTAAAACTCAGCGGAGAATCTCTCATGGGAAACAAATCATATGGTATTGATGAAAACCGTTTGGAGAGTTATGCAAAACAAATTTCCGAAATAGCCGAAGAAGGAATACAAATCGGTATCGTCATCGGAGGAGGAAATATTTTTAGAGGTTTGAGCGGAAGTGCTAAAGGATTTGATAGAGTAAAGGGAGACAGTATGGGGATGTTGGCAACAGTGATAAATGGTTTGGCTTTAAGTTCTGCATTAGATGTTAAGGGATGTAAAAATAAAGTTCTAACAGCCATTCGCATGGAGCCTATCGGTGATTTTTATTCTAAAGCAAAAGCTATCGAATTACTTGAAAACGGTTATATAACTATATTATGTGCAGGAACCGGCAATCCTTACTTTACAACAGACACCGGAAGTAGTTTACGTGCTATTGAAATTGAAGCAAATGCAATGTTGAAAGGCACTCGCGTTGACGGAGTGTATACGGCAGATCCGGAAAAAGATCCTACAGCTGTAAAATATGACACTATAACTTATGATGAAATATACAATAAAGGATTGAAAGTTATGGATTTAACAGCAACTACGATGTGTAAGGAGAATAATTTGCCGATAGTAGTTTTTAATATGGATATTGAAGGTAACTTGAAACGGCTTATGAACGGTGAACCGATAGGTACTATCGTTACAAAATAATATGACTTTACTTGAAAAAATAAATAGTCCCGCCGATTTAAAGCAATTACCGCTTTCGGTGCTACCGCAATTATGTGCGGAAATCCGTGAAAAAATAATTAACGAATGTTCGGCAAATCCCGGTCATCTCGGAGCAAGTCTCGGAGTAGTTGAAATGACTGTTGCTTTACACTATGTTTTTCAAACACCTTATGACAATCTGATTTGGGATGTGGGACATCAATCCTATGCACATAAAATTCTAACCGGAAGAAGGGATGCGTTCGAAAATAAACGTATTCTGGGAGGTATCAGCGGTTTCCCGAAAATAACAGAAAGTGAGTATGATGCATTCGGAACAGGGCATTCCTCAACCTCTATTTCGGCTGCTCTCGGCATGGCGATTGCAGCAAAAATGTCAGGAGAAACCGACAGACAATCCATTGCTGTGATTGGAGATGGATCTATGACCGGCGGCATGGCGTTTGAAGCAGTAAATAATGCCGGTGTTTGCGATGCAAATCTTTTGGTGATACTGAACGATAATAACATGGCTATTGATCCTAATGTGGGTGGCATCAGTAAATATCTTTTGGATATCACCACGTCACGCACTTACAATAAGATAAAAGACGATGTTTGGCATTTTTTAGGTAAACTCGGTAAGGGTAAACCATATATGAGACGGTTTATCCAAAATATCAATAACAGCATAAAGACGATGCTGCTTGAAAGAAGTAATCTTTTTGAAGCTCTCGGACTGCGTTATTTCGGTCCGGTTGACGGACATAATGTAGAACATCTGGTGCAAGTGCTTCGAGATTTAAAGGATATTCCCGGTCCAAAAGTTTTACACTGCATAACAATCAAAGGTAAAGGTTTCCTACAAGCCGAATGTAACCAGACCCAGTGGCATGCTCCCGGTAAATATAATGTTGATACCGGAGAAATTATTTCCGACGGTTTAAAATCACCTTTCCCAAAATTTCAGGATGTTTTTGGAAATACTTTATTGGAGCTTGCGAAGACCAATAAAAAAATAGTCGGGATTACCCCTGCTATGCCGTCAGGCTGCTCAATGAATATAATGATGCATGAAATGCCTGAAAGATGTTTTGATGTGGGCATTGCCGAACAACATGCAGTAACTTTCTCTGCCGGTTTAGCAATAAAAGGTTATCTGCCTTTTTGCAATATTTATTCTTCTTTTATGCAAAGAGCTTATGATCAAGTTATCCATGATGTTGCACTTCAAAAGTTGAACGTAGTCTTTTGCTTGGATAGAGCGGGATTGGTAGGTGCAGACGGTGCAACACACCATGGAGTTTATGATCTTGCTTATTTTCGCAGTATTCCTAATTTAACAATTGCCGCACCTATGAATGAGGAAGAGTTGCGTGATATGATGTACACAGCTCAACTTCCCAACAAAGGTCCTTTTGTAATCCGTTATCCTCGAGGATACGGTTTTATGGAAAACTGGAAAACTCCTTTCAAAGAATTGCCGATAGGGAAAGGGAGATGTATTGCAGAAGGAAAAGATATAGCTGTTATCACTATCGGAACATTAGGCAACAATCTCCTTGATGTCATTAAGCGAACTGCAGATAATAGCGTGGCAGTTTTTGATATTCGTTACTTAAAACCAATAGATAACGAATTACTTCACGAAATATTCAATAAGTTCTCAAAAATCATAACAGTTGAAGATGGTACAGTGATAGGAGGACTGGGAAGTGCCGTGCTTGAATTTATGGCTGACCATAATTATAATGCTGAAGTTGTACGTATGGGAGTACCCGACGAATTCATAGAACACGGTAGTACCAAGCAATTACGCAAAATATGTGGCTTCGACGATGAAGCGATATATCAACAAATCTTTAGCATGCTTAATCGCTAATTGAAAAAAATATTATAACTTGCGATGTTTTTTAGAATACGTTTCATTACTAAATATTAAAGATAAAGAATATGTTACAAATTTCGGACAAAGGCAAAGCACTGCCAATTTCACCAATTCGTCGCTTAGTTCCGCTTGCAAACAAAGCGAAAGAAAGAGGAATTAAGATCTATCATTTGAACATAGGTCAACCTGACATAGAAACTCCCAAAGGTGCTTTGGAAGTTCTGCGCAATACGGATTTAAAGGTAATTGAATATACGGCTTCCGACGGTAATAAAAACCTCAGGAAAAAAATGGCTGAATATTTCAATAAGCGTGGAGGTAATTTTAATGAAAATGAAATTGTTATTACAACAGGTGGTTCCGAAGCTATACTATTTTCATTCCTGATTACCCTTAATCCGGGCGACGAAATTATTATGGCTGAGCCGTTTTATGCCAATTATATTTCATTCGCTACAATTACCGGAGCAGTAGTAAAAACCGTTGGCTCTTCAATTGAGAATAATTTTGCTCTACCACCTATGAGCGAATTTGAAAAAATTATAACACCAAAAACAAAAGGAATTGTACTTATAAATCCAAATAATCCTACGGGTTACTTATATACAAAAAATGAGCTTACAGAGCTTGCGAAGATCGTAAAAAAACATAATCTATACCTGTATGCGGACGAAGTATATAGAGAATATTGTTATGACGGTCTGGAACATTATTCGGTTATAAATTTTAAGGATATTGAGCAGAACGTAATATTGTGTGATTCGCTATCTAAAACGTACAGCGAATGTGGTATCCGCATAGGAGCTATCCTTTCGAAAAATAAGGAAGTTATGGCAGCAGCAATGAAATTTGCCATGGCTCGTTTGTGTCCGCCGGCTTTAGGACAAATCGTGGCAGAGGCTTCTTATGATACTCCTCAAGAATATTTCACAAGTGTTCGTGAAGAATATATAAAAAGACGTAATTTTATGGTAGAAGCATTAAATAACATGCCCGGTGTATATTGTCCGACACCTAAGGGGGCTTTCTACTCAATTGTTAAGTTACCGGTAGATGATGCCGATAAATTTGCCGAATGGATGCTTGAGAAATTTGAATACAACGGTCAAACTGTTATGGTAGCTCCTGCAAGTGGCTTTTATAGCGATCCTAAAATGGGACGTAATCAGGTTAGAATGGCGTACGTGTTGAAAATAAGCGAACTTGAAAAAGCTATGGAAATATTGGCTCTCGCTCTTAAGCAATATCCGGGAAGAGTTGAATAAATTATAATAATTTATCTTTTTAAAGTCCATAAAGTTCCTACTTTATGGGCTTTTCATTACATTTGCAGACTTAAATAAGAATAAAATGTCAGCAGAAAGCAATTTCACTCAAATAAGACCTTACGAAGGTGTAGAGATTCCGGCAGCAGTAGAACGTTTAGTTCATTCGGAAGATTTTCTGACGACTATGTCGTTTCTTTCAAAAACGGATAAAAAAACGCTGACCAGCAATCTGCAACAAGTTAAAAGCAGGGATGAATTTCAAACAGCTTTCTTTATAAAGTTGATAAAGGCTATTCTTGCGCATACATCCAACGGAGTAACAGTAAAAGGGCTTGAAAATCTAAACCCTAAAGGTTCGTATCTTTTTATTTCTAATCACAGAGATATAATTCTTGATTCTGCAATCTTGAATATGCTCCTGATTGATAACTCTTTTAAATATACACAAGCCGCGATAGGCAGTAATCTTTTTGTAAATCCGTGGGTTACCGATATGGTTAAACTTAATTCCTGCTTCACAATAGAAAGAGATATTTCAGTTAAAGAAATGGTGAGAAGTTCTTTTTTACGCTCGGAATACATACGTCAATTACTAAAAAGCGGTAAAAATTCCGTTTGGATTGCACAGCGAGAAGGCAGAACTAAAAACGGTGATGACCGTACGCAAGCAAGTTTATTGAAAATGCTTAGCATGAGCGGTAAAGGCGATTTTGAAGAAAATATACGAGAATTAAATGTGGTTCCGGTATCAATTTCTTATGAATGGGAGCCATGTGACGACTTGAAAACATACGAACTCTATACTAAAACGGTGAGTGAATATGTAAAAACGCCGGAAGACGATATGAACAGCATGAAACAGGGACTGTTCGGATATAAAGGTCATATCGCCTTCGTAATAGGTAATCCGCTTGATAAGGAGTTGGAGGCAATCGCTTCTCTACCCTCAAACGGCGCAAAAGCCGATGCACTTGCCGCTTCAATAGACAAGATTATTCACAGCAATTTTAAGCTAAGTGCAAATAATTACATCGCTTATGACTTACTGCATTCCGTTAATAAATTCGGTGAAAAATATACGGACAATGAAAAAGACGAATTTATCAAGGTGATGTTTGCAAAATTGGATAAATTGGAAGGAAATAAATCTCTACTCAACAACTTTTTCCTTGAAATTTATGCAAATCCTGTTGAAAATCAAATAAAATCCACATAATGAAAACGATCCGATTACTTCTGATTCTTGCCGCATTTTTGATAATGCTTTCAAGTGTCATAGTGCTTTACGCAATGGCCGACCGCACTCCGGTTTATATAAATATCGCTGCAATGGTTTGTTTGATGGTAATAGTTACATTGTTGAATTTCAACAAGAACAAAAAAGCTAAGTAATGCTAAAAGTAAGAAGAACGATATACGTCAATGATAGGCAATTTACAGTGTGGTTAGGTTTAGTGAATAAAAATAAGCAAATGAATAATTACACGGTTTATCTTATTAGTGATGATCCAAATAGCAGTCTTTCACATGCCGAAAAGATTTTGAGCGGTATCGAATCAAAAGAAGAGGCAATAAAGAAGGGCGTTAGTTACACAAAGAGATTATATAGAAATATACTTGACAATCAAGATAATCAAGGTGATGAGTGAGAACAAAAAAGTGAGAGTGAGATTTGCTCCAAGTCCTACCGGTGCACTTCATTTGGGAGGAGTGCGTACTGCTCTTTTTAATTATTTATTTGCAAAACATAACGGTGGAGATTTTTTGCTACGTATTGAAGACACCGACCAAACTCGTTATGTTGAAGGAGCTGAAGAATATATTATAAATTCCCTAAAATGGTGTGGACTGATTGTAGACGAAGGAGTCGGTGCAGGTGGGTCATTCGGTCCTTATAGACAAAGCGAACGTAAAGATATATATCGACAATATGCCATAGATTTAGTGGCTTCAGATAATGCTTACTACGCTTTCGACAGTGCAGCCGAATTAGATGTACTACGAAGTAAGTGTGAAAGTAAAGGTGAAACTTTCATTTATAATGCATCTACTCGCAAAAATCTAAATAATTCTTTAACAAAATCGAAGGAAGCAACACAAGCTCTTATTGACGAAGGTGTGCCATACGTTATCCGTTTTAAGATGCGTGATAATGAAGAAGTTATTCTCAACGATATAATAAGAGGAGAAGTACATTTTAATACATCTACTTTGGATGATAAGGTGCTTTTCAAATCCGACGGAATGCCGACTTACCATCTTGCCAACGTTGTTGACGACCATTTGATGAAAATTTCTCACGTTATACGCGGAGAAGAATGGCTACCGTCACTGCCGTTACATTATTTACTTTATCGCAGTTTCGGATGGTTGGACACTATGCCACAATTTGCTCACCTGCCACTTATTTTAAAACCCGTTGGTAACGGTAAACTCAGTAAACGTGACGGCAATAAAATGGGTTTCCCTGTATTCCCGCTCGAATTTACAGATCCTGCAACAGGTGAAACTTGGCACGGATACCGTGAAGACGGATATTTTCCCGAAGCGTTTATCAATATGCTTGCATTGCTCGGTTGGAATGCCGGCGATGATAAGGAAATTTATTCTTTGGATGAACTTTGCGAGGCTTTTACACTCGAACGCGTTACCAAATCAGGTTCAAAATTTGATCCTGAAAAGGCTAAATGGTTCAATCACAAATATCTCGTAGCAAAAAGTGATATCGAACTTGCCTCTCTTTTGAAAGAATTACTTTTGAAAAGAGATATTACTTTCGATAATGCAAAACTTGAAAAAATTTGCTCTTTGATGAAAGAAAGAGCTAATTTCATTGCCGATATTCTTGATAACGGACTGTTTTTCTTCCAAGCCCCGACAAAATATGAAGAAAAGGATGTGAAAAAGCATTGGAAGGACAACTCTTCCGCTATACTAACAGAATTATACCACATTTTGGAGAATATTACTGATTTTTCAGCAACCTCCACAGAACAAATCGTCTCCGAATGGATCAACTCAAAAGGTTTGAGTTTCGGCAAGGTAATGAATCCTTTTAGAGTGGCGATTGTAGGTGCTGCAAAAGGTCCTCACCTTTTCGATATAACAGAAGTAATCGGTAAAAATGAAACCCTTTCTCGCCTAAAAAGAGCTATCGAAGTCATCAAGTAAATATAACTTGAAGATTTGTCATACTCTTAAGGTAGGCTTAATGTCCTCAGTTTTGACCATTAGACCAAAAATAAATCGGAGAAATATCTTCGTTGTACAAACGCGGATAGCCACCGGTAAATAATGCCGAGTCAATATTCGTGCTATTCAGTTTTGCGTTTTTAAGTTCTGAATATGAGAGCGGTTATACCCCTTACCTATATTTTTACCAAAGTTGTTTTTCCCGATTGACGCGGTACTGTTACATTTATTGGTGGAAATTTATGCAAAAGTTCAAGCATTATTGGCTCTATTTTTCTGTGTATCATAGGTTTATATATAAAATGTGTAATTTTGCATTACGAATGCAGAATTACACATTTTTAGACTATAAACAAAATTTTAGGACGTTATATGCTAAATATCAGTTGCTTTTATATTATTGCTTAGGAGAAACAGAAAGTTGCATCTTCTCCTCAAAGCCGTTTGTAGTGTGGTTTTTATTGCCGATAATTTCAATATAGCAGTCCGAACATCCAAAGCGGTATTTTGTTCGCAAAACCTGTTTCAATGTCATCGGCAGCGATATAGGCGTTTTCAATATTCTTTATTTGTGAATTGCCTTTGTTTTTTCCGCCAACTTCAAAGATTATAGTTCCGTCAATCGTAAAATCTCCGTTTTCTGCCGTATTTACTCTGTGTTTTGCACGCAACT
>JAISHE010000024.1 GCA_031262745.1 Culturomica sp. | reverse complement strand
TTAAAGAATTACACTATGTCAAAGATGAAAACGGAAAAGACCGAAAAAGGAAAAAAAAGACCCTCAAAAATACATGGTTTTTGCAAAGAAACTATTGCGATGCAAATGTAAAAAATAATCTTTAATATCCGCAAAAAAATGTTAGAAAAATTTTCACGCCCCACCATATAACACCCGCAACGCCTGTAATGTAGGGGCGTATGGCATACGCCCAATGATGATGTCGGTGCATATTTTCGGGCGTTGCATGCAACGCCCCTACAACATATCCGTGTGGTTGTCTTTTGGCTCGCAGAGCCTGATTTTCATAACCTCCGGTCTGCGACCCTAAGGATGACGGGTAATACAACTTTTAGGCGATGTACTTGAACTTTTATCACATGTAATACAACTTTTGGGAGATGTACTTGAACTTTGGGTACATGTAATACAACTTTTGGGAGATGTACTTGAACTTTGAGTACATGTAATAGAACTTCTATCAGATGTACCCGAACTTTGAGTACATGTGCCAAAACTTATATTAGATGTACCCGAACTTTGAGTACATGGGCTAAAACTTATATTAGATGTACCCGAACTTTGAGTACATGTACTAAAACTTATATTAGATGTACCCGAACTTATATTAGATGTAATATAACTTTTATTACATGTACCCGAACTTATATTAGATGTAATATAACTTTTATTACATGGGCTAAAACTTATATTAGACCCGCCAAAACTTTGAGTACATGTGCCGGAACTTATATTACCCCGGCAAAGCTAATGACAAGGCACATAAAGATTTTCATCTCTCGGTATCAACAATAACGGCGTGCGCACGTCCGACCGCCTGTAAATACGCAAATATAAGGGAATAAAGAAAGAAAACGTACGCACGGGTCGCATCATCACCGTGATACCTTTTCTATGATGTTGCATAAAATCATACAACATTTTCTCAAATCCTTTTTCATAAGTAATCCTATTATAAATAGTTTTTGACTTATGAAATGTGTTTTCTATAAAATCAAGATTTGAATTTACCATATTTCTGATATTTTCATCTCGTTCTTTGGGAATAATCAACTCCAAAGAAGTGTCATTCGAGCGTTTCATAAGAAAATTCAACCAAGCCACCGTTTCCTTAGTTTCCATTTTATAATCTATCGGCAATTCCAAATTTGCGTAATCCTGCGATAAGTCCGAACTACCTATCAATAACGAAGGACATGTTGCAGCGTATACATATTTGATTAATCTTTGAAAATCAATCTTATCTTTATTAAAAAGGCAAAAAACAATTTTATCATTTAAAAGGCTTTTTATTTCGGCAGGTTTTGTCGGTAGTTTCTCATATTTTAGATTCAAATTAAACCCTGATGAAAACATTTCCGCCTGAGCAACAATCTCATCCATGCTGCTTTCATAAAAAGCCGACAGTTTGTAATTCTCCATAACAACACATTAAACAACTCCAAATTTAATCAAAAGACCGACAAATCAAAAACAAATTTATTGCTAACTTTGCGGGCTGAATACTAACCTTGCAGGAAGATACCCAATAATGACAAAAAAATTTCACATTGAAACTTACGGTTGCCAAATGAACGTTGCCGACAGTGAAGTTGTTGCAGCAATACTACAAGATAAAGGCTATGAGTACACCAAAAATCGGGAAGATGCCGACATTATACTCGTTAACACCTGCTCCGTAAGAGAAAATGCCGAACAAAGAGTGAAAGGTCGCATTGAAGGATTTAGCGAACTTAAAAAGAAACGAAGCGGATTGCTCATCGGTGTTATGGGCTGCATGGCGGAACGTCTGGGAGAAAAACTCTTTGAAGAAGAAAAGAATGTGAACATTGTAGTTGGTCCGGATGCCTACATGGATTTACCTCTTTTGATTGAAAAAGCTGCAAAAGGTGAAAAGGCAATCAATATCAACCTGTCCGAAACCGAAACATATAAAGACATCTGTCCTTCACGCATTGATGAAACCGCCATTTCGGGCTTTGTTTCCATTATGCGCGGATGCAATAATTTTTGTACCTACTGCATTGTGCCCTATACTCGCGGACGTGAACGCAGTCGCAGCCCCAAAAGCATAATAAACGAAGTTATCAACATGTGGTCAAAAGGTTATCGCGAAGTAACTCTTCTCGGACAAAATGTGAATTCCTATCTGTACAGTGATGAGAACGGCAAAATAGACTTTCCGCAATTACTCGAGAAGACTGCTCTAACAGTGCCCGACATGAGAATACGTTTTGCTACTTCCCATCCCAAAGATATGAGCGATGAAACCTTGAAAATAATTGCAAAGTATCCCAATATTTGTAAATCAATTCATCTACCCGTGCAATCAGGTAGTAATTCCGTGTTGAAAAACATGAACCGCAAATACACCCGTGAATGGTATCTCGAAAGAATTAATGCTATTCGCCGGATTATTCCCGATTGCGGAATTTCAACCGATGTTTTTGTGGGATTTCATAATGAAAGTAAAGATGACTATAAGCAAACGCTTGAATTGATGAAAGAAGTCGGTTTTGATATGGCTTATATGTTTAAATATTCCGAAAGACCGGGTACACTTGCTTCCAAGAAACTGCCGGACAATGTGGATGAGGAAACAAAAGGCAGGCGATTGCAGGAATTAATCGATTTACAGGTGAGTATTTCTTTGGAAAGCAACAAACGCGACATCGGTAAAACCTTTGAAGTAATGGTTGAAGGGGTTTCTAAAAAGAATAAAGAAGAACTGTTCGGTCGCAGCAGTCAAAATAAAGTTGTAGTGTTTCCCGCACAAAACATAGAAGCCGGCAAACATGTAAACGTCAAAATAACATCCTGCACATCAGCCACTTTACTTGGTGAATTATCATGACATTCAGAAAACTGCTCAACGAGGAACTTAATCGCATTTCAACGGAGGAATTTAAAAATGCGGAAAAACTTCCTGTAAGTATAATACTTGATAATGTGCGCAGTTTGAACAATATCGGTTCGATATTCCGTACTGCCGATGCTTTTCGCATTGAAAAAATATGGTTGTGCGGAATCACTGCCACCCCGCCTAATCGAGAAATACATAAAACCGCACTTGGAGCCGAAGATTCCATAGATTGGGAGTATTCCGGTTCTACTGTTGAAGTTGTGAAAAAACTTAAACAAGCCGGCTACCTTATTTATTCGGCAGAACAAGCAGAAAACAGTATCTCTTTGGAAACATTCCGACTACAACCTGAGCAAAAATATGCAATAATCTTCGGCAACGAAATTAAAGGCGTACAGCAGGAAGCGGTTGACCTATCGGACGGATGCCTCGAAATCCCACAATTCGGCACCAAACATTCATTCAATATCTCTGTCAGTGCAGGAATAGTACTTTGGCAGATTGTAACCCCATTTTTAAGTAAGCTTAAATAAGACGGTTGCGAGAATTACTTTCTCAACGCCTCAACGATTTTCACAACTTCTACCGCCTCTTTAACGTCGTGAACACGTAGAATGTCGGCACCTTTCATTAAGGCAATCGTGTTTAAAACGGTGGTACCGTTCAAAGCATGTTGCGGATCGGTTGTAAGCAATTTGTAGATCATTGATTTACGTGATATTCCAATGAGCAACGGATAACCCATCAAAGCAATCTCGTCAAGATGATTTAGCAATTGATAATTGTGAGTAACAGTTTTACCGAAACCAAAGCCGGGGTCAAGTATAATATTATCAAACCTTCTATCGTTTAGAGCATCTGTTTTCTCTTTTAAAAAGCTTTTCACGTCTTTCACAACATCTTCGTAGTGAGGATTATCTTGCATAGTTTTCGGCGTGCCCTGAATGTGAGTTATTATATAAGGTAAACCGCTACGGGCAACAAAATCAAACATTCCGTCATCCATCGTTCCTCCGGAAATATCATTGATTATAAAGGAGCCGAAGCATGCGTTCAATTTTTCCACAATATTACAGCGAAAAGTATCAACGGAAAGAAGCAGTTCCGGATAATATTTTTGTGCCAGCTCCACAGCAAAATCCAAGCGCATGAGTTCTTCGTTTTCCGAAACATCTGCCGCACCGGGTTTAGTTGAATATGCTCCTATATCAATAATATCCGCTCCGTCTTCCGCTATTTGGTTAAGCCTTTTGATAATTTCTACTTCATTCATATATTTACCGCCGTCATAAAAAGAATCGTCGGTAACATTCAAAATTCCCATCACGAGAGGTTTCGTAAACTCTATAACTTTGTCCCCCAACTTAAATTTTCTCATATACTACTATATTATTAGTCTAAATATATTGTTAAAACTCGCTTTTTTAGTAATTTTACGCACCCAAATTTAAGAAAAATGTCTTATAAACCGACAAACACGAGTGAGGAATATAATAAGGTCATGGATTTATGCCGTGATATTTTTATAAAGAAGATGCATGATTACGGTACCGCATGGCGCATTTTACGTCCCACTTCCCTCACCGACCAGATTTTTATAAAAGCAAACCGCATAAGAAGCATAGAAGAAAAAGGTGAAAAACTTGTGGACGAGGATATTACAGCCGAATTTATCGGCATTGTCAACTATTCTATCATGGGATTAATTCAGTTGGAATTATCACCGGACGAAGAAAAAACTTACAAAGACATATCTGATTTGTATTCATCTTATTTCCAACAAGCTAAAGATTTAATGACCGCTAAAAATCATGACTACGGCGAAGCTTGGAGAAAAATGCGAATAAGTTCGTATACCGACTTAATTCTCATGAAAATAAAGCGTATCAAACAAATAGAAGACAATAAAGGCGACACTTTGATTTCCGAAGGTATCGACGCCAATTACTATGATATGATCAATTATGCGGTTTTTGCACTTATTCGATTAACTATTTAGAAATTATTGACCATGAAATTATTAGCAAATATATTCCGAATTATTGTAGGGGCTGTTTTTATCTTTTCAGGATTTGCAAAAGGAGTTGATCCGCTTGGTTCGACATACAAGTTTATCGACTATTTCAATGCTTTCGGAATGAGTTGGTTGGACTTCACCGCTCTGTTCGGTTCTTTTTTTATGTCATTACTTGAATTTCTCGTAGGTGTATGCCTCTTTTTAAATATAAAGATCAGAACGGCTTCTTGGGGTGCATTGATTTTCATGTTGTTTTTCACACCTTTAACTCTAATTCTTGCAATCAAAAATCCGGTAACCGACTGCGGATGCTTCGGTGATGCGTGGATACTAACCAATTGGGAAACTTTTTGGAAAAATGTGATCCTACTCGCAATGATTTTGGTAATTTTCAATAAACGCAAAAACTTCAAATCAATCTTTAACTTCTTAGAACAAACGGTTATCGTAGTTTTCACAGCCGTACTGATGTTTTCTTTGGAGGTGCATTGCTATCGGCATTTGCCTGTTGTAGATTTTCGTCCGTATTCCGTAGGTAAGGATATACAAGCCGGAATGACCGCTCCGGAAGGAGCTCCGGTGGATGAATATAAAATCACTTTGACTTATAAGAATAAAACCACAGGAGAAACCCAAGATTTTGATGAAACAAACTATCCTTGGCAAGACACGGTGAATTGGGAATTTCATTCTTCAAGTCAGAAATTAGTGAGCGAAGGTTATAAAACTCCCATCCACGATTTCGTTATCGAACACCCTGTTTCGGGCGATATAACGGAAGATATTCTAACAGACGATAATTACACATTTTTTGTTGTGAGTTACAATCTGGAAAAAGCAAACAATAAATATTGGGACGATTTGAATAAACTTGCTCACTTAGCTCAGGAAAAAAACTACAACTTCTACGGTCTCACGGCAAGTAACCGCGATGAGATTAAAAAAGTTACCGACAAATACTCGTTGCCTTTTGAATTTTGCTCAACCGACGAAATACAATTGAAAACAATAGTACGCTCTAATCCGGGCTTGGTGCTTATGAAAAAAGGAGTCGTCATCGGTAAATGGGGACATAGGGATTTGCCGAAACCGGAAGAACTTCAAAACGGAGAATTGCTCTCCTACACAATAAACAATATGAGAAGCGATAATGAAAGGTATATCATTTACATTTTTATACTATCCTATTTTGCTCTACTGTTTGCATATATGATAAGAAAATATTCAAAAATAAGATAACAATATAATAGTAAAAATCATTAAGATTATGTTAAAGAAAAAAATTGTTGCAGGCAACTGGAAAATGAACACCACCCTGCCCGAAGGTATTGCACTTGCAAAAGCAGTGAACGAAAAGATAAATGCACTACAACCGAAAGATGTCGGTGTCATAATTGCACCTCCGTTTACGCATCTGAGCGAAGTGAAAAAAGTTATAGGCGATGAACAATCGTTAATTGCAATGGCTTCTCAAAACTGTGCAGCCGAAACGAAAGGTGCCTACACAGGAGAAGTATCTGCTGCAATGGTTGTCTCCGTAGGTTGCACCTACACCATTCTCGGGCACTCGGAAAGAAGAAGTTACTACGGAGATACAAATGAAATATTGACCAAGAAAGTGGCACAAGCATTGGAAAATAACTTAAACATTATTTTCTGTGTAGGTGAATCTCTCTCCGAAAGAGAAGCCGCAAAACATTTTGAAGTGGTTCAATCACAATTGGAAAACGTGTTATTCAAACTCCCGCAACAGCAATTTGCAAATATTGTAATTGCTTACGAACCGGTTTGGGCAATCGGTACCGGCAAAACTGCCACTGCCGATCAAGCGCAGGAAATGCACGCTTTCATACGTAGTGCGGTTAAATCTAAATTCGGTGCCGACATAGCTAAGGATGTGGTTATACTCTACGGAGGAAGTTGCACCCCTCAAAACGCCGGAGAACTTTTTGCAAAGCAAGACGTTGACGGTGGTCTCATCGGTGGTGCGGCTTTAAAAGCCGATGATTTCGTTAAGATTGTAGAAATCTCAATGAATACCATAAAATAAAAACGTTCTCTATACAAAATCGGCTACCACAAGTTCAAAATGTGATAGCCGATTTTTTTATATGCTAAAAATTCTATAACAGGTTGCTGATAATTGACTATCTAAACTTCTTATTCATGATTTTTTTCTTTTTCATAGAAAAGTTGTAATCTTTGGAATTTTTGTCCGACTTTTTATGAAAAGCTCCTCCACCACTCGGTTTGCCGCTTTGGTAACTTATATTATTGGTTTGCAACTTTTCATCATCCAAAAGTATTTCGGAAATTTCTACCCCATTGGGAAGCGGTAAACGTTCAACCTTAGAACCAATCAAATTTTCTATTGCCGACATCAATTCCTCTTCCTTTTCCGACACGAAACTAATGGCAGTACCTTCCTTACCGGCTCGTGCCGTACGCCCGATACGATGCACATACTCTTCCGCCAGCGCAGGTATGTCGAAATTAATCACATGAGTAATATTCTCAACATCAATACCTCTTGCCGCAACGTCCGACGCCACCATTATTCGCGCCCTTCCATCACGAAATGCACGCAAAGCATTTAATCGCGTGTTTTGAGCCTTGTTGGAATGTATCACACTCAATTCATTCTGCCAATAATCAGCCAATTTATCCGTAATCCTGTCGGCATTTTTCTTACTTTCCGTGAAAATCATCACCTTTCTATAAATATCCTTATTCTGCAAAAGATATTTCAAAAGATTAATCTTAGTCATAATATTCGGTACATCATAACTCAATTGCGTTACGGAATCAACGGTAGTAGCCTGCGGTGAAACTTCTATCCTCTCCGGATTTATCATAAATTCTTCGGCAAGTGCGGTAACCGTAGATGAAAATGTTGCAGAAAACAACAAAGTTTGATGCTTTTCCGGTAGCACTTCAAGTATACTTCTCAACTGTGGCATAAATCCCATATCCATCAATCTGTCGGCTTCATCAATCACAACAGTTTTCACCTGACTCGTGCGTACTATCCCGTTCATATAAATATCCATAAACCTTCCCGGAGTGGCAACCAACAAATCAACGCCCTCGAAAACGGCATCTTGTTGAGTGCGTATGTTCGTACCTCCGTAAATTCCAATGCAACGAATGTCCATATATTCCGTAAGCAATTCTACACTTTCGCACACCTGTACCACTAATTCACGTGTAGGCACCACCACCAACGCTCTCGGATAATTTCCCTGCGCATAATGCAATTTCATTAATATAGGTATCAAATATGCAAGCGTTTTACCCGTACCCGTTTGTGCTATTCCAATCATATCCTGTCCGGAACGTATAACAGGAAACGCTTCCTTTTGTATGGATGTAGGGGTTTCAAATCCCGCATCGTCAAGCGCATTTAAAATTTGTTTGCTGATATTCAAATCTTTAAAACTCATTTCATTCTTCATAATATCATTTTATAGAATATTTTGCAAAACTACAAAAATCTATTTGGTTATCTCATTTTTATTTTCTACATTTATCCTACGATTCAACTAAAAATATATGATATGGCTACAATGATGACATTCAATGAGTTGAGACAACTCAAAGATTCCTTACCCTCAGGAAGTATGCAACGCATCGCAGATGAGTTGGGCATGGACGTAAACACTGTTAGAAACTATTTCGGCGGTTCATGCGGACCCGGAGGCGAACCGGCAGGAATACATTTTGAACAAGGACCTCAAGGCGGAATTGTCAAGATTGACGACACCACTATTCTTGACAAAGCCAAGGAAATTCTCGCCGATAGTTAGAGTATTTTTTTAAGCCCTGCAACGCTAACGATTGCAGGGCTTAATTTATTTTCTTACTCTACGTAAAGAACCAGTCCTTTTAGGTATTCCCCTTCGGGATGATATATGCTAACAGGATGATCGGCAGGTTGTGTGAGTTGGTGAAGGATTTTCACATTCCTACCGGTGTTGGCGGCAGCTGTGAAAACAGTTTGCCGAAAAATATCTTTGGTAATCACTTGTGAACATGAAAACGTGAATATAATCCCACCGGGTTTAATGATTTCTATTCCCTTGCGATTTAATTTCTTATAACCCTGCACCGCATTATTCATAACATTTTGGTGTTTGGCAAATGCAGGCGGATCCAAAATAATCAAATCGTATTTGTCGTAAGATTTGTTGAGATATTGAAATGCCTCTTCCGCAAATGCGGTATGACGTTTATCATCCGGAAAATTCAGAGACACATTTCTATCGGTCAATTCAATCGCTCTTTCGGAAATATCAACAGTTTGAACCGTTTCGGCTCCTCCACGCATTGCATAAACAGAGAAACCTCCCGTGTAGCCGAACATGTTCAAAACAGATCTACCTTTTGAATAATGTTCCAACAATTGCCTGTTTTCCCGCTGGTCAATAAAAAATCCGGTTTTCTGACCTTCCAACCAATCCACATTAAATTTTAAACCGTTTTCAATTGCAATAGAATCATTAGAATTGCCGTATAGATAACCGTTTTTAGGTTCAATAGCAGCTTTATAAGGCAATGTCGATTCCGACTTATCATAAATCGCCGAAACACGGTTACCAAGCACCGCCTTTATACCTTCGGCAATATCTTCACGGGCAAGCCACATTCCAACCGAATGAAATTGAACCACCGCAACACTCGCATAAATATCAACCACCAATCCGGGTAAATTATCTCCTTCTCCGTGAACAAGACGATAAACATTGTTACTCGGATTATCAATCAACCCGACTGCTCTGCGCATTTCAAAAGCAACTGCAATTTTCTCTCTCCAAAACTCCGCATCAATATTGCGCTTTTCAAAAGAAAGTATGCGAACAGCTATGCTTCCTATTTGGCAATGTCCAATCGCAAGAAAATTTCCCTTTTCATCATCAACTTCCACCACATCACCCTCTTCCGGATGACCGACAGCCTTATCAATTGCACCGGAAAAAATCCACGGATGCCTGCGTAAAACGGATTTCTCCTTACCGGCTTTTAAAATTAATTTGTCCATTCTTTTACCTTATATATAATATTATCGGCTAACGATTTGGCTGTAGTCTCATCCTTCGCTTCGGAATATACACGAATTATAGGTTCGGTATTTGACTTACGCAAATGTACCCAACCGTCTTTAAAATCGATCTTAACACCATCTATGTCGGTAACCTTTTCATTCCGATAAACTTCCTTCAATTTTTCCAAAATACCGTCTACATCCGTAGAAGCCGAAAGTTGTATCTTGTTCTTTGAAATGAAATAAGCCGGATAAGACGCCTTCAAGTCCGTCATCTTCTTGTTTTCTTTTACATAGTGCGTAAGGAATAAACCTATACCAACCAAAGCATCTCTACCGTAATGACTTGCAGGATATATAACACCTCCGTTACCTTCACCTCCAATAATGGCTCCAATGCGTTTCATCTCCTCAACTACGTTCACTTCACCAACTGCCGATGCCCCGTAATTTCCACCGTGAGACAGTGTTACATCTCTCAATGCACGCGATGAAGAAAGATTGGAGACCGTGTTTCCAACTTTATTGCTCAATACATAGTCGGCAACTGCAACCAGAGTGTACTCTTCTCCGAACATTTCACCGTTCTCACTGATAAAAGCCAATCTGTCGACATCCGGATCAACAACAATACCCATATCTGCTCCACACTCACGTACCTTTGCGGAAATTTCGGTTAAATGTTCAGCCAAAGGTTCCGGATTATGCTTGAAGTTTCCGTCCGGTTCACAGTTAATGCAAGTTATATCCTTCACACCAAGAGCAGCAAGTAAGCGCGGTATCACCACTCCTCCAACGGAATTAACCGCATCAACAACTATTTTAAGTCCCGCTTTTTCAATAATCGCTGCATCTACAAGTTGCAAACCCAACACATTTTCTATATGGTAATCCGTGTAATCTTTTTCCGTAATCTCACCTAAGTTATCAACCTCCACAAAGTCGAAATTTTCCTCCTCAGCTAATTCTAAAACTTGCTCACCGTCGGCAGCAGAAAGAAATTCTCCTTTTGAGTTGAGCAATTTTAAAGCGTTCCATTGTTTGGGATTATGGCTTGCCGTGAGAATAATTCCACCATCGGCATGCTCGGCAATAACAGCTAATTCGGTTGTCGGAGTTGTTGCCAAACCTATATCAATAACGTCGCAACCCATTGAAACAAGTGTTGCACTCACCAAACGCGCATACATCTCGCCCGATAAGCGTGCATCTCTGCCAAGTACAATTTTAATATTTTCCTTATTTATTCCGGCTTTCAAAAACGAAGTATAAGCCGCAACGAATTTCACGGTATCAAGCGGAGTTAAATTATCCCCAACCTTGCCTCCAACCGTACCTCTTATTCCGGAGATAGATTTTATTAATGTCATATCATTATATTAAAACATGAAAAAAGCTGCCACAAAGGACAGCTTTTTACTTTAACCATCGTAATCAGATTAATTTCTTGTATTCATCCGCATCAAGCAGGTCATCAAGTTCCGACGGATTACTCATTTTCAATTTAATCATCCAACCGGCTCCGTAGGGATCTTTATTAACAAGTTCCGGTTGAGTTTCAAGAGTAGAGTTGAATTCAATAACTTCACCACCAACCGGCAAATACATGTCGGATACGGTTTTCACAGCTTCCACCGTGCCGAAAACTTCTTCGGCAGCCAATGTTTCGCCTTCGGTTTCACATTCTACAAAAACAACATCTCCCAATTGACTTTGAGCATAATCCGTGATGCCCACCGTTGCCATATCACCTTCAACACTAATCCATTCGTGTTCTTTAGTGTACTTCAATTCTGACGGTACGTTCATATATTATTTTATTTAGATTTATACTTTTGCAAGCATTAGGTAAACCTCCTTGCTTCCTTATAGACTTGCACGCCAAAATTACATAAAATTCTTGAAGAACTCAAAAGAATTGTATAAATTAAAATCTTATCAAATTTTATTTATAATTTTGTTGCTTTAATCGTTGAACTTTAATAATTTGATATGAAAAATTTTATCTCTCTCATTATTGTAGCTGTTTTACTCGCATCTTGTGGAGGTGGCGGCGGTGGCGGCAAAAAAACGTATGTACGCTCTCTTTCTATAGTTGAAAACGGTGATGTTACCAATTATTATTTTACTTACAACGGTAATGAAATATCCGCAGTTTCAATAAATTATCCCAACGAACTACCTATTGAATTAAGAATTACAAAAAGCGGAAGTAATATCAACATCACAGATGTTTCTTCACAAAACGGAGATCATGTACAATATGTTGTTCAACAGAATTATATACGCAAATCTATTTCCGACGAAACCGATCAAACAAATTACAATTACACAAACTTAAATGAATTGCTCCAAATAGTTTATCCCGACGGCGGACAAGACAATTTCACGTGGGTTGACGGTAATATAAAAAGCATACGTACCGATCCGGAAAACACAACAGTAACTTATCAATACGGTGCAAAGATTAATAACACTAATTTGGAAATAAATATGATACTTGCCGGACATTTCGATATAGGGTTATTCAAAGATACTTATTTCGGCGTAAGCACGAAAAATCTTCCAACAAGCAACAGCAATTATAATTATACATATAATTTTGATGACCATAAAAATCTGATGGGAATAACGGCAACACCCAAACAAGGCGGTAACACCATCACTTATTCAATCATTTACAGAGATTAAGCTGCTCATTCGCAAAACCCTGTGGAAATAAAAAAACGTATCTTTGTAAAAAAAAGAAAAGATGTACAAAGAATTATTCCGTTACGTATTGCCCGAAGAACTATCGGGCGATTTTGAGTTGGTAGGATTAAAAGAAACAGAAGGCGAGTTACACCTC
>JAISHE010000007.1 GCA_031262745.1 Culturomica sp. | reverse complement strand
TCAAAGCGTTGTGGAGTGCATAATTTGCAAGAGTTCAAGCAGGCAACAGCCGAACTATTGAGAACAGTTGATTTGAAGAAGAAGCAAAAGGATTTTGAACACTTGCTTTTCAATAAAGCCAGTAGCGAAAAGATTTTGAGGTTTGGGGAATTTGTAGATTCGCTTAAAGAATAATTCAATGTGAAACATACAAAAGCAAGGCAATAAATCACCTTGTCGGATGCAATTTGGAAGTTTTTATTCAATATTTGTGCTTTTAGTTTGGATATTTGTACTTTATTAAGAAATTTGTACTGCGAAAACGATTTCGAGATACTTCGCATGAAACCGTTGTTGTTTTCAGTCGCATCAAACGCAAATATAAGCTAACATAAACTATGATGAGAATTATAAAATTGAAAAATTGTTGTTTTGTAGAAATAAGGGTGTTCTGCATTGCACTGTGTTTTGCCTGCACTTCTATCGCATGGGGACAGTCGACGGAGAAACTTCTTTCCGGTACGGAAACATTTGTTTCTTTCCAATCCGTAGACGGCTACTTGCCGTTGGCAGAAGGCGGTCAACCGATTGCGATTGTTTCCGATGCGGATGATTATAAAGGCGTACAGATAGCTGTGAATAACTTGAAGGAGGATTTCAGGCGAGTAACCGGCAAACTTCCGCTCACCGCCGTCGGACGTACTGCTATAATTGTGGGTACAGCGGGTAAGTCGTCTGTTATCGACAAACTTCTAAACTCCGGTAAACTCCCTGCCGACCAATTGAGAGATAAAACTGAGAAGTATATATTAACCATTGTGGACAGTCCCGAAGACGGCATTGATCGTGCATTGGTGATTGCCGGCAGCGACAAACGGGGAACTATCTACGGTGTCTACGAACTTTCAAGACAAATGGGAGTGTCGCCTTGGTATTGGTGGGCAGACGTTCCGATGGAGAAGCAAATGGCGATTTATGTTAAACAGGGAACCTACACCGAAGGAGAACCGGCGGTGCGCTATCGCGGTATCTTTCTCAATGATGAAGCTCCGGCATTGAGCGGTTGGACAAAACAGGTGTTCTGTGGCATGAATCATAACTTCTATGAGAAAGTTTTTGAGCTTATATTGCGACTAAAAGGTAACTTCCTTTGGCCCGCCATGTGGGGCAATGCTTTCTACGATGATGACCCGTTGAACGGTACACTTGCCGATGAATACGGTGTCGTTATGGGTACGTCCCACCATGAACCTATGACCCGTGCACAACAGGAATGGAAACGCTATGGCAAAGGAGCTTGGGACTACAACAAAAATGCTGCGGAATTGCGTGATTTCTGGGAAAAGGGATTGGCACAGCGCAAGGATTTGGAAAAATTAGTAACTGTGGCGATGCGTGGCGACGGCGATGAACCGATGAGCGAGGGTACCAACATTGCCCTGCTGCAACGCATCGTGAAAGACCAACGAAAAATAATAGAAAAAGTTACCGGTAAGAAAGCCGAAGAAACGCCGCAAGTGTGGGCACTTTATAAGGAGGTGCAGGATTATTACGATAAAGGTATGCGAGTGCCCGACGATGTTACTCTACTGCTGTGCGATGATAACTGGGGTAATCTGCGCAAGTTGCCAGATGTGAATGCCCCGAAACGGAAGGGCGGCTACGGTATTTATTATCACTTCGATTATGTGGGTGCTCCGCGCAACTATAAATGGATTAACGTAACGCAGAACGAGCGCACTTGGGAACAGATGAAACTTGCATACGAACACGGCGTAGACCGACTTTGGGTGGTGAACGTCGGCGACCTGAAACCGATGGAGTTTCCTATCAGTTTCTGGTTCGACTTTGCATGGAATCCGGAACGTTTTCAGGCTAATGATGTGAAGACTTACGCCGAACAATGGAGCAAGGAGCAGTTTGGTGCAGCTTATGCCAAAGAAATTGCCGACATGCTCAATCGCTACACTAAGTATAACAGTCGCATAACGCCGGAGCTGCTTACCGACCGCGTGTATAGCTTGGAAAACTACAATGAGTTTGCTCGTGTGGTGGACGACTATAAAGACCTCGCCATAGATGCCTTGCGCATGTATAACCTGTTGGCTCCGGACTACCGAGATGCCTTCGACGAACTTGTGCTATTCCCTATAAACGGCATGTGCAACCTTTATGAGATGTATTACGCCTTAGCAATGAACAAACATTATGCGGCAATCTATGATCTGCGTGCTAATGCTTATGCCGACAAGGTGAAAGAGTGTTTCCGCCGTGATTCTTTGCTCACCGTACATTATAATTCCGAAATAGCCGGTGGTAAGTGGGCACACCAGATGGATCAGGTGCGCATCGGCTACAATAATTGGCAGGAACCGCCACGCAGCATTATGCCGAATGTGGAATACGTTTATCGTGCGGAACCGAAAGAAAAGGTGTTTCTCGAAAGAGACGGCTATGTGTCTATGCTCGCCGAGAACTATGCACGTGCTCAAGGTAGCGATGAAATTCATTGGGAAGTTATCCCCAATTTGGGGCGTACCGGCTCGGCTGTATCAACCTTTCCGCACAGTGTGGATCCGAAAAAGGACGATCAGGTTTATTTGGAATATGATTTTCAAACACCTTTAGCGGGAGATGTCGATGTGTCGGTGTATCTTGCTCCCACGCTCAATTTCAATGCTAACAAGGGACTACGTTATGCACTTTCCATTGACGGCGGAGAGGAAACTATTGTCAACTTCAACGGCGATTATGACGGTTCTTTGGGTGATTGGCAAGGGCAGCGTATTATAATCTCCACCACAAAGTTGAAAATGAAGAAAGCCGATAAACATACATTGCGTGTACGTGTGTCGGATGCTGCTATTGTCTTCGAAAAGTTTATTATTGACTTCGGCGGATTGAAACCAAGTTATCTGGGTGCACCGGAAAGCGAGTATGTTAACAATAATTCGCCTTTCCCTGCCTTTCCGCCTGCTAATCCTACGGCACGTTTTGACCACGACCAAATGATGGAGCAATTGAAACTTGTTTATCCGGATTTGCAACCGTCGGAAGCTCCGAATAAGTCGAAATACTTTACGGCACGTTCAAAATACGGTATCTGGACTAATTATCTGCAAAGTTGGGAACCCAAAGGCGATTACTACACGGGTAGCGACTTTTATGAACCGCTGCCGTTGATGGATCTTTCCGGTATGACGGCAGACGGTTGGAAGGAACGCAGGACTGAAATTTTCAAGGAAGTACAGCAAATATACGGCATCATTCCCGAAGTAGCCGACGGTTTAAAAATCCGTTGGAACATAAGCGAACCGGTGATGCGCAAGGAAGTGCGTACTCGTGCAGGAATGCAATCAACCATTCCTTTCCGTGAGTACACGTTGAGAGGTGAGATAGATACCTCTCTTTATCCGGAATTGCAGCATGCACCCGTAATTTCTGCCGTTCTTAGAGTACCGGCAAGTGTTCCCGAAGGTACAAAAGTGCCGGTGGTGGTGAATCTTACGTGGCGTTTCTTCGGTAACAGTATTTTCCCCGACGAAGATTTGTGGAATACAATGGCACCGGCAGGTATAGGCGTCGTCTACTACGATCCTCTATCGCTGCAGCCCGACAATGGAGCTTTTCTAACGGACTACATCATAGGTTTGGCAAATAAAGGAAATTGGCGCAAGCCCGCCGACTGGGGGACGTTGGTAGCATGGGGATGGGGTATCAGTCGGATGATAGATTATTTTGAACAATCCGGATCTCCGGTGGATGCCACACGGGTAGCAGTCAGCGGGCACTCACGTTTCGGAAAGGCAGCTTTGATTACTATGGCGTATGACACACGGGTTGCAGCAGCTTTCCCAAGTTCTTCGGGTGCTATGGGTGCGGCTCAGTCGCGCCGACATTTGGGAGAAGATTTGGAGAACTGCACGGATGTGTCCGAATATCATTGGTTGGCAGGCAAGTCGATGCTCTACAATGGTGTTGATGCCGGCAGTAGCGACGGATATATGCCGCGCAAGGTGAAACAAATGCCGGTGGATGCCGAAGCATTGATTGCACTGTGCGCACCGCGTCCCATCTTTATCGGTAGCGGAAGCGACGAGCAAGGTGATGCGTGGACAGACACCTACGGACAGTTCCTGACCACCATAGTAGCCTCTCCCGTGTATGAACTTTTGGGAAAGAAAGGTGTTATAATGACTGATATGCAGTATATGAACGGTAAAAATATTCCGATGCCGCAAACCGACAAGGCGTATTTGAAAGGAGACATAGGTTATCGTCGTCATCACGGCGGTCATGAGGCAGCTCCGAATTATCCTGCATTTAAAGAGTTTCTGTTGAAATATTGGAAGAAATAAATAATAACAAAATCTAAAAGTGATCTATTATGAATAAAAAAATCATTGTATGCAGCCTTTTGTTGGCTTTTTCTGCTCCTCTCCTTGCTCAGGAGACTTCTACCGTTAACCTTAATGTTAACGAGGCGAAGACTGTTATTCCGAAAGAAATCTACGGACAGTTTGCCGAACATCTCGGTACCTGTATTTACGGCGGATTGTGGGTTGGAGAAAATTCCTCCATTCCTAACATCAACGGTTATCGTAGCGACGTATTTAATGCACTGAAAGAATTGAAAGTACCTGTGTTGCGTTGGCCCGGCGGTTGCTTTGCCGATGAATACCATTGGATGGACGGCATTGGTCCTAAGGAAAAACGCCCTAAAATGGTGAACAATAATTGGGGCGGTACGGTTGAAGACAACAGTTTCGGCACCAACGAATTTTTGAACTTGTGCGAAATGCTGAATTGCGAACCTTATATCAGCGGTAACGTTGGTAGCGGTACCGTTGAGGAAATGGCGAAATGGGTTGAATATATGACATCCGCCAGCGATTCCCCTATGGCACGCCTGCGTCGTGAAAACGGACGTGATAAACCTTGGAAAGTGAAGTTCTTTGGTGTCGGTAACGAGAGTTGGGGTTGCGGGGGCAATATGACACCGGAGTTTTATTCGGATATGTATCGCCGTTATTCCACTTATTGCCGTAATTATGACGGTAATTGGCTTTTTAAGATTGCAAGCGGCGCAACCGATTATGATTATGATTGGACACGAGTGCTAATGAAGAATGTGGGTCCACGCATGAACGGTTTATCGCTTCACTACTACACCGTATTGGGTTGGGAAGGTAGCAAAGGTTCTGCCACTCAATTCGATAAAGATGATTATTATTGGACAATGGGCAAATGTCGCGAGATAGAGGATGTTATCAAACGCCATTGCGCCATTATGGATTCTTACGACCCTCAGAAACGAGTGGCACTGTTGCTTGACGAGTGGGGAACATGGTGGGACGAGGAACCGGGAACAGTGCGCGGACATTTGTTTCAGCAAAATACAATGCGTGATGCGTTTGTAGCTTCGTTGTCATTTGATATTTTCCACAAGTATACCGACCGTTTGAAGATGGCTAACATCGCACAAGTAGTGAATGTGCTTCAAAGTATGATATTAACAAACAACGAAGGAGCGATGGTGTTGACGCCTACTTATTACGTCTTCAAAATGTATAATGTACACCAAGATGCAACTTACATACCGCTGAATATAACCTGCAAGGAGGTACCTGTACGCGACAACCGCACCGTTCCTATGCTCAGCGCAACGGCATCCAAAGACAAGGACGGCAAAGTACATATTTCGCTTTCTAACGTTGATGCCGACAACGAGCAAACGGTAACTATAAATCTTACCGGTGTTAAAGCGACCAAAGCTGTGGGTGAAATTCTGACCGCTAAAGATATGACGGATTACAACACCTTTGAACATCCGGACGCGGTGAAACCAGTTCCCTTCAAGGATGCAAAGGTAAACAAGGATGTGTTGACGTTGAAATTGCCTGCAAAGTCCATTGTAACGTTGGAATTACAGTAAAATAAGATTAGGATATAAGTTCTCACTAACGAAGCGGGGAGTACCGAATATAAATCGGTGCTCCCCGCTGGTTTTGTTAAAAGATGTGTGCAAATAGTAGAAATTTAGTTTGTCTGTTAGACAAACATGTAATTTTATAATTAAAACATATCTACAATAGTAGAAATTTAGTTTGTCTGTTAGACATGAGTAGCTATCCGATTTCGGAACTACATCTACAATAGTAGAAATTTAGTTTGTCTGTTAGACATCAAACTCATAACACTTATAACAGCATATCTACAATAGTAGAAATTTAGTTTGTCTGTTAGACAAATCACTTAAAGATTTAAGGAAAGAATATCTACAATAGTAGAAATTTAGTTTGTCTGTTAGACAGACAAATATGATGCTGGATGGTTATCACATCTACAATAGTAGAAATTTAGTTTGTCTGTTAGACTCTACGATGAGCACTAAGACTGCGCAAAGGTAGAATTTTTTTGAATTATCCAAGTCGTAAAATAAGATATATTTACCCCACCTAAAAATGAATTAAAAATTTTCAATATGTCAAAGACCGCAATAGCACTACGTTTCGTTATGTTTTAAATATCATTTAATACAAAAATAAAGACGTAGGTTTGTCAGGTAAAAAAGAGTAGTTCCTGATCACGATGGATAGCATTACCATATTTTATAGCTTTATCTTCATCGGTTTCAAAAATAAAGACGCTGTCGCCTCCATCGAATTTTTTCGAATAATAATTTTCGATGCGAATTTTCAGGTTGTCCAAGACTCGTTTAGAATTATTGAACTCAAATACCGAATATTGTAAACGGATTCCACCTTGTTTCACAAGTGTTTTTGCAAACTTGGTTCGCAATTTATTGTCGGAAATATCGTAACTAACAATGAGCATAAGTCATAAATTTAAATCAAAAAACGTGGATACTGATCCGAATCTTTATGCTGCATGAAGCAACGGTAATAAGATTGTATATACTTGAAAACATCTGTTTTATAGGATATTAGCGTTTCGTAAAACATCTTAGAATAATCATCGTTCAAGTCTCGTTTTAAAATGTATTCTCCTTTTATCAAATTGAAATCCGATATTTTACATTGACCGAGATTAAATGCTTTGCGTACTTGTCGGTCGATGATGCAACGGAATGGCTCAATCAAATCACATATAAGCGATTTACGTTTAAACCAAAGTTGATGGTAAACGCCACGATAGGGGTCAAAACCAAAAAGTCGAGTAAATGCTTCAATATAATTGAATAAGATTGTGTAGCCGATGTCAAGCGTACTGTTAATTGGGTCTGCCTTTGTACGAGGAAGTCTTGCTTTCCAGCCGAAAGGTTCAAAATAGGCATTAAAAAACAGTTTGGCAGCTTTGCCTTCCAAACCCATAACAGCATCATATTCCAACGTATTCGGTAGTGTTTTCAAAATCTGTTCACATTTGGCTATGGCATTTGCAATAGATTCCGTTTTAAGTCTTGTATTTTCGAGTAATGCAATTTGGTTTTGTATTTTGTTTTCAACTAATACTTTAGGTATAGTTAAATCTTTCTTTTCGTATTCGTATTGTTTCTTGCGAAGTAAGTAGTTGGCTTCGGCAGTTATTGAAAAAAAGAAGACGGGGCGGAAGTTAGGTTTCATCACTACCAACGGAATACCGTATTTAGTGCATTTGTCGATTAACGCCGTTGTAATACTTATATGTCCAATTACGAACAATGCCAAGATTTTCTGAAACGGAAGTTTGGTTAGTGTTTTCTTTGCTTCGAGGTCTTCGAGTAGCAATTCGCCACTGGAAACGCGGAGGTTCCTTTTTTCTATACAATTTACCACGAAAATGGAGCGGTATTCAATGTCTTTATGGCTAAACATGGTATTCTGTTTTGTCGCATAAACTGTTGTATATGCAGTTTCTGCATTTATTTTCATTCGTTTCAATAGCGTCTTCCGGACGGTATACCTTAAACTTTTCAATGAATGCTTTTAGTTCTTGTTTCCCGACATCACCGGGCATTTCCACCGGAAAAGTTTGATTGGTAGAAATAGCGTAAAAGGCTAATTGTTCAATATCGAAACCCATCTCTGTCATGCAAAAATACTCTGCCCAAAGCTGGTAAATCTGTCCCTGATAAATAGCTTTTAATTTATATTTACGTTCAACAAGTAGTTTTTCTTTTGCTTTGTAAATATCAATTTTACCCGCTATACCGAGTTCATCGCTATAGATGGATAAACCAACAAGGTCGTCTTTTCTGGTGCTGTATTTTTTTTCATCAATAGCGGTGTGGGCAGCTTTCCCTCGTGTTTGCGGAGTGGCATGATATAATTCTTCTTCGCCACCCATATACACATTATGAAGATATATGGAATACGGGCAGAAGATGAAATCGTTGAGCGTGGATATGGCGATATACTCGAACACGGTTATTCCTCGTTTTTATTATTTGGTTTCAAAAACTCTGCGGTTTCCAATAGTTTGTCAAAATCCGATCTAAAAAGTCTATCCTGCACGATTCTATATTTTTCAAATTCACTTTCGGCAAATGATTTAGCTATTTCATGCGTTACCCTTCCGGCGTCGTTTAACACTTCTTCTTCATTGAATTGTAAAAAAGCATCAAGCCGTTTTTTCCAATCTTCCATTGTCATGGGAATATGCCGTCGGGTTTGGTATTCTGCATAATCAAGATACATAACAACAATACGTTCCAAGTTATCCAATTCGTCTAATTGCAAATAGTTTTTGGCAATGGAAACATCATATTTGTTGATTTTGCCATCCGGAAAACCATCCCAAGAAGTTAAGCCCATGAACGGTTTTTGATGGTTAGCACGTTTCATAATCAATTCTGCGGCGGTATTACCATGTATTGCATAATGCATCTTGTTTTGAACCGTTGCAAAAAAGGTCTTTGTCGTTTTGGCGTTTACATCGTAATCAAGCGCAGTGGCGTAGAGGTCGGTGATTTTCTGGTAAAACCTGCGTTCACTGCTGCGAATTTCCCGGATTTTTTCTAATTGCTTCTCAAAATATTCTTCCGTTAATATGGAACCGCCATTTTTCAATCGCTCTACGTCCATTGTCCAACCTTGGATGGTGTATTCCTTGACTATCCGATTTGCCCATTTGCGAAACTGCACAGCGCGCTCGTTATTTACTTTGAAGCCTACGGCGATAATTGTTTGCAAATTATAGTGTTCTACATCACGGGCAACTTGTCGTGCTCCTTCCGTTTGAACTATCCGAATTTTTCGGATAGTTGCCATTGGTTCTAATTCCTTATCTTCAAAAATCTTTTGAAGATGATAATTGATAGTGCGTACATCTACATTGTAGAGCGTAGCCAACATCTTTTGTGTCAGCCATATATTTTCGTCCTCATAACGCATTTCGATGCTTTGTGGATTGTCGCCGGTAGCAGCGACAAAGGTCAGGTATTCGGCAGCCGAACTGCGGATGGTGGGGAGATTATTCTTTTTCATTGCTTGGATCCTTTTCATTTTTCTGTTTTGCTAATTCCGGTAATTTCTTTTGCCATTCTTCTTTTATTGAGCCATAAATCCCATTCTTCATCGGAAATAAATAAATTGTGCTTTTCGATATTTTGTTTTATATGCTCAAATGCAATAATACCTTTTCTTGCGATATTATACGCCCCATTTGCATCAGCATCTATCGGCAATATTTGTTTTTCCGATTTTTGATATATTCTGGAGTCAAAATGTTCGCCATCCTCATTTCTTACCGGCGATTGTAAAAAATTTTCATCTTGTTTTTTAGATTTATCGCCGTTATTTCGTATTTGCTGAATTAAATCAATCACAAATCGAAGAGATTCCCAAGCGGTTTCTTGCTTCCTTTTTTCTTCATTATCTTGCTTGTTTATTTTTGCCGGATTTTGATTTTGCAGTTGTTCTTTCAATGATTTCGATTTGTCAAAATTCAAAAATAATTTATCCAACATTTCTTTGACATCAAATTGTTCTATTACAAATTCGTTTTTGTCGATACCTCGTTTTGAGCGATATCGTTCCAAACTCTTTCCGTTTTTACCGCTCCACATTTTCCATTTTTTATTTGTGTTTTTATCGACATATTCAAAAAAATAATCTTGCCCGTCGTAAGCAATTTCTGAAAATTTTTCCAAAATCTGCTTCTTTATTTTTTCTTCACTGCCTTTTTGTAAATATATTGATTTCCGCCATCCTGTATCAGGGTCGGTAACCGATGTATAATTTGCACGAACATAAAGCATAATACCTAACTGATTCTTCCCTTTGATATCTTCGGGATTCCTGACAGGCGGAGTAAGTTGCAATCCTTTTGCTGCGGAACCGACACCATCTTCCACATCTTTATAAACCAAATAATTTAGTTTTTTAGCCAAAGCTGTTTCAAATTTCTGATAAACTTGTTGCTCAAAACATATCCTGCTTCGTTTGAATCCGCTATTCAAATCCTCCAAAACAATAAAAACATTTTTACCTTTTATTTTCTCGGCAATTTCATGAATTACAAGAGAAATATATCCGTCTTTGATATTTTTTATTTGGTCGATTTCACCCCATTCCTGCTGTGCTTTTTTCTTGCTTTTGGTTTTTTCGAGAATATCGGAATAATAATCTTTCTCATTGATAACATTGAAGTTCCCTTGCCCTTTCGGCAAAATTTCTCCATTCTGATTTATCAAAGAGTAATAAACAAGATTTTTTTCGCCCCGATCAATCCCCAAAAACAAAATCTCATCGCTTATTTTTGGTGCAGTAAATTCTTTATTGATTTCTGGAGTTATAATATCTTTTACTCCGTTTGTATTTATACAATCCGATTTGTCGTAATTTATTTTTATCGGAATGTGGAACTGAATTTTCTCTTTTGTGAATCGCTTGTCTTTTATTATGTCATGATTAAACAAACTTTCTGTTTTTTTGTCGCTTCTACGATAAATAGAAACATTCGCTTTGTGAATAATCCTGTTGTCTTTATCTATTGCAGATTTTCTAAAAAAGATTTCACCGCCGCCGCATAACTGTATAGGACTATTTTCTTCAAAAATTTGTTGCCAATATAGAGTTTGAAGGTTAAGATTATTACTCTTGTTCTTGATACCTTTATTTTGTGAAAAATCTTTACTGTATATCTCAAATAGATATAATTTTTTATTTTTAATGTGTTCTAATACTACCGACCAGTTTATCGGTTTAAAATCACACTCATAACATTCTGTTAAAATTTCAGTTACCTTCTGATCAAATTCCTTTTTGTTAGAATAGGAACCATCGACAATTTGCTTCAATAATGGATACTTATTAAGATAATTTTCTTTGATAAATGTTTGTAATTTAGTGATAGGCTCGTCTATTTCACTGTACTTCCTGCCATATTCGCTTTTAAAACCTTTGCCGGCAACTGTTTTGAATGCTATGTTTTTTAGGATTAAACGACCTATATTCTTATTCTTCCCTTCATAAATAGGATTATTTGCTTGCTCCGTATCAAAAATATTGCGTTTTTTTAGAATACCTAAAAAATATTTTCCATCGTTTCTCAAAATAACAGAACTTTTGTTTTTTTCTTGACCATCACTCCACCCTCCTAACAATATTGGATTTTTGAAATTCAATTTCAATTTTTGCTTTTTAGCATCATCTTGCGGCTTCTTTGTCAAAAAATTCCTAATCGCATCATAATAATCAAACCAATTTATGTCGCCGGAATAAAGCAATGTGTTTATTGCATTAGATAATTCAGAATCTAAAGAATTTCCTTTAGTTTTATTGACTTTTTTCTCGCTTACAGCAAAATTTCTGATTCCCCGCGCAACATTAAGAGAACAATCCAACCATTCTTTTACAATTATATTCTTATCCTTTTTATAATCGCTTAAATTCAACACTGACTCTGATTTATCCAAAAAATCTTTGGCATTTTTCTCGATATCGGCACACAGCAACTCTATCAATTTTTCAAATTTCTGTTCCCCCTCAATTCCCAATCTTTCACGAAATAATATTTTGCCATCAATACAACTTTTCAATTCCGACAATTCAACTACATCATTAATAACAAATTCTTTGTCTTTGTTTTTGTGGAAACAAGATTTATTTTCGTATAAAAGTTCTTGTAGCGCATGCCAATTTTCAAGATATTCATTGGAAATATAACTTATCGTCGATTTGCTCCAATATATTCCCTCCCAACTTGTCTGCTCCCTAAGCCATGCCGTAAAATCCAAGACAGTTTTAATTTCATTCCCTTCACTTTTTTTAGCAAATGAATTTTCGGCATATTCTTTTAATTTTTTAAGTTCGCATTTCAATTGTTTTTCATCATCAATAGAGAAAAACAAATTTCCCTTTTTCCCGCAACCTATTTGCTTAAAAAGAGTTTTGAACTGCTTAAGTTTGACAAAATCTTTTTCGCTTTTCTTGGCTTGATTATAAAGATTTATCAAAGAATTATAGTGCCCGATAATTTTATTGTATTCATCTATCCCGTTTTGTGTCAAGCATTCGTTAAAATATTTTATATCAAATTTATCTTCGCTAATACTTTTCGCTTCAATAAATTCCCTGGCATCAGCATCTTTGATTTGAGTTATTCTGTTGTTTTCTTTCAAAAAAACATAAGCGTTTTCATACTCTTCTTTTCTATTCCGAAACAAAATAATATTATCGCAAAATTTCGGCAAATTTTCTCCGACTATTCTTGTAGCGACAGCAGTATCCGCCTCTTTTTTACATTGATAATAATTAGCCCGATTTGTGTTATAATTCCCAAAATAAGTAAAGAATCCTTTAAAAACACTCAAATGGTTTTGGATATTAGTGTCATTTCCGCACTCATCCTTAACATAGTCTAATATTTCTTTCGTGGCATTTCCTATTTCTCCTTTTTTATTTATAGGGAAACAACCTTTTTCACCTTTTGCTTTTTTATTAAACACTTCAATTGTATTACAAAAAGTTTTTCCAATTTCCGATCGCAAACCTGCCTCTAATTCTCTTATGGTATTCATATTTTCCCTCTTACCCTTTGAATACTCTTCAAAATAAGTTGAAAAATCAATACTTTTCGCGGTCTCAGAATTTAGACTATCGGTAATGATAGACTCATGAATATTGTCCAATACTGGTTTTAGTGCTTGATATGCTTCTCGCACTTTTTTGTCTTCTTCCAGAATATCTTGCAGATAATCTTTTGCATCGGCAATTATTTGCCCATTTTCACCTACCGGTTTCAACTCGAACCGGAGCGTTTTCGACAGGGAATAAAGTCCCGTGAATTGATTTAATGTTTCCATATTATATATTTTAGGGCACCTCTAAAAATTGATTTTTTTCTTTTTTGATTTTTATACAAAGCCGAAGTGCATTAAAACGCTGCAAAAAATCGATTCAAAGTAAGTCTATATTTTTCAGAAAAGCAATACT
>JAISHE010000004.1 GCA_031262745.1 Culturomica sp. | reverse complement strand
AAATACCTTTTGGTTCTACTGTTACATACGGAGATATTGCAGAAAGTATAGGCAATTCAAAGGCTTATAGAGCAGTGGGGGGGCTGTTCATAACAACCCGTTTTTGATTTTAGTGCCTTGTCATAGAGTGATTGGTGCAGATGGTTCTCTCACCGGTTTTGCAGCCGGAATAGAGATAAAGAGGTGGTTATTAGCTTTGGAAGGTATAGAAATTCGGATCTGAAAAAGAAATAATCTAAAAATAAAATGTAATTTTGTCGCTGATTTTACCACATTGATAAGGAAAGTTGCCGGAGTGGTCGATCGGGCCGCACTCGAAATGCGGTGTACGGGTAACTGTACCGAGGGTTCGAATCCCCCACTTTCCGCAGTAATGTTTTTTATATAAATTTGAACTATTAAGTTTTAATTTTGTTGCTCGTTTATTACTCTACAAAGGAATATAGACGAGTTGTTTTTTTGCCGTTTTGTTCATAGTTTGTCCATTTACAATAACTTCAAGTAACCCTCAAACTATACTTACATTCTTGATAATCAAAAAGCGAGGCTAATGCCCCGCCTTTAATGTTTTCACAACGGAATAATCCTTATTGTGAATTGCTTCAAAAATTTGTAGGGGCAAATGTACGCAGTTTTTTCAATATTTACAAATTATTCTTAAATTTACGGCGAAATAAAGAAATACGGGAGTTATGAAGAAAGTATTAGGACTGGATTTAGGAACCACCTCTATCGGGTGGGCATTAGTAAACGAAGCAGAAAACGACAACGAAAAATCGTCAATCATACGGCTTGGCGTGCGTGTGAATCCGCTTACGGTGGACGAACAGCAGAATTTTGAAAAAGGCAAAAGCATTACCACCAATGCCGACCGCACGCTCAAACGCAGTGCTCGCCGTAATTTGCAGCGTTACAAACTGCGCCGTGAAAATCTGATTGAGATTTTGAAAAACAATGGATTTATTTCGGACGATACGATTTTGTCGGAAAACGGCAATCGCAGTACTTTTGAAACCTATCGTTTGCGTGCCAAAGCCGCTACCGAAGAAATTTCTTTGGAAGAATTTGCCCGTGTATTGCTAATGATTAACAAGAAACGAGGGTACAAAAGCAGTCGTAAGGCAAAAGGCTCGGAAGACGGTGCATTGATTGACGGAATGGATGTTGCCAAACGACTTTACAACGAAAATCTTACGCCCGGACAATTGTGCTTGCAGCTACTTCAAGATGGCAAAAAATACCTTCCTGACTTCTATCGCTCCGATTTGCAAACGGAATTTGACCGCATTTGGGAAAAACAGGCGGAATTTTATCCAGAAATTCTTACTCCGGCATTGCACGAAGAACTGCGAGGTAAAAAGCGTGATGCAGTGTATGCTATTTGTGTGAAAAACTTTGTTTGGAAAGAAAAACATACCGAATGGAGCAACGAAGAAGCCCGTACTATTGAAGTTGAAAAAGAACATACAATAGTCGGTTTCAAACGAAACGGTAATACCAACGAGCAAAAAATAGAAAACCTCGAATGGCGGGTTAAGGGCTTATCCGAACAACTGCAATTAGAAGAATTAGTTGTGGTTTTGCAGGAAATCAATACCAAAATAAACGGTTCAAGTGGCTATCTTGGCGCAATTTCAGATAGAAGCAAAGAATTATTTTTCAACAGAGTAAAAAAATCCGATGGAACCGACCGCGCACAAACCGTTGGCGAATACCAAATGGCGGTGTTGGCAGAAAATCCCAATGCCAGCCTGCGCAATATGGTTTTCTATCGTCAAGATTATTTAGACGAGTTCAATACGCTATGGGACACGCAAGCCGAATTTCGTAGGGGCGAATTTAATTCGCCCTTCACCGAAGATTTAAAACGAGAAATCTGCGATGTAATCATTTTCTACCAACGCCGTTTAAAAAGTCAAAAAGGGTTGATTAGCTTCTGTGAATTTGAAAGCCGTCAGATTGAAGTAGAAATTGACGGCAAAAAGAAAACAAAAACAGTCGGAAGTCGTGTTATTCCTCGCTCATCTCCGTTGTTTCAGGAGTTTAAAATTTGGCAGATTTTGAATAATTTAGAAGTTACGGTTAATGGACAAAAAGGAAAACGCAAAAAATTAAAAGACAATACTCCGACTTTATTTGACGGCATTGACGGTATTGACCGCTTGGAAACCAACGGCAGACGACCTTTAGACGAAGACGAAAAGAAAATAATTGCAGCCGAACTTGCCATAAAAGAGAAACTCACAAAGGCTGACATTTTAAAGTTATTGTTTGACAATCCGAAAGACTTGGATTTGAACTTTCCGTCCGTGCAAGGAAATTTAACCACGGCAACCCTTTACAAAGCATTTCAGCAGATTGTTGAAGCGAGCGGGCATGAATTGGATTTGAAAAAGCCTGCGGCTGAAATTATCAAAGATGTAGAAGAAATTTTTAGCGGTTTGGGCTACAAAAGCGACTTTTTACAATTCAATTCCGATGCTGAAAATTTGGACAATGAACCAATGTACAAACTGTGGCATTTGCTCTATTCCTTTGAAGGCGACAATTCCAACACCGGTAACGAAAAACTGATAGAGCGGTTAGCGTCATTCCTGCGGAAGCAGGAATCTCCTGAACTAAACGAGATTGAGGGTGAATTGAAAGAATACGCCCAAATGTTGGCAAATGTTACCTTTCAAGACGATTACGGAAGCCTTTCGGCAAAAGCAATTCGTAAAATTTTGCCTCATCTGAAAGACGGCAATCAATACGATGTGGCGGTTGAATATGCGGGTTACGGCAAACATTCCAAAGCTTCTTTGACCAAAGAAGAAATAGAAAATAAAGTTATCAAAGATAAACTCACTATTCTTCCGAAAAACACCTTGCGTAATCCTGTGGTGGAGAAAATTCTCAACCAAATGATAAATGTAATCAACACGATTATTGATACTTACGGCAAACCTGACGAAATTCGTGTAGAATTGGCACGGGAACTGAAAAAGAACGCCAAAGAGCGAGAAGAATTGACAAAATCCGTAGCCGATAACACAAAAGCGCACGAAGAATACAAAAAAATCCTGACAAAGCCTCTTTCCGAAGGCGGACAGTTTGGTTTGTCAAGAGTGAGCCGTACCGATATTATTCGTTACAAACTTTGGTTGGAATTGAAAGCCACCGGTTTCAAATCGCTTTATTCAGGCACTTTTATTTCTCCTGCAAAACTTTTCACAGGTGAGTTTGATATTGAACATATTATTCCTCAAGCACGACTTTTTGACGACAGTTTTTCAAATAAAACACTTGAAAAACGAGATGTCAATATCAAAAAAGTCAATAAAACCGCCTATGATTTTGTGAAAGAAGAATACGGCGAAGAAGGGCTGGCAGAGTATCTGAACCGAGTTGAAATGTTGTACAATATAAAGGTAAGAACAGAAGCCAACGAGGAAGCAAAATCGGCAGGCACTATTTCAAAAGGCAAATACAACAAACTGAAAATGACTGAGTCCGAAATTCCCGACGGATTTATAGAAAGAGACTTGCGCAACACGCAATACATTGCCAAAAAATCGCTGGAAATGTTGCACGAAATTTGTCGCCGAGTAGTGGCTACCACAGGCTCTATTACCGATGAACTGCGAGAAGATTGGCAGCTGATTGATACAATGAAAGAGCTGAACTGGGATAAATATAAAGCTCTCGGTTTGACGGAATATATTGAAGTGGAAGACAAAAACAGAGAAGGTCATTTTTACAAAGTCGGTCGCATTAAAGACTGGACAAAGCGCAATGACCACCGCCACCACGCCATGGATGCGCTCACGGTTGCCTTTACCAAAGATGTTTTCATTCAATATTTCAACAATAAAAATGCAAGTTTCAAGGCAAACAGCAACGAATACGCCATTAAAACCAAGTATTTTGAAAACGGGAAAGCCATTCCGCCAATGCCTCTGAACGAATTTCGCTCCGAAGCCAAAAAGTATTTGGAAAACACGCTGATTTCCATTAAGGCTAAAAACAAAGTGGTTACGCAGAACATAAATGCCACAAAGAAAAAAGGCGGAACAAATAAAAAAGTGCAATTCACGCCGAGAGGGCAGTTGCATTTGGAAACGGTTTTCGGCAGTATCAAGCAATATGTAACCAAAGAGGAAAAAATCGGCACAACCTTTGACGAAGCAAAAATATTGACGGTTAGCAAACCTGCTTATCGTGAAGCATTGCTAAAACGCTTGCAGCAATTCGACAACGACCCGAAAAAAGCCTTTGGCGGTAAAAATGCTCCGGCAAAAAATCCGATTTTCATAAATGAGGCTCGCACCGAACAACTGCCGGAGAAAGTTAAAACCGTAGGCTGTGAAACGGTTTATACCATTCGCAAGGATATTTCGCCAGATTTGCGTCTTGACAAAGTAGTTGATGTTGGCGTTAGAAAAGTGTTGGAAAGCCGATTGCAAGAATTTGGCGGTGATGCAAAAAAAGCATTCTCCAATTTGGACGAAAACCCTATTTGGTTGAACAAAGAAAAAGGCATTTCAATCAAGCGAGTTACCATAACCGGCATTAGCAATGCCGAATCGTTGCACGACAAAAAAGACAAAGACGGAAATTTCATTTTGGACAAAGACGGCAAAAAACAACCTGTTGATTTTGTCAATACCGGCAACAATCACCATGTCGCCGTTTACCGTGTGCCGATTTTGAACAAAGCAGGCATTCAGGAAGAAGACGAAAACGGCAGTAAGAAGTATGAATTGCAAGAAAATGTAGTTTCGTTTTATGAAGCCGTTGCCCGAAGAAATCAAGGGTTGCCCGTGATTGACAAAAGTTATAAGGAAAGTGAGGGTTGGGAATTTCTATTCAGCATGAAGCAAAACGAATATTTTGTTTTCCCGAATGAAAAGACAGGTTTCAATCCCCAAGAAATAGATTTGCTTAATCCTGATAATTATGCGCTGATTAGTCCGAATTTGTTTAGGGTGCAGAAAGTCGCAACGAAGGATTATTTTTTCAGACACCATTTAGAAACTAATGTTGAAAATAATAATACATTAAAAGGAATCACTTGGATTAGAAGTGGTTTAAATGGAATTGAAAACATTGTTAAAGTCCGAGTAAATCATATCGGTCAAATCGTTTCGGTAGGAGAATATTAAAAAAAGTTTTAACTTTGATTAAGCAGATTAACCTGATTGAGTAGATTAGAATGATTACATGATTTATTATGATAAAGGAGCAATATAAGTATTCTGATATTACAGGCAAAATCATCGGCTGTGCTATTGAGGTGCATAAGATTCTCGGAACTGGTTTTCCGGAAGTTATTTATCAGCGAGCGTTAGCAAAAGAAATGGCAATTCAGGGACTACATTTTGCACGAGAGTTTGAAATGCCGATATTTTACAAAGACGAGCACATTGGTATACGGCGTGTTGATTTCTTGGTTGAAGAAGTTGTTTCTGTTGAATTAAAAGCCGTTACAACGCTTGAAGATGTGCATTTGGCACAAGCAATCAACTATTTGGAAGCGTACAATCTCGAAATAGGAATGCTTATCAATTTTGGAGCAAAAAGTTTACAATTCAAACGCTTAATCAATCCGAAATTCAACAATAATCAAATAAATCAAAACAATCAGTTAAATCAGAGGTACAGACAATTTGAAAATTAACATCATGCCGAAAACACTAAATCCACAAACCCAAAAGCAAGCCCTGTTCAGCGACCTCTCTAAACTCATTGAGCAGAGCCGACAATACGTTGCCACGCAGGCAAACAGCGTGCTAACCATGCTGTTTTGGAACGTCGGCAAGCGGATTAATGAATCCGTTTTGCAAAATAAACGGGCAGAATACGGCAAGCAAATTGTGTCGACGGTATCTACACAATTGACAGAGAAATACGGACGTAATTTTGTAGAGAAAAATTTGCGTCGTATGATGCAATTTGCCGAACAATTTCCCGACATTGAAATTGTCGTGCCACTGGCACGACAATTATCATGGTCTCATTTCAGAGAACTGATACCTCTACATAAAAAGAAAACATACATTTTTGAAAATTAATAACTTTGTTAGCAAATTACAAATAACATAAAAAATGCCCGAAACCAACGGAAAAATAATATTGTACCAACCGGACAGCATGCTGCAATTGGAGGTTCGGGTTGAGAATGACACAGTATGGCTTAATCGCCAACAAATTGCTGTGTTGTTCGATAGAGATGTTAAAACCATCGGCAAACATATCAACAATGCTCTTAGTGAAGAATTAGCTGAAATAGCAGAACCGACAAATTTTTCAAACAATGGTAATAAAACAGAAAATGTGGTTGTCGCAAAATTTGCGACAACCACTAAGCATGGAGCTATTGCGGGAAAAACACAAACAAAGCAGGTTGAATATTATAGTCTTGATGTGATAATTTCGGTTGGGTACAGAGTAAAGTCAAATCAAGGTATAAAATTTCGGTTGTGGGCAAATAGAGTTTTAAAAACTTACCTCCTACAAGGCTATGCAATAAATCAACGATTTATGAATTTGGAAAATAGAGTGTATGAAACCGAGAAAAAGATAGACTTCTTTGTAAAAACGGCTTTGCCTCCTGCTGAGGGAATATTTTTTGACGGACAAATTTTTGATGCCTATAAATTCGTGTCAGATTTGATAAAATCCGCACAAAAATCAATTGTACTCATAGACAACTACATTGACGAAAGCGTGTTGATACTGCTGGCAAAGAGAGATAAGAATGTGGAGGCAACAATCTATACAAAAGAAATTTCAAAAGTATTGCAACTTGACATTGAAAAGCATAATGCGCAGTATTCGCCCATTACCGTAACTGTTTTCACAAAATCGCACGACAGATTTTTGATAATTGACAACACCGTGTATCACATTGGGGCTTCACTCAAAGATTTGGGTAAAAAATGGTTTGCCTTTTCAAAAATGCTGTTGAATGCGGACGAGCATTTTAAAGAATTTGGAATAAATAAACAAGGATAGAATATGTTAGGAAAAATAGAGAAAGTGGAATTGAGAGAGATTTGGAAACACGAAGCCATAGACTTTACGAATTGGCTTGCCGAATCTGATAATTTTAAACTTCTTGCCGAAGAAATAGGACTTGATATGCAAGTTCTAAAAACAGAGGCAAATGTCGGTGGCTTTTCTGCTGATATTTTGGCAGAGGAACTGAATACAGGTAAAAAAATTATTATTGAAAATCAACTCGAAGAAACCGACCATAAGCATTTGGGGCAAATAATTACTTATGCTTCAGGATTAGAAGCAAATTACATTATTTGGATTTTCAAAAAGATGCGAGATGAACATCGTAAAGCTATTGATTGGCTCAATGAGATAACTGATGAAGATTTGAGTATTTTTGCCATACAAATGGAACTTTGGAAAATAGGAGACTCTAATCCTGCTCCAAAATTCAATGTAATTTGTTCTCCTAACGATTGGGCTAAAGCATATAAGAAAGCCTCAGGATCAGGAAATTTATCGGACAACAATTTGACACAGCTTAATTTTTGGGAAGGTTTTGTTGATTATTGTTCACAACATAAAAATCCTTTTAAAGGAAAAAGAACTGCAAGACCTCAGCATTGGTACAATGTTAGTATAGGGAATTCTCATGTGGAGCTTTCATTAGAAATTATAATAAAAAACAGTTTAATGAGAGTTAGTTTGTATATCCCTGATAATAAACAATTGTACAAAGAATTAGAAAGTAAAAAGTCAGAAATTGAAAGTGCTTTTGGAGATACATTAGATTGGAAAATTTTGGAAGGCAAAAAAGCATCGAGAATTGATTTTGAAACTGGAGATATTGATATTCAAAATCAAGAAAACTATGCAGATGCTTACAAATGCTTGTTAGACAATGCTATTAAACTGTATAATGCGGTAAAAAAATACATTAAATGACTTTCCCCACCACACATATCACTCCAAAAATCTTTTCTTTGGAAAAAGACAAAGAAAGGATGCCTTTCGTACCTAAAAATAAAAGACAATGACCAAGATACCTAAATTATACAAAGAATGGCAGTCCTTACAACCTTTGAGTGAAGACAAGGAACGGACACTCAATCAGCAATTTATGGTTGATTTCAACTATAATTCCAATCACTTGGAAGGCAATACGCTCACTTACGGACAAACCAGATTGTTGTTGCTTTTTGGTGATACAATGGGCAATGCAAGTATGCAGGATTACGAAGAAATGAAAGCCCATAA
>JAISHE010000059.1 GCA_031262745.1 Culturomica sp. | reverse complement strand
AAGGCACTAAAATCAAAAACGGGTTGTTATGAACAGCCCCCCCACTGCTCTATAAGCCTTTGAATTGCCTATACTTTCTGCAATATCTCCGTATGTAACAGTAGAACCAAAAGGTATTTTAATAAGTTCATTCCAAACCTTCCTACGAAAACCGGTAGCGGAAGCAAACGAAATCGGTAGCTCAAATTTCCTGCGATTACCGGTGAAATATTCCGTAAACTGCTCACATGCTGAAGAAAGTAACGATGTTAGCGGTTGATAATCTTCCAAATATTTATCCTCAAGCGATTTATCAAAACTCACAGCCTTAACTTCAGTAAGAAACCCTTTTTCTTCTTCTATACGCAATAAAAAAGGTAAATCACAATTATTCGGCAAACGAAAAAAGCAGTAAGACTTAGCCTTATCAAGCTTCTCCATGTGATTTAATATCAAACGGCATAGCTATCTGAGTTTGATTGTTGTTTTCGGGAAGATTAATTTTACCGTGCACGGTTTCATATTTCTTGATATTTTCCTGCAAAGCAAACATCAAACGTTTTGCATGTTCAGGAGTTAAAACGATACGACTTTTTACTTCAGCTTTCGGCATTCCCGGCATTATGCGAACAAAATCCACTATAAATTCCGAACTTGAATGAGAGATGATTGCAAGATTTGAATACGTACCTTGTGCCACTTCATGGCTCAATTCTATATCTAATTTTGTGTTGTTATTATTTTCCATAATTTTAATATTTATTTATAAAAGACTGTTCGCAAGGTAAATAAATTATATGAAAAAAGCACCCGAAGGTGCTTTTTTATTTTAAACGACTTTTGACAAATCCTCGCTAGATCCGACTATAATGTCCTGTATCTCTTTCATTCCTGTACCAACAGGTATCAAATGACCACAGATAACATTTTCTTTCAATCCTTCAAGCGGATCAACCTTGCCATGAATTGCAGCTTCGTTCAAAACTTTTGTAGTTTCTTGGAATGATGCAGCAGAAATAAAACTGGATGTCTGCAAAGCTGCTCTCGTAATACCTTGCAACACCTGAGAAGATGTAGCAGGTATAGCATCACGTGCATCAACCACTTTTAAATCACGACGTTTCAATTGAGAATTAAGATCTCTCAAAAAGCGTGCGGTAATAATTTGACCGGGCTTAACCTTATCGGAATCACCGGCATCAACCACAACCTTCATGCCGAACATCTTGTCATTTTCTTCCAAAAATTCTATCTTGTCAACAATTTGATTTTCAAGAAAACGAGTGTCTCCCGAATCTTGAATCATCACTTTACGCATCATTTGGTGAACAATAATTTCAAAGTGTTTGTCATTAATTTTTACACCCTGCATACGGTAAACATCCTGCACTTCATTAACAATATATTCCTGCACTTTGATAGGTCCTTCGATACTCAAAATATCGGTAGGCGTGATAGCACCGTCAGAGAGCGGAGTACCGGCTCTAACATAGTCATTCTCCTGTACAAGAATTTGTTTTGAAAGCGAAACAAGATATTTTTTAACTTCTCCGGCTTTGGAAGTAACAATAATCTCACGATTACCCCTCTTTATTTTACCATAAGTAACTTCTCCGTCAATTTCGGAAACAACTGCAGGATTTGAAGGATTACGAGCTTCAAAAAGTTCCGTAACACGTGGTAGACCTCCGGTGATATCACCAGCCTTACCAACTGCTCTCGGTATCTTGACAATAGTACTACCTGCACTAACCGTATCGCCTTCTTTAACAACGATATGCGCACCTACAGGTAAGTTGTAAACTTTCAAAACATCTCCATTCTTATTCTTAATCAACAATGCAGGTGCCTTAGCTTTATCCTTAAATTCGGTTATCACCTTTTCACGGAAACCGGTAGTTTCATCGGATTCTTCTTTATAAGTTTCACCTTCTATTAGATTTTCACCGGCAATTTTACCGCTAAATTCGGTTATAATCAAAGCATTAAACGGATCCCATTCACAAAGAATATCACCCTTCTTAACTTCTTGTTTGTTCTGTATAAACATTTTAGAACCGTAAGGAATGTTGTGAGTTACTAGAACTATATTGGTGTTTTTATCCACAATCTTCACTTCACCCAAACGACCAACGACAACATCATATTTCTTACCGCTTTCATCCTTATATTCAACGGAACGAACTTCTTCAAATTCGACATAACCGTCATATTTAGCAACAAGTGAACTTTCAGTGGAAATGTTACCTGCCGTACCACCAACGTGGAAAGTACGCAACGTCAACTGAGTACCCGGTTCACCGATTGATTGTGCAGCAATTGTACCGACAGCTTCACCTTTTTCTACCAAACGACCGGTGGCAAGATTCCTACCGTAACACTTAGCACAAACTCCTTTTTTAGCTTCACACGTAAGCACGGAACGTACTTCCAATCTTTCTATCGGTGAATTATCAATTGCAGAAGCAACCGGTTCTGTGATTTCATCTCCGGATTTTACAATTAATTCTCCCGTATTAGGATGATATACATCATGCACGGAAACACGTCCCAAAATTCTTTCATACAAAGATGAAACAACTTCTTCGTTATTCTTAATAGCTGCCACAACCACTCCACGCAACGTACCGCAATCTTCTTCCGTGATTGTAATGTCATTTGCAACATCCACAAGACGACGTGTCAAATAACCGGCATCAGCCGTCTTCAACGCAGTATCTGCCAAACCTTTACGTGCACCGTGAGTTGAAATAAAATACTCCAATACGGAAAGACCTTCCTTAAAGTTTGCCAAAATCGGATTTTCGATAATCTGACCACCTACTGCACCTGATTTTTGAGGCTTAGCCATCAAACCACGCATACCGCCCAACTGTCTAATCTGTTCACGAGAACCACGAGCACCGGAATCCAACATCATATAAATTGAGTTGAAACCTTGTTTATCCGATGCCAACTGCTTCATCAAAGTTGAAGTAAGATTAGCATTAACATGTGTCCAAATATCAATAATCTGGTTGTAACGCTCGTTATTGGTGATAAAACCCATGTTATAACTTGCCATCACTTCTTCGACTTGCTGATAACCTTCCTGCAAAAGTTGTTCTTTTTCATTAGGTATGATAACATCTTCCAAATTGAACGACAAACCACCTTCAAAAGCCTTACGATAACCCAAATCCTTAATGTCATCAAGGAACTTGGCTGTTACATCAACTCCGCATTTTTTAAGTACATCACCTATAATATCTCTCAACGCTTTTTTCGTAATCAAAGCATTGATATATGGAAAATTATCAGGAGTATTTTGATTTAACACAACACGTCCGACAGTGGTATCAATCATACGAACCACATGCTTGTTGTTTTCATCTATATCTCTGATCTTCACCTTAATCTCCGCATGAAGGTCAACAGCTCCTTCATTAAGAGCAATAACAACTTCTTCCGGAGAATAAAAACGAAGTCCTTCACCCTTTGCACCCTTTTTTGACTTAGTAATATAATACAAACCAAGCACCATATCCTGAGAAGGTACCGTAATCGGTGCACCGTTAGCAGGATTCAAAATATTATGGGAGCAAAGCATCAAAATCTGAGCTTCCAAAATCGCATCATTACCAAGTGGCAAATGCACAGCCATCTGGTCACCATCAAAGTCGGCATTGAAACCGGTACAAGCGAGCGGATGCAACTGAATAGCCTTACCTTCTATCAATTTCGGTTGAAAAGCCTGAATACCCAAACGGTGAAGCGTAGGAGCACGGTTCAAAAGCACCGGATGACCCTTCAAAACATTTTCAAGAATATCCCAAACCACCGGATCCCTACGATCAACTATTTTCTTGGCACTCTTAACCGTCTTAACAACACCTCTTTCTATCAATTTACGAATAATAAAAGGCATGTATAATTCAGCCGCCATATCTTTCGGTAAACCACACTCATGCATTTTCAAATCAGGTCCAACAACAATAACAGAACGTGCCGAGTAATCCACACGTTTACCCAACAAATTTTGACGGAAACGACCTTGTTTACCTTTTAAACTGTCGGAAAGCGATTTCAAAGGACGATTATTTTCAATCTTAACGGCATTTGATTTACGTGAATTGTCAAACAAAGAATCAACAGCCTCCTGCAACATGCGCTTCTCATTACGCAAAATCACATCAGGAGCCTTAATTTCAATCAAACGTCTCAAACGGTTGTTACGAATAATCACTCTTCTGTACAGATCATTCAAGTCGGAAGTAGCAAATCGTCCACCGTCCAAAGGTACCAAAGGACGTAATTCCGGTGGTATCACACTCAAAACCTTCACAATCATCCATTCCGGTTTGTTTATTTCACGACTTTCACGAAATGCTTCCACAACCTGCAAACGCTTCAACGCTTCGTTTTTACGCTGTTGCGAAGTTTCTGTGTTTGCTTTATGTCTAAGTTCATACGAAAGATCGTCCAAATCCAACTTTTCAAGCAACATGGAAATTGCTTCCGCACCCATTTTTGCAACGAACTTATTCGGATCATCATCTTCAAGATGTTGATTTTCTGCCGGCAAGCTATCCACAATATCCATGTACTCTTCCTCTGTAAGAAGTTCCATTTTAGCTGTAGAACGCTCTTTATAATCTACAGCAGCACCCTGATTTATAATGATATATCTTTCATAATAAATCACTGTATCCAACTTTTTGGACGGTAATCCCAAAAGATAACCTATTTTGTTAGGCAACGATTTGAAATACCAGATATGTGCTACCGGTACAACAAGTTGTATATGTCCCGTTCTCTCTCTTCTAACCTTCTTTTCGGTTACCTCAACACCACAACGGTCGCAAACAATACCTTTATACCTGATTCTTTTATATTTACCACAATGACATTCATAATCCTTCACAGGACCGAAAATTCTTTCACAGAACAATCCGTCTCTCTCCGGTTTATATGTACGATAATTAATCGTCTCCGGTTTAAGAACCTGACCGCTCGAATGTTCCAAAATCTCCTCCGGAGATGCCAAACCTATTGATATTTTAGTAAAGCTCTTAGCTTTATTTACAGTATTATCTTTCCTAAAAGCCATAATGATTTTATTCTAAATTAACACTTAATCCCAATCCTCTCAACTCATGCAGAAGCACATTAAATGATTCCGGTATTCCCGGCTGAGGCATTGTTTCTCCCTTAACAATATGTTCGTAAGTTTTAGTTCTTCCCGAAACATCATCCGATTTAACAGTCAGAATTTCTTGAAGAATATGAGAAGCTCCGAAAGCTTCCAATGCCCAAACTTCCATTTCCCCAAAACGTTGACCACCAAACTGAGCTTTACCTCCAAGAGGCTGCTGAGTAATCAAAGAATAAGGACCTATTGAACGTGCATGCATCTTGTCATCAACCATGTGACCGAGTTTCAACATGTAAATAACACCAACCGTTGCAGGCTGATCAAACCTTTCTCCCGTACCACCGTCATAAAGATATGTAGTACCATATCTCGGTAAACCGGCTTTATCGGTGTACTCGTTGATTTGTTCCAAGTCGGCACCATCAAAAATCGGAGTTGCAAATTTCAACCCAAGAGCCTTACCTGCCCAACCAAGAACGGTTTCAAATACCTGCCCCAAGTTCATACGTGAAGGAACTCCCAACGGATTCAAACATATATCAACAGGCGTACCATCTGCTAAGAAAGGCATGTCCTCAACCCTAACAACTCTTGAAACAATACCTTTATTACCGTGTCTACCTGCCATCTTGTCTCCAATCTGCAATTTACGTTTTTTAGCCACGTAAACCTTAGCCATTTTCAAAATGCCGGAAGGAAGTTCATCTCCAACAGTAACGTTATACTTCTTACGTTTCATCTGCCCCTCCAATTCCTTATATTTTATAAGGTAATTATGGAGCAAAGTACTGATTAACTCATTTCTCTGCTTATCGGTTGTCCATTTTGAAGGATTCAAATTAATAACATCCAATCCTTGAAGAGTTCGAAGTGTAAACTTAGTTCCCTTAGGGATAATATCTTCATTTAGATAGTTTTTCACACCCTGAGAAGTTTTACCGTTGGTAAGCTCAAACAACTTATCTATCAATATTGCATTCAGTTCTTTAATTGTTTTACCAAATTGTTCGTCAATCTCACCGAGCAACATTTTGCTTGTAGCCTTAGCTTTCTTATCAACCACAGTTCTTTGGAACAGTTTTTTATCGATAATAACACCACTTAATGACGGAGAAGCTTTCAAGGACGCATCTTTCACATCGCCGGCTTTATCTCCGAAAATCGCACGAAGCAATTTTTCTTCCGGACTCGGATCCGACTCTCCCTTAGGTGTAATCTTACCAATTAAAATATCACCCGGTTTAATACGTGCACCTACGCGAATCATTCCGTTTTCATCCAGATCTTTTGTAGCATCTTCACTAACATTTGGAATATCAGCAGTTAATTCTTCAGCACCACGTTTAGTTTCACGCACTTCCAAGATATATTCGTCAACATGCACAGAAGTAAAAATATCATCCTTTACAATGTTTTCCGAAATCACAATAGCATCCTCATAATTATAACCTTTCCAAGGCATAAATGCAACTTTCAAGTTACGTCCCAAAGCAAGTTCACCGTTTTGAGAAGCATAACCTTCCGTAAGTATTTGACCGGCTTTAACAACTTCTCCTCTACGCACAATAGGACGCAAAGTAATAGTAGTACTCTGGTTAGTACGCTTGTATTTCGGTAAAATATATTCTTTCAAACTGCTGTCGAAACTAACAAAACGTTCTTCATCAGTGCGGTTATACTTAATTGCTATTTTCTTACCATCAACATATTCGACAACACCATCACCTTCTGCAACAATCTGAGTTCTTGAATCTTTCACAAGGAATTCTTCCAAACCCGTACCCACAATCGGAGCTTCCGGTCTCATAATAGGTACTGCCTGACGCATCATGTTTGAACCCATCAAAGCACGGTTAGCGTCATCATGTTCAAGAAAAGGAATTAATGACGCAGCAATAGAGGCAATTTGATTAGGAGCCACATCCATCAACTGTACCTTCTCTATTTCTTCAACAGGATAATCACTATCTTGACGAGACTTAACACGTTTATTTACAAAATTGCCTTCATCATCAATCTTAGCATTTGCTTGAGCAATCACCAAACCTTCTTCTTCTTCGGCAGAAAGATAACTTATTCCTTCCTTCGACAAATCAACGATACCATTACTTACTTTTCTATACGGAGTTTCAATAAATCCGAGATCATTAATCTTTGCATAAACACACAAAGAAGAAATCAAACCGATATTCGGACCTTCTGGCGTTTCTATAGGACATAAACGTCCATAGTGAGTATAGTGAACATCACGCACCTCAAAACCTGCACGCTCACGGGAAAGACCTCCGGGACCAAGTGCCGACATACGCCTTTTGTGAGTGATTTCAGCCAAAGGATTTGTTTGATCCATAAACTGAGAAAGAGCATTTGTTCCGAAAAATGAATTGATTACCGAAGATAAAATTTTGGAATTAATCAAATCAACAGGTGTAAAAACTTCATTATCTCTAACGTTCATTCGTTCACGTATAGTTCTTGCCATACGAGCAAGTCCCACTCCAAACTGATTGTAAAGCTGTTCACCTACGGTACGTACACGACGATTACTCAAATGGTCAATATCATCAACATCCGTCTTAGCATTCAGTAATTTAATGAGATATTTGATAATCTCTATTATATCTTCCTTAGTGAGAACCCGAATGTTAGTATCCGTATTCAAACCAAGTTTTTTATTCAATTTATAACGTCCCACATCTCCGAGATCATAACGTTTATCGGAGAAAAATAATTTGTCAATCACATCGCGGGCTGTAGCCTCATCAGGTGGATCTGCATTACGTAATTGCTTATAAATATGGATAACAGCTTCCTTTTCGGAATTACACTGATCCTTTTGTAAAGTATTATAAATAATTGCGAAATCTGCGAGATTTTGTTTCTCCTTGTGTAAAAGAATAGTCTTAGCACCGGAAGATATAATTGCATCAATATGCTCTTTGGACAATTCTACTTCTCTATCAACAATTATTTCGTTACGTTCTATTGACACCACTTCACCGGTATCTTCATCAACGAAATCTTCGAACCAAGTCTTCAAAACACGTGCGGCAAGACGTCTGCCTATAACCTTATTTAAACCTGCTTTTGAAACAACAATTTCATCTGCTAATCCGAAAATTTCAAGTATATCTTTATCGGTTTCAAAACCGATAGCCCGTAACAACGTAGTTACCGGTAATTTCTTTTTACGATCTATGTAAGCATACATAACATTATTAATGTCAGTAGCAAACTCGATCCATGAACCTTTAAACGGAATAATTCTTGCAGAGTACAATTTTGTTCCGTTAGCATGCACACTTTGTCCGAAGAAAACACCCGGTGATCTGTGTAACTGAGAAACAATAACACGTTCTGCACCATTAATGACGAAAGTACCTTTAGGTGTCATATACGGCACATTTCCCAAATACACATCCTCTATCACCGTATCAAAATCCTCATGTTCCGGATCTGTACAGTATAATTTTAATTTAGCTTTCAAAGGTGCACCGTAAGTCAATCCTTGCTCCAAGCATTCGTCAATTGTATATCTTGGAGGATCAACAAAATAATCCAAAAACTCCAAAACGAAGTTATTACGCGTGTCGCTTATGGGAAAGTTTTCTTTAAAAACGGTATAAAGTCCTTCATTTCTTCTTTTTTCCGGTGTTGTACCTAATTGAAAAAAATCTTTGAAAGACTTTAATTGAATCTCAAGGAAATCAGGGTATTCAAGCTGATTTTTGGTGGATGCAAAACTGATCCTTTTAGTTGTATTATTTGAAGACATTTATTAATTTTTTGGAACCTAAACAATAATAACGACAAAACGGTTTAGAGCCATCTCTGACTCTAAACCTTTAAAACCCTGATAGGTAACTTTATTTAAGTTCAACTTCAGCTCCGGCTTCTTCCAACTGAGCTTTCAATTGTTCAGCTTCTTCTTTTGAAACTTTTTCTTTCAAAGGAGCCGGTGCCTTGTCAACTAATTCTTTAGCTTCTTTCAAACCGAGACCGGTGAGTTCTTTTACCAATTTCACCACTCCCAATTTAGCAGCACCTGCCGATTTTAAGATTACGTCAAACTCGGTCTGAACAGCTTCTGCAGCACCACCACCGGCTGCAGGAGCAGCAACTGCAACAGCTGCAGCTGCAGGTTCAATACCATATTCTTCTTTCAAAATATCAGCTAATTCTTTTACATCTTTCACAGTAAGGTTAACTAACTCTTCTGCAAGTTTTTTCAAATCTGCCATTTCAATAAATATTTAAAAATTATTTTTAATCTAAATTTAATTTACGCTCTATCTTCCAACGTTTTTAACACGCCTCCGATAGTATTCTTCCCTGATTCCAAAGAAGAAATAAGTTTCTGCATTGGTGATTGCAACAACAGAATAATATCGCCCAACAATTCTTCTTTAGATTTGATGGTTACGAGAGATTCTAATTGATTATCACCTACATACACACTCTCCTCAACATAAGCAGCCTTCAAAATCGGTTTATCTGCACCCTTACGAAATTCTTTAATCAATTTCGCAGGCACATTAGCCGTTTCACTAAGCATAATAGCACTTGAACCTGTAAGTGCTACGTACAACTCTTCATAGTTAGTTTCCAAACCGTCAAGTGCCACTTTCAACAAGGTGTTTTTCACCTGAATAAGTTTCACTCCCGCTTTAAAACATTCGCTACGCAATTTCTGAGTTGCAGCGGCATCCAATCCTGAAATGTCGCTAATATACAAATGCTTATACGACTGCAACTGCTCGGTAAGACTGTCTATGATTACTTGTTTTTCTTCCCTTTTCATTATAAAAATATACTTTAAAGGTTAATAATTAATCAAGTAATGACTTAATATCCAGCTTAATACCGGGACTCATAGTACTTGACATATACACACTCTTCATGTAAGTTCCCTTTGCCGAAGAAGGCTTCAGTTTTTGAATCATACCCACAAATTCACGGGCATTATCCCTGAGCTTTTCCGGATCAAATTCGACCTTACCGACAGAGGCATGCACTATACCAAACTTGTCAACTTTAAAGTCGATCTTACCAGCCTTAACCTCTTGAACGGCTTTTCCTATTTCCATAGTAACCGTACCGCTCTTAGGGTTAGGCATTAAGCCGCGAGGACCCAGTATTCGTCCGAGAGCACCAATTTTACCCATTATCGAAGGCATTGTGATAATAATATCAATATCCGTCCAACCGGATTTTAATTTTTCGATATATTCATCCAATCCGACATAATCGGCACCGGCAGCACGGGCTTCCTCCTCCTTATCGGGAGTACAAAGCACCAACACTCTTACATTCTTTCCGGTGCCGTGAGGCAAAGTTACAACGCCACGCACCATTTGATTGGCTTTACGCGGGTCAACTCCCAAACGAATGTCCATATCAACTGACGCATTAAACTTAGTAAAAGATAATTCTTTAACAAGCTTAGCAGCTTCGTCAATGGTATACGCTTTGTCTTTGTCGACTTTTTCTAAAGCTAACTTTTTATTCTTTGTCAGTTTACTCATTTCGTTTGAACTTTACAAATTCATTAAAAAGGTCTTTCACCGGTAACGGTGATCCCCATACTTCTGGCAGTTCCTGCCACCATACTCATCGCTTTTTCAATTTCAAAAGCATTCAGATCGCTCATTTTAATTTGTGCAATCTCACGCACCTGATCCCAAGTTACAGAACCAACTTTTTTACGGTTAGGTTCCGGTGAACCGGACTTCAACTTTGCTGCTTCCAAAAGTTGAATTGCAACAGGGGGCTGTTTGGTGATAAAATCAAATGATTTATCCCCATAAACTTGGATAATCACCGGAATTATCTTTCCTCCCATATCTTGAGTTCTTGCATTAAATTGCTTACAGAACTCCATGATATTTACACCTTTAGAACCTAAAGCAGGTCCAATAGGCGGCGAAGGATTGGCAGCTCCGGCTTTTATCTGCAGTTTAATAAGAGCTTCAACTTCTTTTGCCATTTTTTCTAAATTTAATTATTCTTTTTCTACCTGCATGAAACTCAATTCGAGTGGCGTCTTACGACCGAAGATTTTTACAATAACTTTCAATCTCTTCTTGTCATTATTAACCTCCTCTATCACACCGGTAAAACCGTTAAAAGGTCCGTCCGTAACTTTGACGGATTCGCCGACAAAATAAGGAACACTTATTTCCTCCGGCTGTTCAGCAAGTTCATCTACCTTACCAAGTATCCGATTGATCTCTGCTTGACGCATAGGTACCGGATCTCCTCCTTTGGTTTCCCCCAGGAAGCCTATTACATTCGTAATATTACGAAGTATGTGGGGGACTTCACCGACCAAAACAGTTTCTACCATAATATATCCCGGAAAGAAATTACGTTCTTTACTTATTTTCTTACCGTTACGAATTTGATAGACCTTTTCGGTAGGTACTAAAACTTGTGAAACATAATCCTGAAGTCCCAAACTGGCAATTTCATTCTCGATATACTCCTTCGTCTTGTTCTCTTTCCCACCAATCACACGGAGCACATACCATCTTTTTTTATCTTCTGCCATTTCAGTAATCCGGATTATTAATAAAACATATTATATACAAAGGTCATAAAATGCCTGAAAACGAAATCCATGACAAATATGCCAAGTGCGATAATAACGGAAGCTACCATTACGACTGTGGCACTGCCTTGAAGTTCCGACCATGAAGGCCAACTCACCTTATGAACCAATTCAGTATATACTTCTTTAAAGTAGTTTGCTATTTTCATAAAAACATCAAATTTTGCACGGGAGGAGAGACTCGAACTCCCGACACCCGGTTTTGGAGACCGGTGCTCTACCAACTGAGCTACACCCGTAAAAATGAGGTCGGTTGCCCAACCTCATGTTATTTAATCCAGTCTATCAATGAAACTTTTAATCCAAGATTTCAGTAATCTGTCCGGCACCTACCGTTCTACCTCCTTCACGGATGGCAAAACGAAGACCTACAGAACAAGCTACCGGAGCCAACAAGTCAACGGTTATTGTTACGTTATCACCCGGCATAACCATTTCACGTCCTTCCGGCAAAGTAATCTCACCCGTTACGTCCATTGTACGCAAGTAGAACTGAGGTCTGTATTTGTTGTGGAACGGAGTGTGGCGACCACCTTCTTCTTTTTTCAGGATATAAACTTCAGCTTTAAATTTCTTGTGAGGTTTAATTGTTCCCGGTTTTGCCAACACCATACCGCGTTTGATTTCGTTCTTGTCAATACCACGCATCAACAAACCTACGTTATCTCCTGCTTCACCTTCATCCAATAATTTACGGAACATTTCAACACCGGTACAAACTGTTTTCTTACCGTCAGCACCAAGTCCGATAATCTCCATTTCATCACCTATGTGGATTACACCTGTTTCAATACGACCGGTAGCAACGGTACCACGACCTGTGATTGAGAATACGTCTTCAACCGGCATAAGGAAAGGTTTTTCATTATCACGAGGAGGAATTGGAATCCATGCATCAACAGAACTCATTAATTCCATAACTTTGTCTTCCCATTTAGCTTCTCCGTTCAAAGCACCGAGTGCAGATCCGAGAATAACAGGGGTATTGTCACCGTCATACTGGTAGAAACTCAACAATTCGCGAACTTCCATTTCAACAAGTTCCAACATTTCAGGATCATCTACCATGTCTACCTTATTCAAGAAAACAACAACTTTCGGAACGTTAACCTGACGAGCCAAAAGAATGTGTTCGCGTGTTTGAGGCATGGGACCGTCAGTAGCAGCACAAACAAGGATTGCTCCGTCCATCTGAGCAGCACCGGTAACCATATTCTTAACATAGTCAGCATGACCCGGACAGTCAACATGTGCGTAGTGGCGATTCTCGGTTTGATACTCTACGTGAGCGGTATTAATTGTGATACCTCTTTCTTTTTCTTCCGGAGCATTATCGATTTGATCAAATGATTTCACTTCGGAAAGACCTTTTTTTGCCAACACCATCGTGATAGCAGCAGTCAAAGTTGTTTTACCATGGTCAACGTGTCCGATTGTACCGATATTTACGTGCGGTTTCGACCTGTCAAACTTTTCTTTAGCCATAACTCTAATTTTTTTATTATTAAACAATTCTTTTCAATTACATCATACCCTCATTAAAGTCCTCTGTACTACATATTTAAATACGCAAAACACCACAGACCCCAATATTGGGCTTGCAAATGTAGACAATTTTTTCAGTTAAACAAAATTATTTAACTAATTTTTTAACCTAACTGATTCTCTCTTTTTCCTTCACCTTTATCAACTGGCGTTTAAGAATATCGTAGAGATTATCTATCGCTTCTTCAAAGGTCTTTGCGTTCTTTTTTACAAACACATCCTGACCTTTCATTTCAATATTAACTTCAGCTACTTTATTCTCAAGATTATCGTCCTTTTCCAATTTTAAGGCAACATCCATCGAAATTATAGCATCATTATACTTATCCAATCTGGATAATTTTTTTCCGATAAATTCTTCTAATTGAGAACTTGCGGAAAAACCAACTGCATTGATTTTGATATCCATAACTACTTGAATTTATTAAGCCCTCGGATGGGCTTGGTTATACGCTTTTACTAACTGTTCAAATGAATTGTGGGTATATACCTGAGTTGCAGATAAATCGGAATGACCAAGTAATTCCCTTATTGCTTCGATACAAGCTCCGTTATTTAGCAAATTCGTGGCAAATGTATGACGCAAAACATGAGGGCTTACCTTAGACAAGGTGGTAAATCTTCTAAGATACTTTACTACCAACCTATATATAAATTTATCATAAGCAGGTTTGCCCTTGTCTGTTACAAAAAATATATCATGGTCAAACCGTACGACATCTCTTCGCAACTCTAAATAATACTTCATCTCTTCAATCAACTCATCAACCAATGGAATCAGACGTTGCTTAGCACCTTTACCGGTTACAACTATGTGTTTAGAGGAAAAATCAAGTTCACTAACTTTAAGTGAAACCAACTCCGAACGACGCATTCCCGTGAGGTAAGCCGTTAAAATCACAAGCCTGTCCCTAACTGCCGAAAAACTACCGTCCGATTCTTCGTTATCCAGTATTTCATTCATTTGATAATCATGAAGGAACACCGGTAGTTTCTCTCCTTTTTTAGGCATCACTACCATCTCACAAGGATCATTCTCAATAATACCTTCGTGTAACAGATATTTAAAATAGGTTTTCAAAGTACTGATTTTACGCCTAACAGTCGTCGGTGTCATCCCTTCGGACATTTTTAATATCACCCAATTCCTTATTATTTTGGAAGTTACGTCATTAATGTCTCGAATGTCGTTAATGGTGTTACAATAGGCATCGAACTGCTTTAAATCTTCCCTGTATGCTACGAGAGTGTGAGAAGAATACTTCTTAATATCACTAAGATAATCAAAGAAAGATTCTAAAACCATAGTCGCGATTATTTGCCCACTAAGTTAGCAATTTTTTTATTCGTCGGCTATTTGTAACGATTGTTTGTAAATCGCCTTCAAACGCTGTTGACGATTACGAATTGACGGTTTAGTGAAAGCCTGCCGATCTCTCAATTCTTTGATTACTCCTGTTTTTTCAAATTTTCTTTTAAACTTTTTCAAGGCTCTTTCTATGTTTTCGCCTTCTTTTAAAGAGATAATTAACATATTAGTCGTTTTTAAATTTATTTTGCTGCAAAAAATTAATTTCAAATTAGGGCGCAAAGATAGAAATATTTTTTGATTTTTCCCACTCTTTTGCAACTAGTATTAATTCTTCATACCAATCTTTGCCAAACATAGCGGTTAAAGGTTCTTTCAAAAATTCATATAGGTATACTCCTTCTCGTTCTCCTTTATCAACCGCAGCTTTACATACATTCCAAGAATGATAATTTAATGCTTTGCGAGCGGATAGTTTGATTATTCTTATCGGATAAAGATGACAAGATATGGGTTTGCGAAAATTGCTTTTACCTTGTATCCAAGCTTTTTCAAATGCGCAACAATAGTTCCCGTTTTCTACGATTGAATAGGCACACTCCATACCTTTAATTAAAGGTGTAACCGTATCACCTTCCTGATCACACATATAGTAACCTTGTTGTTTCACTGCTTCGACACCGCTTTCTTTCATAAAATTACGTATGGCAGAATAATTTTTTCTGATTGCTGCAATTTCATGTTTTTCGAGCGGTGCACCGGCATCTCCGTCCAAACAACAGACTCCATGACATTCATTCAAATCGCATGAAAACTTTTTTTCAAGTACATCAAGACTTACAAGTACATCCCCGATTTCTACCATGCTTACGGTTATGGTTAGTTGTTCACAATTAAACTTGTTCCGGTCATTTCCACCGGTTTAGTTACGCCCATAATATCAAGTATAGTCGGTGCCACATCGGCAAGTACACCATCTTTCAAATGTTTATCGGATTGGTCTGTTATCCAAATACATGGAACAGGATTTAATGAGTGGGCAGTATTAGGCGATCCGTCTGAGTTTACCGCATTGTCGGCATTTCCGTGATCGGCAATTATAAGAACATCGTAACCATTAGCTTGTGCGGCTTTCACTACTTTGCCGACGCAGGTGTCAACAGTTTGCACGGCAACGGATATTGCTCCATAAACACCCGTATGTCCTACCATATCGCCATTTGCATAGTTGAGACATATAAAGTCGGATGATTTTGCATTCAATTCGGCAATAAGTTTTTCGGTTACTTCCGGTGCGGACATTTCCGGTTTAAGGTCATAAGTTGCAACTTTAGGTGATGAAACGAGTATGCGTTTTTCACCTTCAAATTCCGCTTCTCGTCCGCCGTTCAGGAAAAAAGTTACATGAGCATATTTTTCTGTTTCGGCAATACGCAATTGAGTCAGACCTTGTTTACTAATCACCTCTCCAAGAGTGTTTTCCACGTTTTGTTTATCAAAAAGTATATGTAATCCTTTGAAATTTGCATCATAGGGAGTCATAGTACAATAATATAAAGGTATAGTCTTCATTTCGTACTCCGGCATATCCTTTTGAGTGAGGACAATTGTTAATTCTTTGGCACGGTCATTCCTATAATTGAAGAAAATAACCACATCCCCCGGCTGTATCAAGCCTACCGGTCGCCCGTCGCTTTTTACATGAACAATAGGTTTTATAAATTCATCCGTTATACCTTCCGAATAGGATTTAATAATTGCATTTTCAACATGTTGTGTTTCAAAACCTGTGCCATATACCAACATATCGTAAGCTTCTTTAATTCGTTCCCAACGGTTATCACGATCCATTGCATAGTAGCGACCGATTATTGTAGCTATTCTACCGGCACTATTTGAGATATGTTCTTTCAGTTCTCTAATAAATCCCAAACCGCTTTTGGGATCGGTATCGCGACCGTCCATAAAGCAATGAATAAGAGGATCTGTTTCAAGAAATTCGTTTCCTATATCGCAAAGTTTTTTCAAATGTTCAAGGGAACTATGTACGCCTCCGTCAGACACCAAACCCATTAAATGGACATTTTTCTTATTGTCGCGTGCATAAGTGAAAGCCTTGACGATTTCCGAATTTTGCATTATTGAGTTATCTACACATGCCTTATTGATACGCACAAGATCCTGTAAAACAATTCGTCCGGCACCAATATTAAGATGTCCGACTTCGGAATTACCCATTTGACCGTTGGGTAGTCCCACATTTTCTCCGCTTGTATACAATTTTGAATGTGGATATTTTGCCGTCAATTCATCAATAACAGGAGTAGGATTTGAATAGATTGCGTTTTTTTCATTTTCTTCACCTATTCCCCAACCGTCTAAAATCATTAATAATGTCCTTTTCATATTATGCTAAGATTTATAATTTTTACACTCTCAGGGTGCAAAGATAAATAAAAATAGGATAGTTTATAATTTGCGAGCAATCCATAATCATTAAGTTTTCAAGGCAAGTGGATGCCACTTTTTTTTGCAGTTGTATTTTATTTACTAACTTTGTGCTCCGTAAACGTAAAAAATCTTTTAAACAGTGTCAACAAAGTATGTTTTCGTAACGGGTGGGGTTGCCTCATCTTTAGGTAAGGGTATTATCGCCTCTTCATTAGCCAAGCTGCTACAAGCCAGAGGCTACAGAGTAACAAATCAAAAGTTGGATCCCTACATAAATGTAGATCCCGGTACGTTGAATCCATACGAACACGGAGAGTGTTACGTTACGAATGACGGAGCTGAAACGGATTTGGATTTAGGTCATTATGAACGTTTTACCGGTTGTCCGACTTCTCAGGCAAATAATATAACTACGGGAAGAATTTATCAAAACGTAATCACTAAGGAGCGTCATGGTGATTATCTCGGTAAAACGGTACAAATTGTGCCTCATATCACGGATGAAATCAAGCGCAACATAAAATTGCTCGGTAATAGTGGAGAGTATGATGTGGTTATAACGGAAATAGGAGGTACAGCCGGAGACATTGAATCTTTACCGTTTTTAGAGGCAGTTAGACAGTTGCGTTGGGATCTGGGAGAAAAGTCGGTACTTATACACCTGACTCTTGTACCTTTTCTTTCTGCCACAGGCGAATTGAAAACCAAGCCTACTCAACATTCCGTGAAAAATCTTCTTGAAATAGGTTTGCAACCAGACATACTCGTTCTACGCACAGAACACGAAATCAACAATGACATTCGTCGCAAAGTGGCACTCTTTTGCAACGTGGAGCCCAAAGCTGTTATAGAATCTCGTGATGTTTCCACGATTTACGAAGTGCCGATGAGAATGGAAATTGAAAAATTGGACGAAATAGTTTTATCAAAACTTGATCTCCCGCTCAACGGTGAACCCGATTTGGATTTATGGAAGAATTTTCTTTATAAACTCAATCATTATTCACAGGAAGTGGAAATAGGATTGGTAGGTAAATATGTAGAATTGCATGATGCCTACAAATCTATAGCAGAATCGTTCATACATGCCGGAGCGGTGAATGATTGCAAAGTTAAAATCAGATGGATACATAGCGAAAAAATCAATGCGGAAAACGTAGAAGAAACTTTAGCAGGCGTAAAAGGTATTCTTGTGGCACCGGGTTTCGGTCATCGCGGTATAGAGGGAAAGCTGAAAGCCATAGAATATGCACGCACAAATAACATTCCTTTTTTCGGTGTATGCTTGGGAATGCAGATGGCTGTAATTGAGTTTGCAAGAAATGTACTGAACATGACGGATGCCAATTCAACGGAAATGGATTCTGCCACGCCTTATCCTGTGATAGACCTTATGGACAGTCAAAAATCGGTAACCGATAAAGGCGGCACCATGCGTCTCGGAGCCTACAAATGTGAACTGAAAGAAGGTTCCAAAGCATACGAAGCTTATGGTAGAAAAGAAATAGAAGAACGTCATAGACATCGTTATGAATTTAACAACTCGTATCGGGAAGTTTTTGAAAAAGCCGGCATGATTGCAACAGGAATAAATCCTGACCTTAACTTAGTGGAAATCATTGAAATTCCTAACCACAAATGGTTTCTCGGCACACAGTTTCATCCGGAATACAAAAGTACCGTTAGCAATCCTCATCCTTTGTTTGTTTCCTTTGTGAAAGCATGTCTTAAATAATAAAATTTAAAAATGGATAAAAATACCATAATAGGTTTAGTACTTATTTTTCTTATCATAATCGGGTTTTCCTACATTAATACTCCTTCAAAAGAAGAACGTATGCGTGAGGAGCATGTGTTGGATTCCATTGCACAGGTTGAACGTGCACGTTTAAATACAGTTGCAGAAGAAGAGAAAAAAGTTGAAGCGGACAACAATGCCGGTATCATTGACAATATCGGTGGGGCTTTTAGACAAGACAGTTTGGAAGAAAAACATATCACATTAGAAAACAGCAAAATACGCTTACATGTAAATACAAAAGGCGGACGCATTGACTATGTGGAATTGAAAGAATATGTAACACACGATTCAATGCCGTTGATTTTATGGCAGCCGGAAACGAGTGTATTCTCGCTTTCATTTTATGCCAATCGCAGACAAATCATGACGGAAGAAATGATTTTTCAAGCTGATGAAAATCGGGAGATGATTGTTGCAACAGATGCAAACCGTTCTTTGTCAATGCGATTGATAGCAGGAGATGATAAATGGTTGGAATATAAATACACTATTTCACCCGACAGCTATATGATTGATTTCGACATCATCACCCATAATATGAATGATGTCATAGATATTAACTCATCTTTTCTGACTCTTAATTGGTGTGTGGACATGCCGCAATTAGAGAAAAGTAAGGATTTTGAAAACAGATACACAGGTATTTATTATAATTTTCTCGGTAATGAAGTGGATAATATGTCGCTCACTTCCGACGAAAGTGTCGACCTGAAAAACAAGGTGAAATGGATTGCTTTCAAACAACAGTTTTTCTCATCAATATTGATCGCCAAAGAGTCGTTTAACGAAGCGGAACTCATTTCGCAAAACATGAAAGAGGCGGAATACCTTAAAAAAGCATACGCACAAATTCCTCTTCAATATTTCGGTAAACCCACCGAACAATATAATATGCAGTTCTATTTCGGTCCCAATTCGTTCCCCACTTTAAAACAATACGGGGGCGACATTGAGTTACAGGAATTGGTAAATTTAGGTTGGAAATGGCTTGCATGGGTAAACCGCTATATAGTGATACCGATTTTCCACTTTTTGGAAAACAATGTAACCCTGAATTATGGTTTGATTATCTTCTTATTGACATTGATCATCAAACTATTATTATTCCCGTTAACCTATAAATCCTACCTCTCACAAGCGAAGATGAGAGTGTTGAAACCGCAAATTGATGAAATTTCAAAGAAATTTCCAGCCGATAAAGCGATGGAAAAACAAACGGCTGTTATGGCACTATACAAAAAAGCAGGCATCAACCCTATGGGCGGTTGTCTGCCTATGCTGTTGCAAATGCCTATACTCATTGCACTATTTTGGTTCTTCCCCGGAGCTATTGAACTTAGGCAAAAAAGTTTCCTTTGGGCACCGGATTTGGCATCCTACGATTCAATTCTAAACTTGCCGTTTTCAATTCCTTTCTACGGTTCGCACGTTAGTCTTTTCTGCTTACTTATGACTATCGTAAACATCGTATATATGAGGATGAACAACAAAAATCAGCCGCAAAACGATGCTATGAAAGGTATGAAAACTATGATGTACATAATGCCTGTTATGTTCCTTTTCATATTCAACAACTATTCGGCAGGTTTGAGTTACTACTACCTTGTGAGCACTTTAATAAGCATTCTGCAAACGTGGATGATAAGCAAATATGTAGATGACAAGAAGTTGATACAAAAGATTGAAGCCGCAAAAGCTAAACCGGTTAAGAAATCCAATTTCCAGAAACGTTTGGAAGAAGCTCAACGCATACAACAACAGCGTTTAAAGGAACGTCAAAATCAAAACAGAAGATAATAATCGAGTAGGATGAACGGGATTAGTTCCCGTATGCGGGTCTTCTTCTTGGAGTAGCTCTTGGGGTGAACACTCAAACGCCATTCCCATTTACTCTTGTAAAAAGAATAGCCCAAATATTTCATGCCACGCACATAGCCTGTGGTCGTCTTATTACGATTTACTCGTAAGTAGAGTTCCTCCTCTATGTACTTCGTTATACTCTCTTTCACACGTTCGGCACCACGCTTACTCTTGCAGAATATCATGCAATCGTCTGCATAGCGGACAAACTTATGACCGCGACGTTCCAACTCCTTATCCATTTCATTCAACATGATATTACTCAGCAACGGACTGAGATTACCCCCTTGGGGGACACCTTCAGTGGTGGCTTCATAATCATGACGAACCATGACACCTGCATTCAGGTATTTATGGATAAGAGAGATAACACGACCGTCCTTGATTCGGCGAGAGAGTATTTCTATCAGCTTGCTATGCTGTACGGTGTCAAAGAACTTTTCCAAGTCCAAATCAACACAGTACGTATAGCCTGCATTCAGATAGAGTTGCGCACGCTTCAAAGCGTCGTGGCAGCCGCGATTAGGACGAAAGCCAAAGCTATTGTCACTAAACTCGCGCTCATAAATGGGCATGAGGATTTGGCTGATTGCTTGCTGTATCATACGGTCAACGACCGTAGGTACACCAAGTTTGCGTACACCTCCGTCAGGTTTGGGTATCTCTACCCTGCGCACTGGATTGGGACGATAACGTCCCTTTTGTAAAGAAGATACCAAAGCGTCTTTGTGGACTTTCAGATAAGGAAGTAAATCCTTTGTCTCTAATTTGTCGACACCTCCACTGCCACCGTTACTCTTCACACGCTTGTAAGCCATGTTCAGGTTGGATGGAGACAGTATACGCTCCAGTAAATCTTCTTTCGGTAATTGCACTTCCACGAGGTTGTTTTCAGTTATCCCCATGTAAGTCTGCACTCCCACATAGCTTTCGGATGCCGTCCTATCCTTTTGCGGGCAGCTATCATTCTTAGGTGATATTTTCTGCATTCTACCTTTCATCGGGTAACATTCATTTAACTACTCGTTTACGTAAAGTTCAGACCTTCCCTAGCCTGTCGACGGGTAGGTACTATGTCGTCTGCTGACTTCTCACGGCAAGCTTTACTCCATGCTTCGGATTGATACTTCCACACGTCCGTGAGACCTCCCGAGGTAAGACACTTGACTTTCATTCCATATAGCTGCGACATTTACACTCCTGCATCCGGGTAGTTATAGGACTTCGCTTTGTATTGCAAGCTCGTCCGGCAGGTTATGCCTGATGTCGTTCGTGTTCCTCAGCCCGGAACTTTGCCGCTGGCTTCTTTCAGATTCCGCGTCGCCACGGACACCCTTGCCTTGAGCTAATGGTTGGTAACTACCGACCCCCATAACGGACTTACACCGTCAAGTCAAGTGCCATGCTCGGCACACAAT
>JAISHE010000046.1 GCA_031262745.1 Culturomica sp. | reverse complement strand
TCCAAACTTGACCGCTGGCATCTAAGGCATACGCAGCGTTATCTCCGGCACACACGGCTACTACATTTTTCAATCGTGCGCCGGCTCCGGTCAGTACATATACCGCTTCGTAACTATCTGTTTGCGTACCGTTCCCCAATATTCCGTAGGCGTGGGTATATTGATTTGCTCCTGAAGCATTTCCGCCCCATGAAACCAAATCTCCGTTGTCCAATATGGCATAGCTGCTTGCGCCTCCCGCATAGACTATTTTAGCTCCTACTAAATATGTTTTTCCGCCAACGGTTTCTTTATAGGCAGCATCAATTACGGAGCTTGCCAATACTCGTATCGGTGCGGATACTATCCCTCCTTTTACTCCATTACCTATCTGTCCTCGGTCGTTTCCTCCCCAAGACCATACTTGCGGTTTTTCCGAAGCCGTGCCGCAGGTCAAGGCAACAAAGTGCCCGCCCGAACCGGAGTTTACTTGTTGAACTGTTTTACCATCGAATGACTCTAACGGAATCATCATTGGTTCTGTCACAACGGTTCCGGCTCCGGCACTCGCAGGTAAACCCAAGCGACCGCCGTCGTTCTTTCCCCAAACAGTTACCACGGAGTTACCACAAATATAACTTGACACGGTGTTACCTCCCGAAATAAGCAAGTCAGCTTGTGCAAAAAGCCGACTTGTCATGAACCAACTTAATACGAATAAAATATAAAAATATTTTTTCATACGATATTTTTTTCATTAATGCCGTAATAAAACTCACATGAAGCAATATTATCATAACCTACCGGTGTAAACTGTTTCATGCTATACGTATTAACCTTAGTTCGGGATAAAAAAAGTTGCATAGCTAAATAAAAATAATTAATTATCAAGATTCAACTATGCTAAGCAAAGGCAAAATTACCGAAATTTTCTGTATCATCGACGATTTTTGCAAAGAATTTGCGATGTGGAACATACTCGTCATCGTTCTGTGCACAATTTCCTTATGAACATAATTTCGGCATTGGCGGCATATTCTTTCTTTGACAAAAAGCCTGCTATTCGATTCTCGATGGAAAAGCCAACTTCTCAACTTGCACTTTTTTATTAAAATTATCCCGAACTAAGGTTGTAAGGATAATCTTACGATAACGTAGTTTAGCCTTTCCGGTATACGGGATTCCTAATCCGGTATACGGGATTCCCAATCCGGTATACGGGATTCCCAATCCGGTGTACGGGATTCCCAATCTGGTATACGGGATTCTCAATCCGGTGTACGGGATTCTCAATCCGGTGGACGGGATTCCTAATCCGGTGGACGGGATTCTCAATCCGGTAGATAATATTCCGGTTATAATGCTACATGCAAACAAAAAATCAGCGACTTTCGGAATTTACTCCAAAAGTCGCCGATTTTCTTTTGTCGGGGTACCAGGATTCGAACCTGGGACCCTCTGCTCCCAAAGCAGATGCGCTACCGGGCTGCGCTACACCCCGTTTTTCAGGCAACAAAAGTATGTATAATCACGCCCCTTTCCAAATTTTAGAGAACTTTTATTCCTACTCTTAGGATAAATAAATCGAAAAATCACACAACCCAAAGATTAAAAGGATTGTGTGATTTCACTTATAATAACACTATGTCAATTAATTACAATCTCTTCAAAAGGATTTGCTTTGTTACCGCGCCTGTTACATCCTCATTTTCGCCGAAAGCAACACCACGCTCATTAAAACGACGCTCTATCTCATTGATCGTTTCCATTCCTATGCCCTCTTCCGAAAGTCGAGTTGTTACGCCGACAGAACGAAAAAATTCATCGGTTTTAGCAATGGTTGCGTCAATACGTTCATCGCGACTACCGTTTGTAATGCCCCAAATACGTTCGCCATATTGCAAAATCTTATCGCCTTTGGAATCTCGTAACACGTCTAAAGTGCCCGGAAAGACAATTGCAAGCGTATGACCGTGTGAAAGTCCATGCAAAGCCGTAAGTTCGTGCCCGATGCTGTGGGTAGCCCAGTCCTGAGCAACACCCATTGCCACGAAACCGTTCAAACCCATAGTTGCCGACATCATAAAGTCTGCCATCAAATCGTAATTGCGAGGATTTGCCTTAATTTTAGGTGCAATCTCAATCAATGTTTGCAAAATTCCTTCAGCCCAACGATCCATTACACGAGACTGACCGGGAGTAGTCATATACTGCTCCATAACGTGTATGAAAGTGTCAATAATCCCGTAAGCAACTTGATTTTCCGGTAAGGTAAAAGTAGTTTCCGGATCAAGTATGGAGAACACCGGATAATTCGCCGTAAATCCGTACTTTTCCTTAGTGGCATGATTGGATATAACCGCTGCACGATTCATTTCGGAACCGGTGGCGGGCAAAGTTAAAATTGCTGCCAAAGGCACGGTTTCGCCGCTTTGTCCGGCTTTAACAATGTCCCATGCATCGCCTTCGTAGAGCAAACCGGCAGCAATAAGTTTCGTTCCGTCAACAACAGAACCTCCTCCGACTGCCAACAAGAAATCAACTTTTTCTTCTTTGCCGAGAGCGATTGCCTTACGCAAGGTTTCAATCGAAGGATTAGGTTCTATACCCCAGAATTCCACAGTTTTATAGCCTTTCAGGGCTTCCGTAACTTGTGCATACACACCGTTTTTCTTAACACTACCACCTCCGAAGGTGATCATAATCTTCTTATCTTTCGGTATTTGTTTTGACAATTGAGCTATCATTCCCTTACCGAAGATTAATTTAACCGGATTTTGAAAAATAAAATTATTCATGACCTTTTTGATTTATATTTATGATTATTACTTGATATTCGTATCGGTACGTGCACGACTTTGAGTTACAAGGTAAACACCGTAGAGCACCAAAACCGCTGCCAAAGGTTTATCCCAACTGAAAACATCCTGACCTACAACTATTGCCACCGTTGAAGCCACAATCGGTTGTATATTCGAGTACATACTCACCGTCGTAGGACGCATACGTTTAAGTCCAATAGGTATAAGAAAGTATGCGATTGTCGTAGCAAAAACTACAATATATGTAACCGACAACAATTCCGTAACGGTTGTTTCGGATGTGAAGAGTTTTGCAGAAAGCAAATCGCCCATACCCCAAGGCATGGAAAGCGGCACGGAGAAAAGAAACATCCATTTCATGACCGTAACCGCAGAGTAGCGTTGAGCAATGGGACGAATCATCACCAAATAAATAGCATAGGAGACAATATTCACAACTCCAAGCAAATTACCAAGCATGCGATTTTCACCGACAACAATGGTGTGCAAACTATTCACGATGATTAATGAAGCTCCGGCAACACCAAAGAGTACTCCTATTGTTTTCTTCCAACTCACCGGCTCTTTCAGGAAAAGTGCCGCCAACAACATAACAACCACCGGAGTTAAAGATGAAATCAGCGAAAGGCTTACCGGCGAACTGTTTTGCAAAGCAAATGCAAATGAAATTTGTGCGCCTGCAAGTCCGAAGAAAGATGCAAAAAGCATTAGCAACAAATCTTTTGCAGGCACTTTTTCGGATTTTGTGAATAGTCCTATGCCCCAGAAAAAAAGTGTTGCAACCGCCATTCTAAGTAAAGTGAGTGCAAAAGGAGAAAGGACTTCCTCCGACAACACGCTTTTTGCTATCGGTATATTCATACCGAAAATAAGGTTGGTACAAAGGATTACGGCGTGTCCATAACATTTCTCACCGGTGATTTTCATCTCGAAAATATTTTAATTCCGCACGAAGGTAGAAAATAATTCTGTTTTTTCTTACTTTTACGAGCGATTGCAGGTTACATTGTAAACATATTACGATTTATCTCGTAATAACCAATTTTAAATGTTATTTTATGTTTAAAACATTCTTAATAATCCTCGTCGGCATATTGCCTTTCAGTCTTACGGCACAACAAACTTTAAGTTTGGATGCTTGCAGAGAATTAGCTTTACAAAACAATAAAAAGTTAAAAATTGCCGAAAAAGAAGTGTACGCAAGTAAAGCTATGAAGGAACAGGCTTTTACGAAATATCTGCCTTCTGTGGATGCAAGCGGACTTTATTTGCGCAACCAAAAAAAGATGAATCTTTTAGAAGAAGATGCTCATTTACCGTTGATTGAAAGTGGTCAACTCTCCCCCACCGATTTTGCACTATTGCCCAAAAGTGCCATGTCTATTGACTCCCGCAATGTTGCGATGCTGCAAGTGGGACTTACACAACCGATTTTTCTCGGTGGTAAAATCAGGGCTTACAACCAACTCGCCGGTATCGCAGAGCAAATTTCACTTTCAAAACGTGATTTGGAGATTGAAAATTTGATTGTTGCAACCGATGAGGCTTATTGGCAGGTTATTTCATTAATAAACAGGCAACTTCTGGCAGGGAAATATGTCGAAACATTGCAAAAACTTTCTAACGATGTGGAATTGATGTATAAAAACGGTACGGCAACCAAAGCCGACGTACTTTCTGTTAAGGTGAAACTGAACGAATCCGAAATGCTGCGTTTTAAAGTTGACGACGGTTTAACTCTTTCCCGTATGCACCTTAATCAGATTTGCGGTTTGAGTACCGACACCGTTTATCCGCTTCAAGATGAGAACCAAATTCTGAACAGCAATGTCTCTATTCCGAAAACGGATTTGGACAAAGTGTATGCCCAAAGACCGGAAATTACAAGCCTATCCCTTGCTGCACAAGCATCCGAAAAACAGGAAAACATTATACTCTCCGACTATCTGCCCACCGTTGCTCTTACAGCTAATTATATCACCCACACACCCAATTTCTACAACGGTATCAGCACCAAATTTGAAGGTATGTGGAGCGTTGGCGTAGGTATGAAGATACCGGTTTTCCATTGGGGCGAATCACGAAAAAATGTGCGTCAACAAAAAGCCAAAACAGAAATCTATAAGTATCAACTCGAAGAAGCTAAGGAAAATATCGAATTGCAGGTGAATCAATCGGAATTTAAAATCAAGGAAACAGGTAAGAAAGTCGAAATGGCAGAATATAATCTTAAAAATGCTGAGGAGAACTTGAAACTTGCAAATCTCGGCTTCAAGGAAGGAAGTATAGCCGCATCAACGCTGATGGAAGCTCAAACGGCGTGGCTCGCAGCAAGTAGCGATTTGATTGATGCCAAAATAGAGATGAAACTTGCAGAAGTGTATCTACAAAAAGCATACGGAAATTTGATAAAGAAATAAAAATACAGCAAAATGAAAGCACAGTCAAAATTTATAACATTCATTGCAATTGTTGCATTATTAGCATTAGTCGTTGTGTTCGGTTTCATATTTTGGCAACCGCAACCGGAAATCATACAAGGCGAAGCGGAAGCAACGGAAGTGAGAATATCAAGCAAAGTGCCCGGAAGAATTGACAAATTCTTTGCAAACGAAGGCGACAAAGTGAAAAAAGGCGACACACTCGTAATCATTGACAGTCCGGAAGTGAAAGCAAAATTGGCACAAGCAAAAGCGTTGCAAACAGCCGCACAAGCAATCAACCGTAAAGTGGACAAAGGAAGTAGAAGCGAGCAAATCACTATGGCTTATGAAACTTGGCAAAAAGCTACGGCAGCATCGGAAGTTATGCGTAAATCATACGAAAGAGTTAAAAATCTGTACGATAATGAGGTTGTGAGTGCACAAAAAAAAGATGAAGTGGAGGCAAATTATAAAGCTGCCGTCGCCACCGAAAAAGCTGCAAAAGCGCAGTATGACATGGCTTTGAAAGGCGCACAGGAAGAAGATAAACAAGCTGCCGCCGCACAAGTGGAAATTGCCAAAGGTGCATTGAGTGAAGTGGAGTCTTATTTGAGTGAAATCAATCTCGTAGCCACTATTGACGGTGAAATTTCCGAACGCTATCCGAAAGCAGGCGAATTAGTCGGTACCGGTGCACCGATTATGGATATAGTTGACCTAAGCGATATGTGGGTAACTTTTAACATACGTGAGGATTTGCTTGGAGATTTGGCAATGGGCAAAACATTCAACGCCGTTGTGCCGGCTTTGGGTAATAAAAACGTACAACTACAAGTGAACTACATTAAAGACAGAGGTAGTTACGCTGCATGGCGTGCCACAAAGACTACCGGACAGTTTGACCGTAAGACTTTTGAGGTGAGGGCAAAACCCACTGCACCAATTGAAGGTTTGCGACCGGGTATGACTGTGTTGTTGGATAAATAAGCCGCCTTGAAAGTTATAAAAGAAATATTATCCGTATCCAAACGGGAATTTGTGCGCATGTCTACGCACAAAATCTATTTCTTTTCTTTAATCATTGCTCCGCTTGCAAGTTTTATTTTCTTTGCCGATTTACTTAAAAAAGGTATTCCTACCGATTTACCGGTGGCAATTGTTGATGAAGATAATTCTTCCACCTCACGTTCTTTGGCTATGTCTCTTGATGCTTTTGCCAATTCTAAAATTGTGTTGAAAACATCTGACTTTTCCATAGCACGTAAAGCCATGCAGGAAGGTCAGGTTTACGGCATTTTACGTATACCTGCCGGTTTTAAAAAGGATGCATCTTCTTCGCAGGCTCCGATTTTATCGTTCTACACTAATGATTCTTACATTTTACCGGGTTCACTCGTTTATAAGGACTTACGATTGCAGACGGCTTTGGCAAACGGAGTCGTTCAACGCACAATGTTGGTTGCTCGCGGTGGTACGGAACCGGAGCTTTCAGCACAGTTAAATCCGATTGTTGTTGACACTCATCCGCTGAATAATCCTTGGTTAAGTTATGGAATTTACCTTGCAAATACATTAATTCCGGCTGTGTTTGCTATGTTTGTGATGCTGCTCACGGTATACGGAATTTCTTCGGAGATCAAAGAAAACACAAGCAGTCAATTGTTAGCCATAAGCAACGGTTCCGCAGGAATTGCACTTTTGGGAAAACTTGCAGCACAATTTACCGTGTTCTTTATTATGGGAAGTCTTTACTTGCTTATTCTCTACCGCATTTTAAACTATCCGGCAAATAGCGGTATCGCTCCCATGTTACTTGCAATGGGTCTACTGATTGTTGCCTGTCAATCTTTCGCATTATTTGTTGCCGGACTTTTCGATAAACATAGAATTGCTTTAAGTATAACCGCCTTATGGAGTGTGCTTTCTTTTTCTATTATCGGTTTCACTTTTCCGTTGCGCTCCATGCCCGAACCTTTGCAAATTGCTGCCAATATTTTCCCGATGAGGCATTATTTTATGATTTATGTAGATCAGGCATTAAACGGTATACCGATGTATTATTCATGGTTGCATTATGCAGCCTTAGCTATGTTTATCGTATTGCCCATAACGGTTTACCCTCTGCTGAAAAGACAATTACAAAAAGGTATTTACACAACATAATATGCAGTCGATCCGAAACATATTACAAATATTTCGTGAAGAATTTTCAACGGTCATAAGAGATAGCGGAGTGTGGATATTTTTTGTGCTCCTCAATTTAGCCTATCCTGTGATTTATACATATATATACAGTAATGAAAGCGTTCACGAAGTACCTGTGGCAGTGGTCGACCACGATTTTTCTTCTGCAAGTCGTGATTTCATCCGCCGTTGGGATGCTTCTGCAAATGTGAATGTTATTGCACGTTGCAATGATATTGAGGAGGCAAAACGGTTGTGGTATAAAAAGGATATACTTGGAATTCTCGAAGTACCGAAATCTTTCGGCAGCGACATAAATACCGGTAAACAGACAAATGTTTCTCTTTTCACCGATATGGGTGGGTTACTTAACTACAAAGCATTGCTTATGTCGGCAAGCAGCGTGGCTCAACTCAGCGGGAAAGAAATACAGGTTAAAGATTTAACTTATGCCCTACCGACCACACAAGAATTAACAGCTTCTCCCATACGTATTGAAGAAGTGAAACTTTTTAATCCCGAAAGCGGTTACGCTTCTTTTATTATTCCGGCTATTTTAATATTGGTAATCCAACAGTCGCTACTTCTCGGCATTGGTACACTTGCCGGCACAGCACGCGACCGCAACAAGGGACACCTGTTACCTACCGGCTATCTTACCCGCTTCCGCAATCCGTTTCAAATCATAACGGGCAAGGCAATGGCTTATTTCACGGTGTATGTCGTGATGATTGTTTGGGTTTACGTTGTGGTACCCGGAATTTTTAACCTCACGCGCATAGGACTTAAATTAGATTTGTTTATTTTCTTGTTGCCGTTCCTGCTTAGCAGTATTTTTATGGCAATTTCGTTCTCATTTCTATCAAAAGAAAGGGAAGCACCGTTTTTTATCTTTGTGTTCACGTCCGTGCCGCTGATGTTTCTTTCCGGAATTTCTTGGCCAATTGAAGCTATTCCACATTATTGGAAGACTATTTCCCACATATTTCCGTCTACTTTCGGAATTGAAGGCTACACTAAAATTGCCAATATGGGTTCAACGCTCAATGAGTTACTACCTGAATGGTATTCGCTTTGGTTACTTACCGTAGTCTACTTTTTTATCTCTGCCTACCTTTATTATAGAGCAATGAGAGTTAAATTTTAATAGCTACTATATGGCTATTAGAATTTGTATTAATTAATCGTCCCTTAAAATACAGTAAATAACTTACAACCAGCAAAATAATCATCTAAAAATCACAAACTATAATCGAACACATTTCCTTAATATTTTTGTACAACTTAAAGATGCAAAGAGGTATTGAAGGAAGCTATGTTTGTATCGTCAAATACAATAGTTCAGGAAATTGGTAAATGCAAATAGAAACCTTAAATGATACAGTAACTATTCAACTTCGTTATTGCTTTAACGATGAGAACAAACACACAATGAACGCAGAAATGTTTTGCTTTTTAAGTATGATGAAAGTAGAGCCTTCTCCGAAAAATAGCATTTAGAAAATATCCATTTTTTAAAGGACAAGATATACATAAATCAAATAAATATTATACTTTTGCGTATCGCAAATGAAAATAATTGTGTATGAGATAGACAAAAAAAGGTGCTAATAGGCACAAAATAAAAGACATATAAAAAAGCATTTGCTATTTATTTTGGTTGTACGAAGTTCCACAACTTGCCTTTTTAGGCATACAGCCCCAGAAGATAGAGATTGATTATGAGCAATATAGAAATAAAAAACGACAGTAACTACCATCATTTGGTTACGCAAATATCCGATACGTTTGTTGGCGGACAAAAGAAAGCGGTGCTTGCCGTCAATACCCACTTGGTAGAAACCTATTGGAAAATAGGCGAATATATTGTGGAATACGAACAAGGTGGAAGTGGAAAAGCAGAATATGGGAAAAAACTACTTGAACGACTTTCAAAAGATCTTACTTTATTGCACGGAAAAGGATTTAGTCTCAGTAATATGAAGAGAATGAGACAATTCTATTTAACGTTCTCAATTGGTGCGGAGTTTCCGCACCAATTTAAACAGACTGATAATGAAGAAAATAGAATTTGCACGTTGCCTACGCACAAATTGAGTTGGACACATTATGTTGAGTTATTGAAAATAGACGACCCATTAGAACGCTCATTTTATTTACAACAATCAATCAATGAAAGTTGGAGTACTACACAACTAATACGACAAAAAAAGGCATCGCTCTATCTTCGCCTCGCAGCCTCCAAAGACAAAGAGGGTATTCTAAAACTTGCGCAAAAAGGACAAGTAATTGAAAATCCCATTGATATTATCCGCGAACCGTATATTCTCGACTTTCTGCAAATTCCCGAAGCGTACGCCATGAATGAAACCGAAATAGAAGAGCGTATCATTTCTCAACTGCAACACTTTTTGCTCGAAATGGGAAAAGGTTTTGCTTTTGTCGGCAGGCAGTATAGAGTAATGCTCGGCAATCGTCCGCACCGCATCGACTTGGTGTTTTATCACTATATTCTTAAATGCTTTGTACTCATTGACCTCAAACGCGAAGCTGCCGGATATGAAGACATCGGACAAATGAATATGTATCTCGGTTATTTTGAAAAAGAACAAAATAACCCCGGCGACAATCCGCCTATCGGCATTGTACTCGCTCGTGAAAAAGACGAATATGTAATAGAATATGCGATGCACAATATTTCGTCCCGACTTTTTATATCGAAATATCAATTGTATTTGCCTACAAAAGAGGATTTGAAACGAATAGTCGATTCGCCAAACAATCGCATTTAGAAAATATTAATTTTTTAAAAGAAACGCATATATAAATCAAATAGATATTGTATTTTTGTTCATTGTAAATGAATTTTTTAACAAAAATAGTACGTATAAGATAAAACAAAAGAGAGTGCTAATAGGCACAAAATAAAAGACATATAAAAAAGCATTAGGCTTTATTCTTTGCTATCGAAAATTTGGCGATAGAAGATAGTGCAAAGAAGGAAAAGTTCAATGTTCACGTGTATGGCGTGAACTTGACTTATTTCTCTTTGCACAAGGTTACGCCAAATACCTCGATAGCGGGAAACAGTTGAGTTTCACGCTTTTTTTATTGTCAAAAAAACGGAGTTGCCGAAAGCCGTTAAAGTGGAGGCAAAATTAAAACAAAAAGAGTATGATTTTAGAAGACTTAAAAAAAGGAAACAATTATCCGACACAAGATGAATTTTTATTCAAGTCGTCGGATCACATTCGTTATCAAAACGGACAAAATGTTTCAGGTCATAATTATGGCTGTAATCGAGCAGTACAAATTGAAAAGAATATTTCGGGTAAAGAGGGATATTCTGTAACAATTTTCAATTTGGACGGTAATCACCCTGTTTGGAAAAACAATGTTCAAATGGGGACAAAACCAATGAAAATCACAAGTACAACAGATGAAAAGATTGTGTTGCGCGGATTTGGTTATGATGAAAGGGGACTTGCTATGGGGGCAGGTGAAGCCGCTTCATTTGCACATTACGGTTTAAGCGTTTTTCTGAAATATGGTGCTATTGATAAAATAACTTTACATATGCACGATAGAAATGTAGATATTGAATATTTAAAATAGTTATTTTTAGATTTTTAACCCATAAATAAAGAAATATGAATATAATACAACAATCATTTGACTTTTTGTCAATAAACAATTATCAACCTATAAACATAGGCAATTCGATTATAAAGTTTACTGCTTCAGGCATTAATTGCCTATTATTTTGGGATATAAAAGACGTTAGTTATTTGAAAATTGATGCAAGGTTTGAGTTGTCGCAATTCGATGCCACCACTGAGACAATGTTGAAAAAATGTAATAGAATTAACAAAGAAAGAAAAGTTATAAAGGCACATATTAACTACGATGATGATGTGTTAATCTTGTCCACAGAAGTTTTACTTGATGATAGCCCAGAAGTTGACTCTTTATTAGGTCGTTTGATTTCAATGATTACAACGTCCATTTTAATGCTTGCGTAACTTGAAACAAAAAAACGAGGTATAATGGATAAACGGGAGGCCATTGTAAAGACGTTTGTCCACGTCGCTTGCTAATAAAATAAAGCAAACCTAATACTATTATTTTTACGGTTAGTCCCCTGTTATCCGTAGTGTATAAAAAATAAAAAACGAGAACTACGACGTAGACAGAGCCTACGCCGTAGTTAAAAGTGCATTTCTAATTTACAATGTAAAAATGAATAGTTTAATGGTTTATCAAAACGAATAGGTAAGTCGGAGGTTTGCTTTTAGCCATGACGAAGCGAGGCAATTTGCTAAACATAGGATAATTTATAAGAAAGGAAATCAATACTCAAAGAATTTAATTTCGGCTAAGTCAAAAGATTTTGGCATTTTAGTCAATTTACTCTTATCAATGTAGGATAAGGAATCCATTTTTGTTTTTATTGTAGGATTTAACCAGCATGATTCCCATATATCCTCTTTCTTTCCCTCTACCAAAGAACACATTTTTTCAGTATATGGTAAAGACATTTGTAATGGATGACAAAGTCTTTGAAGCCATATTTGCATGTGTCCGGTATTAGGTACTTTATCAAATTTCCCTAATATCTGCTTCACAATATTCTTTCTTTTTGTCTTGTTTACATGTTCAAGTAGTTTACTAACAATAGCAAATGCCGCAGAATATGTTCTCGGATTTTTCAGTGCAATATCAACAGTAATACTAACCAGCACTTCTACGTCTTCTTTTATATCCTTGCTTTTGAGAATTACTTTCTCATATAGATTTGTCAGCAATGTCGATAGCGTTCCGGAATTGGGGTATTTTGCAGCAATATCGTGAATATACAACAATTCCTTTTGTATGGTGGAGAATAGACTTTTTCTATTTCTTGCGTAAATAGGGGTATTTGCGATGTGATAGTATTTGTCGGGCTTTATGGATGACTTTATAACATCTGATGACGTGAATGTTTTTGACGAATTCAACTTCAAACCTATGTCGGCAAGTGATTCGGATAAAGCTTTTGCAATAAACTCCAAATCATTTGTGTTGTTGCAAAATATCCTATAGTCATCACGATACCGAAGTATCTTATAGTCTTTGATCTTTTTGATTTTAGCAGATAATTCCACGTCAACATATCCCAAGATTATTTCTGCAATAAAATCCATCAATACGCTTCCTTGGGGGATGCCATTGGTTTGCCCAAATCTCATCTCACGAATAAGTTTATCTATTTCATCACCCAATAATTTTCCTGTTTTTTTCTTTGCTTCAGTTTTTGTATGTAAAGCCCAAGGTATAGAATGAGTATAAATAGAGCCATAGCAATCTGATATATCTGTCACAAGAATGCAGTCATAAAGCAGACTCAATTTTATAGACTGCTGTTCCATTCTATCCCACCAATTCCTGATAGATTCGGCTTTATCAGATTTTTTACTCGTGGATTCAATAGGAAGGCTTATGCACTCTATCTGTTTGTTTTTAGCACAATCTTTTAAATACTTCACAATTGATACCCAATTAGATGAATCTGTAATAGTTTTGACTAAGAGACAGTATAGCACAGGATGAATAAATTGTAATGGTCTCCAAGAATATTTGCCATCCTTATTGGTGAGCAACTGATAGCTAACTCCCTCATGCTCGTGCGGATAGTTTGGTGTTGTACCTTTCCCAGATGGCTTTGGAAGTTGCTCGCAACAATCATGAATTTCCTTTTTATTCAACGCTTTATATAATTCCTTGATATAGTTATTGAAATCGAAATATAAAGGCAGGTCAATGTTACAATAACTTTCTCCTTTAAGAAAAAATGCTTGAGCCTCAGAATTAGTAAAATCAAGAATGGAGCGCATACATTTCATATTTATTGGGATTTAAAATGGATATTTGTTTCTCCAAAAATACAAAATTTCCCAATACTTTCATGCTTTCGTTAAACGTAACGTATAAATGATTAAGAGTAAGTTGTTCTGCATAACAAGTTGAACTTACTCACAGAGCGACTTCGAGTACCCCATGTATGAAAAAAATCACAGAGCCTGCATTTCAGACGATTACAAAGATATTATAATTGTATATCTAAAAGCATTGAAATATAAGATATTCGACTTTTGATAAGCCTCCTTGTTATTCAAGTAACCACTTCAAAGCATTTGTTTTTCTTATCCCGTCAAAATTTTGTTCGGGCAAAATTTCGTCCATTGTTATAAGCAACTTCGGGTGTTGGTCTTTTATGGCAAACAAAGGCTTTAATTCTCGCTGCAAGGTGTTTTCGGCTTCGGTATTAAATGCAACTTGAACATACAATTGCTCTTCGTTGCTGCGTTTTGCCCAAAAATCTACTTCCATATCATCTACAACCCCCACATACACCTGATAGCCACGCCGAAGCAGTTCGAGATAGATTATGTTTTCCAAAATATGCCCGTAATCGCTCTTTCTGTCGCCGGCTATCACTCGCCGAAGCCCCATATCCACCGCATAATATTTTGCACTATTCATCAATACTTTCCGTCCTTTCACATTGTACCTGTCGGCACGGTAAACAAGCATACTGTCTTCTACTCCTGCCACATATTTGCTCACGGTTTTGTTGCTTATCTTATTGCCGAAACTTGATAGCGTGTTGGCAATTTTATTGATATTTTGAATGTTGCCTACCTCGGCATACAAATACCTGATTATAAGAGCGAGGGTTGTGGTATCGCTTACCGATAGTCGCTGAACAATATCTTTCAGAACAACCGTAGAATATATTCCTTCGAGATATTGCAGCTGTT
>JAISHE010000058.1 GCA_031262745.1 Culturomica sp. | reverse complement strand
CATTAACTATTAACATTATGTCCATACATGATTTCATTCCGGGCACAGATGCCCAATTCGATCCTTGGCAAAGCGTTTTATTAGACGCAGTTCAAAAAAGTGCGGAAATGTGGTCTATCCCGATTGATGCCTTAACGGCAACGACGGAACTTAAAACGAAGTGGGAAGCCGCATATTCCATTGTAACAGACCCGGCAACGAAGACATCTTCTGCCGTGCAGGTAAAAAATGCTACCCGCAAAGAGTATGAATCGCAATTGCGTATGTTTATTAAATCCTACATCACTTACAATCCCAAAGTGAGCGATAAAGATAAAATGGACATGGGCTTGCCGGTTCACAAGACGACACGCACTTCTGTGCCCGTACCTACGACTGTTCCGAATGTAACAGTGATTGACCGCAACACTATTCGCTGTATCACAATCTCTTTCCGAGATTCCGTCAGCGAAAGTCGGGCAAAACCCGCCGGCGTGCAAGGGGCAGTGGTGAAATGGATTGTTAGCGATACGCCTCCCACCGGCATTGATGTTTTCACAAACTCTTTGCTGGACACAAGGTCGCCTATAACTTTGGAATTCACCGACCAACAGCGTGGCAAAACCGTTTACTTTGCACTTGCTTGGCAAAACACCAAAGGCGAGATGGGACATTTCGGGGAGATACAAAGCAGTATAGTGCCCTAACATCTCCGTAACGTAATTCCCAACTCAAAATCTGTCGCCATTGCTTGGTAAAACCGACGCCAAGAAGTGGCGACAGTAATTTATGCTTATTCCTTGGCTGAGTTTTTAATTTATTGCTTTTATACTTATGGCGTAACCACCTCCGGGTGCTAAACGTTGAGAAAGTTTACTTTTGGAGTTAACCTTAATCTTGCGAATTTGGTATGCCTGCGGATTAGTTTTATAATGTGCATCCTTAGCGTCCGAATATATGGTGGCTTCGTATTTTTTGTCGGCATCCAAGAAATCGAAACGTATTTCCGACAGATAACCTTTTTCTCCGCACACGCTTCCCACAAACCAATTTTCACTGTTCTTTTCCTTGCGTGCAATGGTTAAGTGTTCACCGGGTTCAGCTTCCAAATATTTACTTTCGTCCCATTCCATTGCCACATCTTTTATAAACTGAAATGCGTCGGGGAAACGTTTGTAATTCTCAATAATGTCGGCAGCCATTTGCAAAGGGCTATACATGGTTACATAAAGTGCTAACTGGTTTGCCATAGTGCAATTGGCATGCGAATTATTATTGGGATTGAGTTTTGATATATCCATTTCAAATATACCGGGGGTGTAATCCATAGGACCGCCCACCAACCGCAGGAAGGGTAATAATGTTACATGATTGGGCTTACTGCCGCCAAAGGCTTGAAATTCCGTACCGCGAGCCGATTCGTTACCGATTAGGTTGGGATAGGTGCGACAAATACCTGTGGGACGTACAGCCTCATGTGCGTTTACCATTATTTTATAGTCGGCAGCTTTTTTGACTGCATGCAGATAGTGGTTGTTAGTCCATTGTCCGTAGTGATGTTCGCCTCTTGGAATGATGTCGCCCACGTAACCGCTTTTCACTGCCGGATAGCCGTTTTCTACCATAAATGTGTAGGCAGTGTCGAGATGACGTTCATAGTTGCGCACGGATGAAGATGTTTCATGGTGCATAATCATTTTAACACCCTTACTTTTTGCGTAGTCGCGAATTTCGGAAACATTGAAATCGGGATACGGAGTAACAAAGTCGAAAACATAATCTTTGGAATGTCCGAACCAATCTTCCCAACCGATGTTCCAACCTTCCACGAGTACCGCATCAAAGCCGTTTTCAGCTGCAAAATCAATATATTCTTTTACGTGAGTAGTGTTTGCACCGTGTCTACCGTTTGGTTTTGCTTTGCTGTAATCCGTTTCACCCAATTTCACGCTTTGAAAATCGGAGGTGTATGCCCAATCGCTTTTACCGGTAATCATTTCCCACCAAACGCCAATATATTTAGTTGGTTTAATCCACGAAGGATCTGCAATTTTGCATGGTTCGTTCAAGTTCAACGTTATGCGAGAAGCTAAAACATCGCGCGCATCTTCGCTAACAATCACGGTACGCCAAGGAGTGTTGCAGGGCGTTTGCATATAGGCTTTTGCACCGAGTACATCCGGTGTCAACCATGATTCCAACACCATATTTTTATCGTCCAAATTCAGGTGCATGCAAGAATAATCAATTAAAGCCGCCTCGTGTATATGAATGTAAAGACCGTCTGCCGTTTTCATCATAAAAGCCGTTTGTACACCTGTGGGTGAGAACGGTGTTTGAGACGCATTAGGAACAATGGCATCTTTCATTCGTGAGCGAATTTCCGAAAGTTTACAAATGGTGTAGTCATATTCCTGAGTATCGTAATCTCCCGGTATCCAATATGCAGTGTGGTCGCCTGTCATTGCAAATTGCGTATGTTCTTCGTGAACTACGAAATAACTTAAATTCTTTTGATAGGGAAATTCATAACGAAATCCCAAAGCATTGTCGAATAGACGGAAACGTATTTGCATAACTCTTTCCGTCTTTTTCTGCTGTAAAACTACGAGCAATTCATTATAGTGGTTGCGGATATTGTTTTCTTCTCCCCAGACCGGTTGCCACGTTTCATCAAATGCGTCAAACTTATGTGAGATCAATGAAAAATCGTCATACATGGATTCGTTTGCCGAATAAACTTTTTCTACTTTCATTTCTTCGCCAAATCCCACTTCCTGTTTTTGACCTCTTAATTCCAAGCCTAAACGACTTGGTTTAACAACCTCTTTACCCTTATAGGAAAGAGTATAGGTTGGTACTCCACCTTTTTCAACAGAAAAACGGAGAACGGTGTTACTGTCCGGTGATTTGAGTTCTTGTGCAGTAATAGAAGATATTGTCATGAGCAATAGGATAAGGTTTAAAATCTGTTTTTTCATATCTATTAATTGTAATTGGTTAAGAGTTTAACAACTAAAAAACGCAATCAATAATTACATAGATGATTGCGTTTGTGTAGTTGTCTTACTAGGAGTCGAACCTAGATCGTCAGAGCCAGAATCTGATGTGCTGCCATTACACCATAAGACAGTTTTTATTCTTAATGCCACAAAAGTAGTGTTTTTTTGTTTAACCTGAATTTTTCAGTGGGCTTTTTTATTACTGAAAGCGAATATGGTGAAATCATCGGTTTGTTCACTTCCGTTTTGGTGAGTGTTGATTTCTTCAATAATCTTATTTATCAAATCCTTGATAGGCAGGTCTTTAAAATCCTTTACGATTTGCAAAAGACGTTCTTCCCTGAAAAATTCATTATCGGGATTTTGAGCATCCGTAACACCGTCCGTGTATAAAAGTATACCCTCATTCTTTTTGAATTGATATTCATAATCGTGATATACATAAGATTTGTTGATACCGAGTGGTAAGTCCGACTCCAATTTTATAAATTCGATGCTTCCGTCATTTTTCTCTACAATCGGAGCAGGATGACCGGCATCACAGAATGTCAGATGACCTTTGGAAATATTTAGTTTACCGATAAAAATGGTTACAAACATGTCCGCCTCATTGTAATCACATATATTTTTATTTAAGAAAGTTGCAATTTGAGATGGTGTCATGTTATGAACATTCAGACCACGAAACAAACTTATTGTAACTCCCATCATTATGGAACCGGATACTCCTTTGCCCGAAACGTCTCCCACAATGAAATATAAATGATCATCTTTCATTGAATAATCATAGAAATCACCCCCCACCTCAATGGCAGGATGAGTAACGGCATAAAAATCAATAATCGAATTTTCAATAATATAATTGAAATCTTTGTTCAAAAGTCCCATTTGAATATTGTGGGCAAGTTTTAAGTCCCTCTCAATACGCTTATTACTTTGTTCCGTTTTACCGATTCGGTCTATATATCTTTTCAATCGCTTTTGCATGTAAAGAAAAGAATTGTGGATGATGTCTATTTCATCGTTGTTGGTTTTTTCATCCAAATTGGCAGCATTCACTTCGCCTTTTATTATAGCTTGTGCAATGTCCACCGTTTGTCGCAACGGTTGCGTGAGTCTACGGATTATGATGAAACAACTTGTTGTGATTATAATGATGCAAATTATAAATGCAATCAAAATAAAATTATCAAACAGCAAACTATTGCGAAAAGCTTCCTTATACGGTATAACGTAGGTCAAACTCCAAGTTGTACCTTCAATTGGTGCATAGCTTACGTAGCATGTTTCACCTTCTATATCCACAATGGAGTTGCCGCTTTCGAGCGCAACAATGCGTTTTATAACCTCGTTTAGTTTGGGATTGCTTGTGCTTAAAATATCGTTAATGTTGTTTATTGCCATTTGCCGCCCTCTTTTGCCGGAAAGAATGGATTCTCCCCGTGAATTTACAATAAACGGATACATGCCTTTATATTCTTTGTCGGGCATCACCAATTGCGAAAGCCATTCCGTTTCAAGTACGAATGAAATAACTCCTATAAATGTGTTATCATCTTTGAATAGAGGGACAGAATAGTTAATTGCACTCGGAGGTACATAGGGGACTTCATAGTTTGATCTCATCCACAAAGGACGCTTATTAGCCTTAGTGTATTTATACCAGCGTCTTGCATAAACATCGTAGGATTTGGGCACTTCCTTGCTAATAATATTGTTGTCTTTTACGTATGAATATACAGTATGTCTTTCGTTTCTTTTAGGATAATCCGGTTCAAAAGCAATTATACAGCAAAGCACTTCCTTGTTTTCCATAATCATGTTTCTACTCATGGAAATCATTTCTTCCGGCTTCACATACTTTGTAAGCAACCATGCTACATTTTTGGGAATTTTTTCAATGTTCTCCATAAAAAGCAAGGTTTCGTAGTAGTTTTGCTTTGTAGAATAATCAAGTTGCCTGTGAATGGATTTTGTGATGACAGAATGCCCGTAATAGTAGATAATCCCGAAAATTACACATGTAAGAAATGTGAAGACCAAAATTATATAAAAATTGATCCTGTTTGAAAGAGATAATCTGACTTTTGTTTGCATGACAAATTAGGGTTATCTACCTGCGCACAAATTTATATATATTTTTTATTTATTAATGATTATTAATAAAAATTTTATAGATTAAATTTCAATATTTTTTTGACGTTACACAAAAATCAATTATCAATGATTTAGGATAATCCTAAACCTTTATTTTTATTCATATAATTGAATATAACGGGAATTTAAGTCTTGTAAATAATAATAATGTTTTGTAATTGATAAGATAATCCGTTTCACCTTACCACTTCTTGCCTGCGGCTTTTAAGATTCTTTTTGGAATATCCGTGTTGTCTAACGAGCCGTTGAAAAGTTGACTTCCTACGCCGATTACATAAACAGGAACCGCTCCGGCAGAATGTTTACCGGTGCTCCAACCAATATGTGCCATTCGGCTGATTAATTTAATGGAGGCTGTAACTATCGGTTCGTTTTCGGAATACAAAGATTTGTCCATTTCCACCTTATCTCCTTTGAAAGTCTTTTCGTAAATATCTTTCAAAGAATTGGTTTGTAGTTCACTCAATTTTATATCTCCCCAAAAACCGAGATTCCTATTAAGCACTTCTTTTACTTCTTCCCATGAAACGTTATTATTGCGAACCTTGCGCAATCTTTTTATTTCAAATGTAATTTCCTCTGCCGACTTTTTTTGATGGCGTAAGACTTGTAAATGCAAATTGTAATCGTTTATACCCAGAGATATTCCTCCGGTTTCGTGATCAGCAGTAACGACAATCAAAGTTTCATCGGGATGGGCATTATAGAAATCAATAGCTTTTTGAACAGCTTCGGAAAAGTCGATAACTTCCAAGAAGGTAGTAGCCGGATCGTTGTCATGACACGACCAATCAATTTTACCGCCTTCTGCCATAAGAAAGAATCCCTGTGGGCTATTGTTACTTAGAAAATTTATAGCAACTTCTGTGAATTGACTTAATGTGATATCACCTTCTTTGCGATCTATCGCATAAGCTAAGCTCTTATTTTCGGCTTCATGTTCGGGAAGAAGTATAAACTTACCTGTTTCGTCGGACTTAAAATTCGGCAAATCTCTGACAATATTGTAACTGTTGTCTGTTAAGAATTTATAAATTGACTGCACAGTGCTGTCTGTCGTATTTTTACTTTTCAACAATCCGCCGCCTGCATACAAATCAAAACCGCTTGCCACCATATTGCGACTTATTTCGTTATACATACTTCTACTTTTTTGGTGGGCATAAAATGCTGCGGGAGTGGCATGATTTGCACCTACACTTGTGATTATGCCTACTTTCTTACCTGCCGATTTGAAACGTGATGCAATACTTTCGACCGGCTTACCGTTTACATCCACTCCTAATTGACCGTTCTTGGTTTTCACGCCACAAGCGAGAGCTGTGCCGGCAGCAGCCGAACAGGTTATCGAATGATCACCCGAATAAGTGGTGGCAAAATTACAAATAGGAAATTGAGTGAACGATAATGGTACAACACCTATTCTATCTTCTATTTCAGCAAGATACATTTCAGTACCAATTACCTGATTTACTCCCATCCCGTCACCGATAAAATAGAAAATATACTTTGCTTGCGGTTCATTTTGGGTAGTAGAATACGCTTTAAATGAGAAAATAAAAGTGCAAAAAGCTATGAAAAAGACGAAACGTTTCATTTTAATGGTGTTTTGTTAAAAAATATGCGGTAAAGTTAATAAATTTATTGTACCTTTGGTCCAAATTTAAAAAAACAAAAAATGTGGTACGTTGATGTTGTAGTTCTCATTTTATTGGTCTACGGAGCGTATAAAGGATTTACCAAAGGACTTGTAATGGAAATTTCAACTCTTTTGGCTTTGATTTTTGGAGTTTATCTCGCAATGAAATTTTCAACCTATACGGAGGATATGTTGCGGGAATATTGTAATGTACAATCAAAGTACACCGGCTACATTGCTCTCGCAATTACTTTTTTAATAGTAGTGATTTGTGTTAATATAATCGGGAAGCTGATTACCAAATTAGTAGGTATGGTTGCACTGAGTTTCTTGAACAAATTTCTCGGAGCATTGTTCGGAGTTCTTAAAATATTGCTTTTCATTTGTGTGATACTTCTACTTGTTGACACTTTGGATGATAAATACCATTTTATGAGTAACGAAATCAAGGACGGAAGTTTTTTCTATAATCCGTGTCTACACTTTGCGCAGAAAATCTATAACGCGATTAAATTTTAAAAATGAATTTTTTTGATGAATTGAAATGGAGGGGTATGATTCATGATGTCATACCCGGTACGGAAGAATTGTTATCTAAGAATAAAACTACGGCTTATGTGGGTATTGATCCGACAGCCGATTCGCTACACATAGGTCATTTGGTATCGGTGATGATGATGAAGCACTTTCAAGTGGCAGGACATAAACCGATTTTTGTTATTGGTGGTGCCACCGGTATGATTGGAGATCCGAGCGGTAAATCGCAAGAAAGGAATTTGCTTGACGAAGATACCATAATGAAAAACATGAACGGTATAAAGGCACAATTGAGTAGATTTATAGAATTCGATTCATCTGCCTCCAATTCTGCGATTTTATTGAATAATTACGATTGGACAAAAGATTATACCTTCTTAAATTTTGTTAGAGATATAGGTAAGCATATAACAGTCAATTATATGATGGCAAAAGATTCTGTAAAGAAACGTCTCAACGGAGAATCTTCACAGGGTCTTTCTTTCACTGAGTTTACTTATCAATTGCTTCAAGGCTATGATTTTCTTTATCTTCGCACTCATCATAATTGCATGTTGCAAATGGGTGGTTCCGACCAGTGGGGCAATATCACCACAGGAGGAGAATTGATACGTCGTAAAGAAGGTTTGAATGCTTATGGACTTACATGGCCTCTTATGACAAAAAGCGATGGAGGTAAGTTCGGCAAAACCGAGTCGGGAAATATATGGCTTGATCCGGAGCGCACTTCTCCTTATCAGTTTTATCAATTTTGGCTTAATTCTGCCGATAACGATGCCGAGCGTTATATTAAAATATTTACTTTGCTTTCACCTTCTGTGATTGATTCTTTAATCGAAGAACATAGGAAAGAACCGCATTTACGTGAGTTGCAAAAAATATTAGCAAAGGAAGTTACTTGTCTTATACATGGAGAAGAAGCCTACGAACAAGCATTGGAGGCATCTAAAATATTGTTTGGTAATGCTACGTCGGAAACTTTGCAGAAGATAGATGAACGTACCTTGCTTTCTGTTTTCGAGGGTGTACCACAGTTTGAAATTAGTCGCAACGATTTGAAATCCGGACTACCTATTGTTGACTTGCTGTCGGTGAATACCACTATTATGTCATCCAAGGGTGAAGCTCGCAGGGCATTGAAATCTAATGCAATAAGTGTAAATAAGGAAAAAGTCGCAGAAGATGCAATTATAGGTGAAAGACATTTGATTGCCGATAAGTATATACTTGCTCAAAGCGGCAAGAAAAATTATTATCTGTTAATAGTCAGATAAATGACTTACTCTATTTCAAGGGTGGAATAATCTTCGTAAAGAAAATCATTGTAGGGGAAACGCGCAGAATGTATTTCCTTGACAATGTTATAGAGTTTTTCTTTAAGTTCTTCTATATTTTCCTTTTTGGCTGCGGAAATATAAACGGTTTCGACATCTTGTTTCGACATCCACATTTTTTTCAAATCGTCCAAACTGTAATTTATGCGTTCAAGGGGAGTGAGATCGTCATCATCTTTCGGAGTGAATGTGAAAGCGTCAATCTTATTGAAAACCATTATCGTTGGTTTCGGCTCTTTTATTAGTTCTGTTAGAGTTTCATTGACGACCTTTATTTGTTCTTCAAATTGCGGATGTGATATATCCACCACGTGCATAATAACATCGGCTTCTCTAACTTCGTCTAATGTTGATTTAAAAGATTCCACTAAGTGGTGAGGTAGTTTGCGAATGAAACCAACGGTATCGGCAAGAAGAAAAGGAACATTTTTAATTGCAATTTTCCTTACTGTTGTGTCAAGCGTAGCAAAAAGCTTGTTTTCAGCAAATACTTCCGACTTACTAAGCAGGTTCATAAGCGTAGATTTACCTACATTAGTGTAGCCGACAAGTGCCACACGTACTAATTTGCCTCGATTTTTACGTTGGGTACTCATTTGTTTATCAATTTTTTCCAACTGCTCTTTCAAACGTGTTATTTTATCACGGATAACACGCCTATCTGTTTCGATTTCCGTTTCTCCGGGTCCTCTTAAACCTATGCCGCCTTTTTGTCTTTCCAAGTGTGTCCACATACCGGTTAGACGTGGTAGTAGATATTGATACTGTGCAAGTTCCACTTGAGTTTTAGCATGGGCGGTGCGTGCTCGATTAGCAAATATATCCAAAATCAAATTTGTTCGGTCAAGCACTTTCACTCCTTTTAGCTCCTGTTCAATGTTGCGTAATTGGGTAGGTGAAAGTTCGTCATCGAAAATCACAAGATCTATTTCGTTATTTTCGATATATTCTTTGATTTCATAGAGTTTACCTTTACCTATAAAAGTGGCGGTAACCGGTTTATCCAAGTTTTGAGTAAATATTTTCACTTTGTTTGCGCCGGCTGTTTCAGCTAAGAATGCAAGTTCATCCAAATATTCATTCATTTTTTCATAGCTTACGCCGGCTTCTTGCAAAGCAACACCTACAAGTACTGCTTTTTCCGCTTCTTTATGTGTATAATAAAACTCCATCAACATTTAGTGTAAAAAAACTGCCTAACAAATCAAGTCAGGCAGTTCTGAGATTAACTTAAAATCCTATTATGTACAATCAGTTATATAAAATCAGTGTTGTAATTTAAACGTAATAGGTATAGAGTAGGAAACACGTACCGGTTTACCTCTTTGTTCTCCCGGAGTCCATTTGGGCATAGCCTTTACTACTCTTATCGCCTCTTTGTCTAACGAAGGGTCAACTCCACGTGTAACTTTAACAGCCGTGATTGAACCGTCTTTTTCTACAACGAAGTTTACAAAAACTCTACCCTCCACACCGTTTTCTTGTGCAACGGTAGGGTAACGAAGTTCATCACCAATCCATTTATACATATTTCCTTTGAACGCCGGATTTTTTTCTACAATTACAAAAACTTCTTCCGAATCTTCCTTTTCTTCATCTGCTGTAAAATCCGTAATGTCAACAACATCATTGTCAGCCTCATCATCAACATCTGTTATCTCCAACTCATCGTCAACTTCATCTTCGTTGTCAACGATGTCAATTAAGTCGGTCAATTTAGGTGCAGGAGGAGGAGGTGGTGGTGGAGGTGTTTCCTGTTGTGTAACAGGAATAACAACGTCTTCTATTTGTACAACAGCTGTTTCTTCCACCATTTTAGTGTCGGAATTATCCGTTTTCCATTCAAATGACAAAAAAAGCAACAGAACGGCAACAAGAAGCCCTGTCTCGAAATAGATAACCTTCTTGTTTTCAAGGTCGGCTTTTGGTGATTTCTTAACTTCCATAAGTCTGTGTATTATTATTTTTATATTATTACTATAACCTCAAAATTAGGCTTGTAAAGGTAGAAATTATTATATGAGAAAACAAAAGAATTATTGAAAAAATTCCTATCATTGTTCCGTAAAAATTTGATATGCTAAAAATATATTATACAAATGCATCGTTATTGCCTGAAATGGAAATAGTTATGCGTAAAGAAACTTTTGTAGGACGTTTGTTGCTGGCTAAGGCAATTGCTGATGAAGGTTTGGTTTATAATCCGGATATGATATTGAAGAATGAACACGGCAAGCCCTATTTATCTTATTCGGATGATTTTTTTTTCAATATATCACATTCCGGTGATTACATTGTGTGTACGGTGTCGGATACTGAAGTGGGAATAGATGTTCAGAAACTTAGGAAATTTTCCGAAACGATAGCTCTTCGCTATTTTCATCCTAATGAAGCAAAGATGTTGGAAACATTAGAAGACAAATCGGATTATTTCTTTACTCTTTGGACGGCAAAAGAAGCATACCTTAAATATTTAGGTAGTGGATTAAGTGGGGGACTTAATTCTTTTGAGGTGGTTATGTTTGAAGGTTTATACAAAATCAGGGAGAATTTCAATATTCTCCCTGTCGTTTTGCATTCTTGTTTTTTAGAGGATGGCTATAAATGTTTTGTTTGCAGCCTGCAAGATATAAGCCCGCAACTTATAGAAGTCCGTTTTGATAAAGGTATTCCGCAATTTGAATAGCGTTTGTTGCAGCACCTTTTCGCAAATTATCGGAACATACCCAGATATTTAAACTGTTTGGCTGCGAAAAATCCCGTCTTATACGTCCCACAAAGACTTCGTCTTTTTCGTGAGATGTGAGCGGCATGGGATACAGATTTTCACTCGGTTCATCCTGAACGATAAGTCCCGACGTACTTTCAAGTAATTTACGTATATCCTCAAGGTTGTAAGGTTTTTCAAATTCCAAATTCACTGATTCCGAATGACCTCCAACAACGGGAACTCTCACAGCTGTTGCCGTAATCTGGATTGAATCGTCGCCCAGAATTTTGCGAGTTTCATTTACAAGTTTCATTTCTTCTTTGGTGTAACCGTTGTCTGTAAAAACATCACATTGAGGAAGACAATTTCTGTAAATTTTGTGTGGATATGCTTTTTCGCTTTCTTCACCTTTGCTTTCGGCTTCGAGTTGCTGCACGGCTTTTACTCCGGTACCGGTTACAGATTGATATGTGGATACAACTATTCTTTTGATTTTGTACGTTTTATGCAGTGGAGCTATAGCCACCAACATTTGAATTGTGGAACAGTTCGGATTGGCAATTATTTTGTCGCTTGCGGTTAGCGAAGACGCATTGATTTCCGGAATTATCAACTTTTTATCCGGTGCCATGCGCCATGCGGAGGAATTATCTACAACAGTTGTACCGACTTCTGCAAATTTCGGTGCCCAATCCAAAGATGTTTGACCGCCGGCAGAAAAAATTGCAACATCTGCTTTCATATTAATGGCATCCTGCATTCCTACAACTTTGTAGGATTTACCTTTGAACATAACTTCTTTACCTACTGATTTTGCACTTGCAACCGGTATAAGTTCCGTTACCGGAAAATGTCTTTCTTCCAACACTTGTAACATCTTGCTACCCACGAGACCGGTAGCACCAACTACTGCAACTTTCATTTCTATTTATTGTTTATGATTTTTCTGCCGGCAAAATTAGTGATTTACCTCATAATAATAAAACGAAATTAGGCTATTTATCAGAATGACTTCTTTTTGTTAAATTTTAAACATTTCACCACGTCGTATTATTTTTTGCGCTAAATTGAGGAGTAGAAATATTTAAATAATTTTTGCAGTATGAAAAAGAACATCTTATTATTCGTTTTAGTTATTTGTCGACTTGTGGTTTATGCCGACAATTTGTATGAAACTCGCTTTTCCGTTTATTCGGACTCTGTTAGCAGTAAGCTTTGGACAGTGGATAACTCTGCTATTACAAAAGGTAAGGCATGGGCTATGCCTAACGGTAATTTTGAAGTAAGCAATTGCGTAGGAACTTTGGTATTTGCGACGATACCAATAAATTTGAATGGTTTTGCCGATTTTAATGTGAGTTTTAGAACCGGTGAATATGAACCTGTTAAAGCATTTCAATTCGATATGAGTAATGTTTCCGGTAATAGAATTGTTTTTACCGAAATTGCTGAAGAAGGACACGAATTTACGGCATCTCTTATAGTTAATAACGATTCTTTGCAGATAGTTTTCACTATGACGAAACTAACCGAACAATCGGTCTTTTGTTTTTCGGACATTGTGGTTTCTGTTGAAGTCCCGCTCGAAAGCAGATTACTTTGTGATTTACAGGATGATATGCTCAAAATAGCAGCGGGAGACACGTTGTTATTTCCTTTGAGAGTTTATAATGAAGGTGATTCCGATATGAAAATATCAGCGATAGAATTAACAAGCGATTCGTCAATCATGCAAATCATTGATAATATTCAGCTTAAAGATTCAAATGGTGAAATTTTCAAACCTACTGTTTTTGGAGGGAATAGGGTACGTTTTTATAATCGTAACGGCTTGCTAAGCGTTTTAGCTCAGGATAGTTGCATGTTTGAGATTGAATTAATTATTCAAAAGTATTTTGTGGAAGACCGAAAATCGTTGAAATTAGAGATTAGTACAATTGATTATGCCGAAAATAGTGAAACTATCGACGTGAAAAACATTTGTCAATTGCCTGAAATTTCTTTGGATATTAAATTGAGACGAACTCGTACATTGGATTATAATCTTTTTTGGCAGAGAGAAAATACGTTGTATCTTGCTAATTGTGATGATTTTGGCAATATTGACAAGGATACTGTTGTGAAAACGGATATACTTATTTATAAGGATAATCAACAGTATAAGAAATTTTCAACGGAAGTTGAAGGAATTAAGAAAGTGCAGCTTGATTTGGAAGAAAATGATAATTATCAAATCGTTATAGGAGATTATGATACGGTTAATATTCTTGGCGTTTCACCGGAAATAGTTTATTCGGAGAATTTTGACAATATGCCTGATGATTGGTACGGAAGTGAAAATTGGTCAATTGATGACGGTTGGTTGAGGCATGCAGTAAGTTCCGGTTCGAGTACGACCTTTTTTATGAAACATTTTCCTGTTTCATTCGGCTCAAAACGTTGCTACGAATGGAATTTCAGCATTGCAATAGGTGATTGGTCGCCTTCGTCAACTAATTATTTCCGCTATTTTCTTTTGTCCGATAGTTTGAACAATCAATACTATAAAGCATTGTATTTTACAACCGATTCCAAAACCGACTTGCCGATGTTGATTAAAGATGTGAAGAATACAAAAGATACGCTTTGGATTGGTGGTAGGAAATGGTATGAAAATGAGGAATATAGTGTAAAAATAGTTTATCTTACATCCGGTTTTTGGGAGATTTCAATGTATCCGTCCAAAGGGGAAACTCGTTTATTATCGAAATTATGTGAGCCGCTTGGTGATGAATTTGAAGAAGGTGATTTCTATTCCGGTTTGTTATTTCGGAATTCAACAGCCTCATATTCAGATAAATTGAGATTAGATGATGTTTCGTTTTTGTCCGGTATGACGGAAAGGAAAATGTTATCAATGGAAGTAGTTGATAATCGCATGCTTAAAATGTATTATCCATGTCCTTTGAAAAAAGAAGTTGCCGTTTTACATGAAAATTATTCGCTTTTTCGAGATTCTGTTGCTTATCCTATTGACAGTATAATTGTTACCAACGCCGATAGTAGCGTTGTTTTGCTTTATTCTAATTTTATTACCGGTAATTATATCCTTGATATTAAAGAACTTGAAGATGTTGTCGGTAACGTGATAGACGCTTCCGTTAATGAATTTTCTTGTCTTTCTATTGCCGGTTATGGTGATATTGTTTTGAATGAAATAATGTATAAGCCTTCCGACGGAATGATTTTACCTAAGGTAGAATATCTTGAATTACTTAATATTAGAGATTATCCGTTGTTGCTTGACAGTATATTTTTTTATGATAGAGGAGAACGTGATGACATTATTTGTGATACGATTGATGGGAATGGTTATTTGCTTCTTGGCGGTAGTAATATTGCTCTTTTGGAGGAATACGGTAGAACACATAGGATGAAAAATTTTAGTTTGATCGATGCAGGTGCCGATATTGTATTGAAAAACAAGAACGGAACTGTTTTGGATTCTGTGAATTACCTTGCGAGTTGGGTGAGAGATGAAAGCAAACGTAAAACCGGAGGTTATTCTTTAGAAAAGATGTATCCGGAGAATTTGTATTCATCTCAGTTAGACTGGTATGAATCTCAGGATCCTAAGGGAGGCACACCGGGTGAAGTCAATTCTGTTTACTATAATTGTCCTGATTCCGTAGCTCCTGAGATTATTTCTTTCTGTTTTTGTGATAATATAACGCTTTATTTTAGCGAACCTCTATATTCGCAAGATGTGCGTAATACTAACAACTATTCTCTTGATCATTCTTACGGACATCCTGATAGTGTTGTTGTACAAGGACTTAATGTACAATTGATATTTGATGATGCACCGGAAAAAGGTGTTGAGTATATTCTTACTGTTAAGGATATTCGTGATTTGAATGGCAACAAGATGGAGGAAACTCAGATAAAACTTTTCCAATATCCTGAACCTCAGGTTGGTGATATACTTATAAATGAACTTTTATTTGATGCGGATCCGACTAATGCGGAATTTGTTGAACTGTTAAATGTGAGTGATAAAACATTTTTAGTGAGTGATTTGTGGATTGCCAAGCGAAATTCGTCCGGAAGCATCACCGATAAGAAAAATTTAAGTAGCATTGCTGAAGAAGTATATGCCAATGGCTTGATATGGGCATGTTATAGTCCGGAAGATATCCTTTCAAATTTTACTTATAATGATCCGACCAATTATTACGTAACGGCAAATCGACTTTCCTACTCCAATACTTCCGGTACCATTGTTGTTTTAAACAGGTCAGGCGTAGTGATTGATGAATTTTCTTACAGTAATAAATTGCATAATAGCATGCTCACAAATACGAAAAACGTGTCGTTGGAAAGAATTTCTTATACTTTACCAACTTCCGATCCGGCAGCTTGGACATCTGCTGCGGGTGATGAAGAAAGTGGTTTTGCAAGTCCCGGCATGTCAAATCGTAGTAGTTTGACGATAAACGAAATACAATCTTTTACTGAAAGTAATTATTTACAACGTGAGCCTGAGGTTTTTACACCCGACGGAAATGGTTTTGAAGATGAATTACAAATAGTAATTGAACTTCCGGAAACGGATTTTAGTGTGAAATTACTTATTTATAATTCTTATGGGATTTTGGTAAAAGAAATTACAAACGGATTACCGGCTCATTCAAAAATTTCATTTGCATGGGATGGGACAAATGCACAAGGAAATCTTATGCCTGCCGGCATTTATGTAATTTATGTGGATATCCTTGAATCCGGTGGTAGGCACAGAATAGATAGAAAGGCTTGTGTTTTGTCTAAATAATACAAGCATTTAACTGATTCCAAAAGTCGGGGAAAGATTTTTCAACGACTTTTGGATTGGTTATTTTCAAATCCGGTATAAGAATTTTAGCAGGAGCAAATGCCATAGCCATACGGTGATCTCCATGTGTTTCGATTGTTGTCGACTTAATTGGAGAACGCTCTCCTTGCCATGATATGCTGTCGTTACTGTAAGTTAGTTGAAAACCGAGTTTTCCAAGTTCCGTGATTAAGGCATGTATTCTGTCGGTTTCCTTTGTTCTAAGTGTTGATACTCCCGAGAATGAGAATATAATGCCTTTTAGACAACAAGCCACGGCAAACGTCTGAACCAAATCAGGCATTTGTATAAAGTTATATTCCAGTTTTTTAGTTTGGCTGTTGTTTTTGAACAAAACTACGCCGGCGTCGGTGGACTTGCTGCTCACACCAAGTTTTTCCCACAGTTGAACTTGCATTGCATCACCTTGGATACTATTTAACAGAAGTCCCGAAATGTTGATTTCACCGTTTTTAGATATTGAAAGTAATTCATAAAAGTAGGATGCTGCCGTCCAATCGGCTTCGATATATAAATCCGTATTTATGTAGTGCGAAGACTTGATTTCTATTTGCATAGCATGCTGTTTGACAGATATTCCATACCTTTTCATCAGTTCGATAGTCATGCTTATGTAAGGTTCGGAAACAGGTGAACCGCTTAGTTGCAATTTTAAGCCGTTTTTCATGTAGGGAGCAATTAAAAGTAATGCAGAAACGAACTGGCTGGATACGTCGCTACGTATTTTTACGTTGCCACCTTCGAGTTGCTTGCCTGTGATGTGTAGCGGAAAAAATCCTTCATGTTCTGCATACTCAATCGTAGCTCCTAATTCCCTCAGTGCCTCAACAAGCGGTAAAACAGGACGTTCTTTTATCCTTTTCGATCCGGTGAGTACATATTCACCTTCTTTCATTGAGAGATTAGCCGTGAGAAATCGCATTGCTGTGCCTGAATTACCAACATTTATTACACATTTTTTATTTTTGTCCGAATGCGGTTGCATGCTTTTTTGCAATGCTGACACTAAATTGTTGATATCCTCACATGAATCCGAATGAGTAAAACTATCAAAATCCCCACATAAAGCTTTTATGATTGCTACTCTATTAAGTACGCTTTTTGAAAGCGGTAGACTGACGTAATGTATATTATTTGGCGTGTTCGATTGCATCAATTATCTCTTTTTTACTACAATAGCAATCCGTTTTATATTCTCCCACTCGGCTTAGGAGTGTAAAATTCACTTCGTCGTCCGTATTCTTTTTATCGTGTAGCATGAGATTGTAAAGACTTTCGGCATTAATTCCGTTAAAATCAATGTTGAATATGCTACGTAAATACGTTTTTATCTCTTCACACAATTGCGAGTCGAAATTTAATTTCATAATAGAAAGGTAAAGCTCGATAATAATTCCGTGTGCAACTGCTTCACCGTGGTAGAGATCTTTATTTTCGTGTATGCGAAAACTTTCAATGGCATGTCCGGCAGTGTGTCCGAAATTCAATGATTTGCGTTCACCTTTTTCAAACGGGTCTTTACTCACTATACTTTGTTTGATTTCCAAAGAACGTTTTATAGGTTTCCGGAAGAATTCGTTTTCGGCATGCAAAGGATTTATTTCCATAAGCGATTTTAAATCACTGCAACCTGCGAGTAGGGCATGTTTGAACATCTCTCCGTAGCCGGAAAGAATTTGTCGTTTGTCGAGAGTTGAGAAGAAAACAGTATCCATTATAATAGCTTCGGCTTGGGAAAACACGCCGATTTCGTTTTTTAAACCGTTGAAATTAATACCCGTCTTACCTCCCACAGAGGCATCCACTTGGGCAAGTAGAGTGGTAGGTACATTGATGTAACGCATGCCTCTTTTGAAACATGATGCGGCAAATCCTCCCAAGTCGCAAATCATTCCACCTCCCAAATTGATAAGTAGAGAATTTCGGCGTACCAACCTTTGGGAAAGTGTCAGCCAAACCTTTGAAACGCTTTCGAGATTTTTAGACGTTTCATTTGCGGGTATGGTGATTACGTTTGTTTCTTTAAAAGCCAATTCACCAATCACAGGCATACAGTATTTCAAAGTATTGCAGTCGGTGAGCACAAAAATATCCTCGCGTGCTGTGCTGTTTGTCGCATCCTGCAATTCCGTTGCTACATTATTCGTAAATACAATATTTTCCATTAGCTTATGATTGGTGTTGGGCATAATTAAAGATGTCGTTTATTTTTTCTGATTTCTCTTCTTCCCTTTGTCGGAGAGCATTTTTATAGTATTCAGGTATTCCTGTTCTATTGGCGATAAGGTTTTTTGCACATATTTTTTGTATTCCGTATGTGCCTTTTCTATCGCTTGACTGTGCGAAACCGAGCCGGCATCGGCAAGCAGTTTGCGCCCATCTGCCGACATAATTGCATCTAACTGCCGAATATAATCCTGCATGGTCATTGTTTGTTGTTCAATGGCTCGTGCTTCGGCAAAATCGAAATAACCGGAAACAATGTTGTTCAGTACTTTCAATTCTGTTTCGTTTAAATAATTTTTTGCAATTTCGGTGTCTTTTTTTGTTACCTGCTCGCCTTTGAAATGGGTAAGTCCCATAAACTCTTTTTCGGCATCGGCTCGGTTATAAATCACTTCCGAAGCCGTATAGCCGTGTGCCGCATAGTGCAGCTTGTTTTGTACGATTTTGAAAAACAAAAGCGTTTCGTCTGCTTTCGGGTCGTAATCAACGCTCAATGCGTATAAATCGAGCACTTGCCTGTAAATCAGTTTTTCGCTACTGCGAATATCTCTAATTCTGTCGAGCAACTCACGCCAATAACTGCCGCCTCTGAGATTTTTCAATCGCTCATCGTCCATTGTAAAGCCCTTGCGAATAAATTCATGTAAGTGCTTTGTTGCCCACTGGCGAAACTGGGTTCCTCTCTTCGATTTTACACGATAACCTACGGAAATAATAACATCTAAATTGTACAAATTCGTAGGCTTGGTAGAATTGTCGGAATTTCCGACTTTTCTCATCGTTTCGCTTTCAATCAACTCGTTTTCAGCGTAAATATTCTTAATATGTTCTACAATAGTGGTACGTCCTCTTTCAAACAAAATTCCCATTTGTTCTTGTGTAAGCCAAACGCTTTCATCTTCAAAACGCACATCAATAGAAATTGCACCATCTTCGGTTTTGAAAATGATAAACTGATTGGTTTTTTCGGGCAATCGGTTGGGGGCTGTGGTTGGGTGTTGGGGCATGATCGTTTGTGTTGTAATGGATTTACTTTGCAAATAAGAAATATCTTAAAATCAGCAAGTTATGGTGTTTTTGTATTTACTCTGCAAATAAGATTATCCATAATAGGGAATGTATGTCGCATATTTTCTTCTTTATAATATTTTTCCACAAATTTTAAAATTTCGTTCCCGTCAACTCTATTTTTTCAATAATTCCAAAAATGCAATACCTCGCTTGGTTATCCTGAGTTTTTGTTTCGGATGGTTTTTATTCTCCGGAATAGTATCTTCTATGAGTTTGTCGGCTATTAGTTTCGATAATATTTTATATAACTGACCTGATATTTTTTTCTGCCCAAGTATTTCTGATATTTCTTTCCGTGAAAGAGGTGTTTTTATCATTTTATGAAGTATCTCGGAATACATTGTAGGAGCTTCCAACTCTTGCTGCAACTCTTGCCCTAACTCCTACTGTAGCTCCTGCTGTAACTCCTGCTCTTGCCCTAACTCTTGCTCCGCCATGTAGTCAAGTTTTACAAATTGCACTTGAAAAAATAATCCGGTTTCTTTCCAACGAAACGATACCTGAGGGTATTTTTTCAACTCGTTTGCGAAAGCAATAATTGTATTCATCAAGTCTTCATGTTCAGGAATGACTTCCTTAAATTCCAAACGTTTTCTATTTCCATGTGTTAACGTATTATTCGCAAAAATAATTAAAAGTGTTTATAAAACAAGACCCTAAAACAAATATGATTACCCCCTTTGTTTGTAGTCGCCCACTAAACTCCAAAATTTATATACTCAATCGTAAAATTAGTAGACTAATGGGTCTATTCGCAGAACAACTGTCGTAGACTCCCTCGCCTGAAAGGCGACATTTGCATAACCGCAGTGTCAAGCAAAGCGCGACCTGCGGGATTACCCTCCGGATGTACGGGCGTATGGCATACGCACACAAATGAACTTCGTTCTTGCTTCATAAACCTCAAACACTTAATAAAAAGTTTAATCCACTCGGACAAAAGTCCATCTGCTACTCGTAATTCGTAATTGAATTTAATTCAGCAAACAACGGACGGAGAAGCCGTACGACTTATTGTTGTAGTTACGGTAGACTGTAGCGTAGCTGCCATCCAGACTCCGGTACCACGCACCGGAAGAACTGCCCTCTGATGACGACCACCAGCCTCCGTACGTGCCAACGCTGTTGAACGTACCACCGGAGTAATTCCGGTAGCCACCCGGGCGCCCGCTCCAACCACTACTGTTAGTGCCCGAAGTGGAAGAAGAATAATATGTCCACAAATCTGTACTCTTTAACTGACGACCCTGATCTGTGCCACGATAATAGTCATAATCATTTGCATCTGACGAAGACATGCCGAGTTGCATCTCCAAAGTCTTAAACTCTTCATCGCTCGGAACATGCCAACCGTCAGGACAAATACCCTGAATCACAGTAGAACTGCCGCTAACATATTTGATACTGCCCGAATTTTCTCCGTTTACAGTTTCATCCCAACTGTAAAGACCGCCGTAAGTATCACAATTGCTTGCTATATTATTACAACATATTTTTTGAATACCCGCTGTTTGATGAGTGGTGTAATCAGAGCCGTCTACACGCGTGCCTATATTCATGTTTTTACTCATCCAACACTGGGTGCCGATTTGAACTGTCGGATAAACCTGACCGTCTCTACTGTCAGTGAAATCTCCGCCGCAAGTGGAAAAGTCAAAACTTACCTCATTATCAGATGAGCAAGCTGCTAAAATCATCATACATACACTTGCTACGATTGTTAAAATTAAATTTGATTTCATCTTTGTAATTTTAAAAGTTTCACATATTTTATTACTATTAAAAGCACCTATCTTGTATCTAAGATTAGGTCAAGGGGCTGTCCCAAAAGTCGGGGCAGCCCCTTCTGAAAAGTGATCCGTCTTAATTGTGGAGAAATATCAAACTGTCATTCCCATTCTGTTATTTAATAACATTGGAAACAATTCCGGATTCCAAAATCACAACGATGTTGTTCTTGAAAAGCATCCGGCAACGTTCTCCCGACAGGCTGGTATGTTGCGGTTTGCCGTAGATCAGTTTCACTTCGGTTTCGTTCATTCCTTTGACGACTTTACCCGTCGCTATTTCAGTCCAATGAGTCACCTCGCCGCCTGCATTCCGACGGACGGCATCGGTCATTTCCCGAATATAGGCTGTGTTTTCTGCTAAAAACTCGTCCAAATAGGCTTGTTGTTTGGGGCGTTTCTCCGGGTTCAGTTTTTCAAAAGGAACCCCTTTGGGGCTACCCAAAGCAATCAGATCGGAAGATTTGTAGAAGATATTCCGCGCCCAAAAAGTCAGCATTCCTTCGGAAAGTTTGAAATCAATGGAATAATAATAGCGCGTGTCCTCTAAGTTTTCCGATATGATACAGCGATCTACCGTAAACTGATGTTTTTCAAAGTCAATCTTTGCAAATCTTTCCTCTTCGGTAAACCGATCGATTGCAAACAACAGGGCATTGACAAAAATCTGTTCATCGGTCAATCCCGAAAACTCGATCAGATCCGAGACGACAACCTTATTATCGGCAATCGTGTAGCCGTAAATGCCGGCCGGCTGTGCTTTTGACATACCGACAGAAAACCATACGGTCAAAAGGAAAAGAAATGTCTTTTTCATGAATTAGAAATACTTTTGAAAATCAGTTATTTAGAATTTAAAACCCAGATTGAATGCGCTTACTTTTGCCGACGTGTCATCCGGTAAACTTTGGCTATTGTACCGGAAAGCCAAATTGACCCGTGGGGTGAGGTTGATACCGATTTTTATGTCGAAAGCCAGTCCTCCCCCGTCCCCATCTATCACATGACCGTATCCCACACCGGCACTGGCAAATGCTGTCATGCCGGCAAACAACTCCGGAGATGTTCCGCGCACGGCAGTAATCCCCTGTAAATAGAGATAAGAACCGATATCTTCGGTGCTGGAAAGCGCGTTCAATCCGAAAATATCCCAAGCAACGTATTCGGTAAATACTCTTCTGTAGCCCAAACCCAATCCCAGTGCGGTACCCGGAACTTTGGCTTTAAGGTTTATTCCTTCATATTCTGCTTCCACTTTCATTGAGCCTGCGGAAAGTTCGAGGAACATGCCGGAGTCATTGGTTTTTTTGGCAACCCGAGTCACCGTTGTTGACTGAACAAGCTGAGCACTTGCCGTTGTGGCGATCAATGCCGTCGCCAAACAAAGTAATAGTTTTTTCATCTGATTTAATTTTGAGTTAGAAATTTGTTTTTATTTTGCTTTAATCGCTTCCGTTTCCTTTTGGTCACTTCTGCCATTGTATATCTCCGGGTAAACTTTCGTCACCCAATCGTATCCTTCTTCGGTGAGATTCAGTGTCTTCCAGTTTTTGTAGGAAGCCGGATAGCCGCGCATTTCAACCTGAATCTTATTGTCCTTGGATTTGTCGCTTCCATGCACATTGAACGTAGCGCCCACGATAAGGTCGGTATCTGTCTCCTTGCAAGCCAAATACAGCGCCCTTTTTTTCAATTCTTCCACATGGTCGAGAGTCAGTTGCCCCATGGAGGTCAGACCGTAATCTTCCTTGATGTCGAAATTAAACAGAAACTCCTGACGATCTGTCGACAGCGGGATAATTTCTGCTGTCAATGGAATAACGAATACCGTTTGTTTGGGTTCGATCACGCGGGATTGCGAGACATCAACGGTGACTTGTTGCGCCGACACCGTACCGATTGCCATTGCTACAACAGCGATCAGCGAAAGAAAATACTTTTTCATAAAGTCTTGTTTTGGGAACCTCTAAAATTTATGCTTAATCCACAGGGTTTTGCGACTGAGCCGATGTGTTTCATTGTTTTTAAATTCATACTTTTTTTTGTTTAACGTCCGCTCCTTTAAGCAGACATTTAGTTAATTTTAATGATTGCAAGTTTACAATCAATAATTATTAATTTAAGAAATTGTGCGTGTAAAATTTAAACCAAAACCGTGTATATTATACACGAATATTTTGAGAAATAAGGGCAAAAAAATCAAATTTCAATGCTATTGAAATACATTGAAGACGATATGTATCTATAGTCGCTTTTTGCAACATTCGGCGACAAGTGCTTTCTTCTATATTAATTTGTCGGGCAAGCCAACTCGCAGAACGCTCTTGTTTTTTGAGTTCCTGTTTGATAATATTTCCTATGTGAATGTTCGGTGTCGGCATAAAAAAAGCGTGAAACTGTTTCGGAATTGCTTATTTCATTGTCAGGCTCTGGTAAACCTTTGTGGATTCATAAGCACGAAACAGTTCACGCCAATACAAGCGTGAACTCTCCGCGACTTATTCTCATCCACTATTGATTGAAATTTACCAGATTTCGACAATGTGAGAATAATAGCGTTAGCTCTGTTTTTTATATGTTATGTTCTAAATTACTTCTGCTTCGTATGTATCTATTTTAATTTGAATGCAATGTTACTAAAATATTTTCAGTTCATTTCAATATCTTGAAGTTTTTGTGTGCCACCGGCGAGCGCAGTTGTGTGATTGCGGTGCTGTTGAGTTGTACAAGGCGTTCGCTTTGCGGTAAGCCTTGCCGAATGAGTAGGGCGTTGATTCTTTCCATATTCGTCTGAACCATGATTTTTAGGATTGCATTGATTAACATGATTTTATGCTGTAAAATAATCAAAGTAATCTTATAAATCTTATGAAAATTAAGGTTCTGACAATTAGATTTATTTGTTCAAATAATTTGTGTTTAAATGCTCTTTAATAATTCACTTGCTTCCATTCCCATTTTGGAAAATGCAAACAGCTTTTTGCCCAAATCTTTGAGCGAAGCTCCGATATGGAACAAATCATTGTCAATAGCAATAAATCTGTCATGAATATTCGGTTTTGTTTCTACATCTATTTTGGGATATTGAGCATTATGCTTTTGTAAATCAAGTTGCAATGCAGCCGGAATTTCTTTGGTGTAAATAGTTGCACTTACGCCGGTTTTTCGTTTTGTGAGCAAAGTTAAAATGCTTGCATCTATGTAATTGTCAATTATTGTTATTTCTTTTTGTGCTTTCTCTATCAAATCGGAAACGAACTTATACGCATCAAAAATTTGTCCGTTATAAAAAACGCCTTCTTTGGGCGGAAGTTCGGTGCGCACGATGAAATCAATCTTCTTTTCCGTTTCGGCAACGCGATATTCCAAGCGTTCAAACCGCTGAGCTACGGCATACCCTTTAAGCACATAATCACGCAAAGTCTTTGTAGCCCAAATGCGAAATTCCACGCCTCGTTGCGATTTCACTCGATAGCCTACGGAGATAATCATGTCAAGGTTGTAATAAGAAACTTTTCTTTGAACTTCTCTATTACCCTCTCTTTGAACTGTCAAGAAATCCTTGACAGTTGATATTTGTGATAGTTCGCCTTCTTTTATAATGTTTCTTATGTGCAAACTGATATTTTGTTTTGTGGTTTCAAACAAATCAGTCATTTGTGCCTGAGAAAGCCACACTGTGTCATCTTCCACCAACACCTCTAACTGTACAGTACTATCAGGTTGATAAAGTATTATTTCATTCTTATTTTCGGCTATCTTGGTGTTCATTTGTTGTTTGTCGGTTTTTCTGCTTGCAAATATAGGATAAAAACTAAAAATCAACAACGTCAAAGATATACGTTATGTTAGAAAGAATCAAGGACGATAATATGTATTTGGTAGATACAAGTTTTTTATCCGCTTATTTTCTTTTTTTGGTTGGAAAGAGCTAAATTGTAATTGTTTCACAATTATAATTATTTAACTATGGAAAATTTATTAAAAATGCAAGTAGCTTTGAATTTGATGACCTCAATAAATTCAATGAAGTGTAAACCGTTTATAGAACATTTCGGCGGTATAGAAGGATTGTTTATGGAAACGCCACAGGGTTTTGAAGCCGGTTGTAAGGAGTTTAATTTGCGTCCGGAATCGGTCAACAGGAAAAAAGCATTGAAAGATGCGGAGAAAGAATTGCCTTATTTTGAAAAGTTTAATATATCGACTTGTTCGTTTGAGGATTATTCGTATCCGTTTCTTCTTCACGAATGTTATGACTCACCTCTGGTATTCTTCTATTCGGGCGAATTACTCCGTAAACCGGCTATATATCTTGCAATCGTGGGAACGAGAAAAGCTTCAGAGCGTTGTCGCAGGATTACGGAAATGGTAGTGCAAGCCTTGTCGGAATGTTCGGAGCAGGTTATTATAGTCAGTGGTTTGGCTTTCGGTATCGACTGCACAGCACATAAAGCCGCTCTTAAATATGGTATGAAAACTTACGCTGTGCTCGGTCACGGTTTACACACCATTTATCCCTCAGCCCATAAAAATCTGGCTGATCAAATTGTAAATGAATCCGGTTGCCTGCTTTCGGAAATTTCCTGCAACACGTCTATTATACCTGCTTACTTTCTGAAAAGAAACCGCATCATTGCCGGTCTTTCTCATGCCACATTTATTGCCGAATCGGCTTTGCAGGGTGGTTCGCTTTCAACGGCTCGCACGGCGAATTCCTATGGTCGCGATATTTTAGCATTACCGGGACGTCCGGAAGATAGAATGTCGTCCGGGTGCAACCTATTAATAAAGGAGCAAATAGCTCAGTTGGTTGAGAACGGGGAAGATGTCATCACGCATCTTGGACTTCATCGCATAAAGAAATCGGATTCTATGCTTGAACTCTTCCCGCAAGACAAGGAGGATGTACTTTTAATTATGAAAGCTATCAGGGAAAACAGCGGTATCCACATTGACGAGCTGTCCCAGAAAATCGGTTTATCAGTATCTCAACTTTCGAGTACGCTTATCCGACTTGAACTTGAGGATAAGATTATTTCTCTTCCGGCTAATTGTTATATGTCAAAAGAATAACAATCCGAAAGGCTTTTCGAGCTATAAGTTGTAAATTGAAAGATTTTTTAGGATTTTTTTCACAAAAATAAATCCGATTTTTTCTTTGATTGAAAAGAAATCTATACTTTTGCCCCTACGAAAACGTTTGCGACGCAAAAACAAACGGGAAACTTAAGATAATAATTAATATGAAACCGGAAATTAAAGAATTTATGGATGCCTTAAAGGCAAAAACTGTGGGTGAAACGGAATTTCACCAAGCAGTAGAAGAAGTGGTTGAAACGATATGGGACACATATCAATCTAACCCTAAGTATAAAGCAAACAAGATTTTGGAAAAAATGGTAGAGCCTGAGAGGGTTATCATGTTTAGAGTGCCTTGGTTTGACGACAAAGGAGAGGTACAAATCAATCGTGGCTACCGTGTTCAGTTCAACAGTGCGATAGGACCTTATAAAGGAGGTTTACGTTTTCACCCTGCCGTAACTTTAGGCACATTGAAATTCTTGGGCTTTGAACAAACTTTTAAAAACTCTTTGACGACGTTGCCTATGGGTGGCGGTAAAGGAGGTTCCGATTTTAATCCCAAAGGTAAATCGGATAATGAAGTAATGCGTTTTTGCCAAAGTTTCATGACTGAGCTTTGCAAACATATCGGTCCGGATACGGATGTGCCTGCCGGTGATATTGGCGTAGGCGGTCGTGAAATCGGATTCTTGTTCGGTCAATACAAAAGAATACGTAATGAATTTAGCGGAGTGTTAACCGGTAAACCGAGAGAATTCGGCGGTTCGAGAATACGTCCGGAAGCTACCGGCTACGGTTCCGTTTATTTTGCACAGCACATTTTGAAAGAAATAGGTGAAGACATTAAAGGTAAGCGTGTGGCATTGTCGGGCTTCGGAAATGTTTCTTGGGGTGCAGCTGAAAAATTGGTGCAACTCGGAGCAAAAGTAATTGCAATCTCAGGTCCCGATGGTTACGTTTATATTGAAAACGGCATCACTCAGGAAGGTGTTGATTATATGTTGGAACTTCGTGCAACGAATAATGACGTTGTGGCTCCGTTTGCAGAACAGTTTGGTGCTAAATTCTTCCCGAATGCAAAACCATGGGAAACCAAGTGCGACGTTGCATTCCCATGTGCTATCCAAAATGAATTGAATGAAGAGGATGCCAAGAAATTAGTTGCTAACGGTTGTAAACTTGTTGTTGAAACTTCAAATATGGGTTGCACAGCCGAAGCCGTTAAGTATTTGAATGATCATATTTCGTTTGCTCCCGGTAAAGCTGCAAATGCAGGTGGAGTTGCTGTTTCGGGACTTGAAATGAGTCAGAACTCAATGCGCTACAGTTGGACTTCCGAAGAAGTGGATGCCAAACTTAGTCAGATCATGAAGGACATTCATGACACTTGTGTTAAGTACGGTAAGACCGATAATAAAGTTGATTACGTTAAAGGTGCAAACATTGGCGGTTTCATTAAAGTAGCCGAAGCAATGTGTGCGCAAGGACATGTATAATAAATATTAAAATTATTAAATCAGGAGACTGTCCTTTTTCGGGGCAGTCTTTTTTTGTTTAGAACAGATTATTTATCAGTTTGTCATCCACAAGATTCGGAAGGGTTACTTTTAAGTCGTGGTTGTCTTCCATTGCGCGTTTTATTGCAAACATGGCACCTTCATTGCGTGCCCAGCTGCGTCGGGCGATACCGTTATTCACATCCCAGTGTAACATGTTGCGCAATCGCCGTTCTGCGTCTTGGCTACCGTCAAGCAACATGCCGAAACCACCATTGATAACTTCTCCCCAGCCCACACCGCCACCGTTGTGGAGCGAAACCCAAGTGGCACCGCGAAAAGAATCACCGATAACGTTTTGAACAGCCATATCGGCGGTGAAAGATGAACCATCGTAAATGTTGGAAGTTTCCCGATACGGTGAGTCGGTACCGGAGACGTCGTGGTGGTCGCGCCCTATGACAACGGGTGCGCTGAGTTCTCCCGAAGAAACGGCAAGATTGAACGCTTCGGCTATTTTCATTCTTCCTATGGCATCGGCATAGAGTATGCGCGCTTGTGAACCTACTACCAGATTGTTTTCTCCGGCAGCACGTATCCAGCGGATGTTATCTTCCAATTGTTGACGTATCTCTGCCGGTGCATTTGCGGATAATGTTTCGAGCACTTCGGTAGCCAAACGATCCGTAACAGCGAGGTCTTCGGGTCGACCGCTCGTACAAACCCAACGGAATGGTCCGAAACCGTAGTCGAAACACATAGGTCCCATTATATCCTGCACGTAGGAAGGGTATCGGAATGTGCCGTCGGCTTTCATGATGTCGGCATTTGCTCTGGATGCTTCAAGAAGAAACGCGTTACCGTAGTCGAAGAAGTATGTGCCGAAACGTTGTACGCATTTGTTAACTGCCGCCACGTGTCGCCTCAGTGATTCTTTTACTTTTTCTTTGAAGAGTTCCGGCTCGTCTGCCATCATTTTGATGCTTTCCTCGAAAGTTTGTCCGGCGGGGTAGTAACCGCCTGCCCAAGGATTGTGGAGAGAAGTCTGGTCGGAACCGAGTTCCACTTTTATGTCGCTTTCCGCCAAGCGTTCCCAAAGGTCTACTATATTACCTTGATATGCGATTGACACGACTTCTTTGTTGGCTTTGGCTTGTCGTACTCTTTCCATTAGTGTATCCAAATCGGAGATAACTTCATCCACCCATTTTTGTTCGTGGCGTGTGGCGGTGGCTTTGGGATTAATTTCAGCCGTGATGCTGATGCAACCGGCTATGTTACCAGCCTTAGGTTGTGCTCCCGACATTCCGCCCAAACCTGCGGTAACGAACAACTTTCCTGCAAGTCCTTCTCCATGTTCGGAGATTTTTCTACCGGCGTTTAAGACTGTAATTGTTGTGCCGTGAACAATGCCCTGCGGTCCTATGTACATGTATGATCCGGCTGTCATCTGTCCGTATTGTGTAACGCCCAAAGCATTATAACGTTCCCAATCGTCTGGCTTGGAATAGTTTGGTATCATCATTCCGTTGGTAACCACCACTCGCGGAGCGTCCCTGTGGGATGGAAACAGTCCCATAGGATGTCCGGAATACATGACGAGAGTTTGTTCGTCGGTCATTTCCGACAAATATTTCATTGTCAAACGGTATTGTGCCCAGTTTTGAAATACCGCACCGTTTCCTCCGTAGGTGATGAGTTCATGAGGGTGTTGTGCCACTGCTTTGTCGAGATTATTGTTTATCATCAACATTATTGCGGCGGCTTGCAAACTTTTGTGCGGATATTCTTCGATGGGATGTGCGTATAAATCATGTGAGGGACGCAGGCGATACATGTAGATTCTCCCGTATTTTTCCAATTCCTCGGCAAATTCTTCGGCAAGAAAGGCGTGATGTTTTTTTTCAAAGTACCTTAAAGCATTACGTACTGCAAGACATTTTTCTTCTCTGGTTAGAATATCTTTTCTTTTGGGGGCATGGTTGACACTTTCGTCATAGGCGGGCAATTCCGGTAATACGTCGGGAATACCTTGTTTTATCTCTTTTTGAAATTCTTCTACTGTCATAGTTATTTATGCGGATTACTTTATTATGCAATATTCGTAAAAATCTTCGATGATTACAAATATTATATATATTCTCTCTATCGGCAAGATAATATGCACGCTTCTCCTTTACTGACACTATGATGCCTTTATTGTCTGCCATGATTTATTTTTTTTATCGTTTTCATTGTTATTTGAAAAATTATTTCCATCTTAGTGGTGTAATATTCACCGTTAAAATTTGAGAATATGTATCGGTCGGAAAAATTGCGAAGAGAGGAGGCTGAAAATATCAAGCGTTTTGGAAAAACCAAATGGATGCTTGTTAAATGGATGTGGTACATTATTTACATCGCATTCGCCATAGGCTTTGTGCTGTTCTGCAACCATTTTGCTGCCCGTCAAATCTTTTAACCTCATCATCATTTCTTCATTTTTTCGGCGGCTTGTTTAAATGTATTATCAGACTTATTAGAAGTATGAAAAGAGTGAAGATAACAGTTATTCGCAAAATTCATTATGCCGACCTTTCTGCTTTGTATGAAAATCCGATAGAGCATGCTTGCAATATGTATGAAGGGCAGACTTTCATATCCAAAGACGGGATGAAACCTGACGGACTGTGTGAAAGTGCATGGGGTTCGATGCAATGTTTTGTGATGACATTAGCTCATGGAGGAGAGAACTTTTACGACGGCTGGATGAAGAACCCCAAGTCGGCTATGATTTCCTGCAATGACGGTTTTCGCCCTGTGAGCTTTTTGATTGAAGTGATGGAATAAGATATTCAAAGAAGGGAGGGAAACCTTTGTTGTAATCAGCGATAGTAAAATAGTTTCAAGTCATTAGTACAATGATAAAAGACACAATGCCATTCGCCAAACCGGTCTTTTAGACTATCTGATGTGCCATTCTTTAGAATAAGTTATAACTCCTTGACAAAGGATTCGGAAAGGCATTCTTCGGTAATATCAAGAGTATTAGTTTCAAAGATATACCGGGTCTGTTTCTGCGTCAGCCGACTGCCTTATATGTGGTTGGAGTTGTAAATGAGGTTAGTCTGTGTGCGGTGATATATACGGACTTTCTGTTAACGAGCAAGTGTAAGTAACGGTTGAAAGAGGAAACTATAAGACTAAAAAATGACAGATAGAAATGCTTTTTATGTATACATATTATTGTGCATAGAATAAAAGTGTATATTTGTGAAATTAAAATATATTAATTACAGATGGCGGATTATAAAGCAGTAGATTTCTTTTGTTCCGGCGGTGGCATGAGTTATGGAATGCTGCAAGCCGGCATAAATGTTATTGCCGGCATTGACTTTGACAAAAATTGCGAAGAAACGTATAAAGCAAATATAAAAGGGGCGGAATTTATTCACGCCGATGTTTTTGAGTTGAAAGAGTCCGAATTGGAAGAAAGATTGTCGTTAAAGAAAAATGACGATAATCTCGTACTTATCGGTTGTAGTCCTTGTCAATTTTGGAGTATAATATATACAAAAGACAAAGGGGAGCGCGCCCGAAGAAGCAAAAATTTACTTGCGGAATTTCGCAGATTTGTTGAATATTTCATGCCGGGTTATGTCGTTGTTGAAAATGTGCCGGGTGTTCTGCGAAGAAAAGACGAAAGCGGACTGGAAGATTTTATAACTTGGTTGCAAGAAAACGATAACGGATATAAAGTTCATTTCAAAGTTCATGAGGTCAGCGAATATGGTGTGCCGCAACATAGGAAAAGATTTACATTGATAGCTAACAGGGTAACAAAGAAAGAGTTGGAGCCGGTTAAAGTTCATGGAGATAAGATAACCGTGAGAGATGTTTTAGGAGAAAAAAACGGTTTCCCTAAAATAGAAGCAGGGCATAAAGATAATACTCCGTTTATGCACACCGTTGCCGGACTAAAAGAGATAAACTTAAAACGGCTTGCGCTTACCGAGAAAGACGGGGGGACGAGACTGTCTTACGTAAATTCCGAACTGGCTCCCCAATGCCATAGAAATAAGAAAGACGGTTTCAAAGACACCTACGGCAGAATGTATTGGAACAAGCCTGCTCCGACCATAACGACCAAGTTTTTCAGTATTTCCAACGGAAGATTTGCACACCCCGAAGAAAACAGAGCAATATCATTGAGAGAAGGAGCAGTGTTACAGTCTTTTCCGAAAGATTATATATTTAAGACAACAAGTATTGCCAATACCGCACGAATGATTGGTAACGCCGTTCCGCCGAAATATGCGGAAGCGATAGGGAAAGCAATAATAAAATCAGGAAAAAATGAATGAATCATTTACAATAACACCAAGAATAATTGCACATTTCGGAGAAGATTTAATCAAGAACGAAAGTATTGCATTGTTGGAATTAGTCAAAAATTCATACGATGCTTGTGCAAGTGTATGCACTATTGATTTCCATACGGGAAACGGCAAACTGCAATCATTAACAATTGCCGATGATGGATTTGGTATGAATATAAATGTTATAAAAAATGTTTGGTTAGTTATCGGCACGGATTTTAAACACAAAAAGTTAGAACCTAATTGTTGTGGGCGTTTCCCTTTGGGTGAAAAAGGCATAGGTCGTCTCGGAGTCCACAAATTAGGAAATAAGATTACGCTTATCAGCAAATCAAACAAACCATATAGTTCGGAACAGCCTGATGTTATTAGTAAAGAAGTTGAGGTTACGATTGATTGGACAACATTAAGCCAAGCAAAAGAGATAAAAGATTTTATTATTGATGTTAAAGAAAATGACACTCCAAAATATTTTACGGCAGGGAAAACAGGGACAAAGATTTTAATAGAAGGATTAAAAACGACTTGGGATAGACGGCAAATAAGAGAAGTGTATAGAAATTTAACTTCTTTGAATAGCCCTTTCTCAGGAGCAAACGATAGTTTTAAAGTAGAAATTAAAAGTAATTCGGATTTATTTTCTGGGCTTCCTTCGTTTGAAGATATTAAAGAAAGCGGACTTTATTTCGGACATTGCGTATTGAACGGTATCAGAATAGAAGATTTTAAATACGAATTTAAACCGTGGAGTTCTTTAAATAAAATAGATGGGCGCATTGTCTCTATTAATGATTTGCAGAAAGAAGACAGGAATATAAAAGGTATCAAAACAATCATTGATGATAAAGGTAAGAAGAGAAAAGAAGATTATGATATAGACTTGAATGAAAGCCAAATCGGTAAAATAGAGTTCGATATAATTATTTATGACACCGATGCGCAAGTATTTAATTTGATAAATACCGAAAAAAGCAGCATAAAATCATATTTGAAAGAAAACGGCGGTATTCGTGTTTATCGTGATGATGTTCGCGTATATGATTATGGCGAACCTACAAACGACTGGCTCGGCATAGATTTGAAGCGTGTGCACAGAGTAGGCGGAAATGTAAGTAATAATATCATTTTGGGTTCTGTAAAACTGAATAGAGCCGAAAGTTTCGGATTAAAAGAAAAGACAAATAGAGAGGGTTTTATCGAAAATGAAGCGTATCAAGTATTTGTTGATGCGGTAGATTATGCTTTATCTCTTATTGTGAGAGAACGAAATGTGGATAAGGCACGATTAACTACACTTTATAAAAAACATAAAGTTGTAGAACCGGTTCTTTCTGATTTGGAAGATGTAATTACACTTGTAAAAGATAAAGTGCCTGACGAAAAAGACAAAAATGAAATTCTAAATTACTTGCATAGAATAAGCAATCAATACAAGGAGGTGAAAGAAGTTCTTATTAAAAGTGCCAATGCAGGATTGAATTTGAGCGTGGTCATACACGAAATAGAAAAACAAGTGGCTGCGCTTATAGGGCATGCTCAGAGAGGAGAAAAAGATAGCATTATTGCCGTTACAACCAACTTGGAGAAAATAGTGAGAGGATATACGGCAATGATTCGGAAATCGGATATTAGAGAAACGACATTGTCTTCTATTGTTGAAACGGCATTGGAAAACTATGAGTTCAGATTTTCCGACCATAAAATTAGTGTATTGAGCAATTGGAGAGAAAGCAAATTAAAAGCCTATTTGCCGGAAGCCGAATCCATATCGGTTTTAACTAATTTGTTGGACAATGCCGTCTATTGGCTAAGTTATGCCCGCAAAGAGAACGGGAGAATTTCGGTTTATATAACCGACCAATTTAACGGATATAATTCTATCATTGTTTCCGATAACGGTCCCGGATTTAATATTCCGACCGATGTTGCTATTAAACCGTTTATTACCGGAAAACCACATAATATAGGTATGGGGTTAGGTTTGCATATTGCCGATGAAATGATGCGGGCAATGAAAGGACAATTATTATTTTTAGATAAAAATGAAGTCATTCTTCCGAAAATTGTTAGAGAAAATCAAATTGAGAGTGCAATCATTGTACTCTGTTTCCCGAAAGAAAAAAAGTGAGATTATTATGATTACTAATTTTGTAAATAGCGCAATAGTTATTGATGATCAACAAACAGAAGCTGATCCTCTGTTGTCTGAATTGAAGAGCCATGATATTCAATGTGTGTTCTATACACCTTCCGATATGAACTCTAATCAGGTGGTTTTTCAGAAAAACAGGCAACTGATTTTTCTTGATTTATCGTTGGACGATAGTAAAAAAACAGTAGAAAACATTGCATTAATCCGCAAGTTATTGAAAAAATCATTAGACACAAACTTCGGCATATACGGAATAATAATGTGGTCAAAACACCAACACCATATTGATTCTCTTAAAGAAAAATTACAAGAAGACAGGAACAATAAATCGTATCCGACACCAATATTTGTTATAGGCTTAGACAAAACAAAATATATTCAACAAGGGAATTACAATAATTTGTTGTCAGATATAGAGAATGCTTTAAAAGCAGATTCTGCCGCAACTTTCTTTTTAGAATGGTCTAACTCCGTTCAGCAAGCAAAAGATAGCAGTATATCGAAAATCTATTCGTTAATGCATGATTATAAAACACAGTCCGACGATATTACATATATTTTAACTCAACTCGCATTGAATCACACCGGTATTCATAAAAGTATGGTTGAAAATTATCCGTTGCATATCGATGCGTTCAAAGCCTTTGATGAAATTCTGAACGGAGAATTAATAAATAGTCATGCTTCCAAAAGTACCGCCGTTGTAGATACTAATAAGTCATTTTCAAGTCAGACAGATTTACCTAATATTTACGCTCAATTAAATTCTGCTATTTTGATTGATACTAACAATTTAAACCAAAGTATTGTTATTCCCGGCAATGTGTATGAGATGCAAACAAGTGGTTCGTTCAAAAGTGATAAAGCACCTGCGAAAGCAAAGAATATCGTAATAGAAATAACCCCTCCTTGCGACTTTTCCAATTCGGGCAAGAGAGTAAGAGCAAGATTAATAGGCGGATTTGTGATGGATATTTCTCAAGAGATACAAGGTAAAATACAAGAAGATTTAAATAAGCAAAAAAACAAATCATCAGATAAACAAAAAAATATAGGAGAGTTGATAAAAAAATATACTATTGACGAACTTAAGTGTAATAAAGAATGCTTTTACTCCGAAGTATATCCTATAATCGTTCCAAACGAAGCCAATCCACAACTTATGATTCTGGATTTTCGCTATTTCGGGCATGAAGACGATGCAAACTTGAAAAATGGAACTAAATACAAACTTTGGTTTCGCACAAAACCTAAATTATTTGCCGATGTGATACAAAAGTTTTCTTCTCATGCCGCAAGATTGGGATTGTCGGTAATACATTCGTAAATATGCCCGACATTTACACCAAATTCAAGCGTTCCGAAATAATGTCCCATATTGCCGGCAAAGAAACCAAACCGGAAATTTTGGTGCGTAAGTTTTTGTTTGCTCACGGGTTTAGGTTTAGAAAGAATGTAAAAGAACTGCCGGGCAAACCGGATATTGTTTTACCGAAATACAAAACAGTTATTTTTATTCATGGTTGTTTTTGGCATGGGCATGATTGTAAACGAGGGGTATTGCCGGAAACCAATTTTGAGTTTTGGAAAGATAAAATCGGCAAAAATGTAGAACGCGATAAACGAGATATTGCCGAATTAAAACAGCTTGGCTGGAATGTGATTGTTATTTGGCAGTGTGAGATAAAAAATGTGGCACTGCGTACAAATAGCCTCGAAAAGATTGTGAGTAAATTACGATCTATTTATGTTAAAACACTGCCACCATTTCATAAAACAACCCGTTGACTGCTGGTGTTTTGTTTTTTTGCATACTTACAAATTTAGTTCGCTCAACAATAATTCATACACTTCAACCCAACTTTTTTTCGTAAAATTTAGTTTCTGTGTCGGAAAGTTTTGTAAAAATGTCGGGAAAGAAAAATTTATCGGTAGCCGTTTGTTCGTCAAAATCCATAACGAGTTTTTAGAAACGAATAATCAAATTTTCTCATGTATCTTTATTTTTTCTGCATACAAAAATATAGAAAATATGCAGTATTATTTTTGTATGCAGACTTTCGTTTGTGTTTCTGCGAGTTTATACCGCCATTTTGCCGGACTGCTGTTAGCGACTGTGATTTTCATTCCAGTCTAATTTCGCTATTCGATTTCCACTTATGATTAGAACAGAAATTTCTCTTTTCAGCCCTGTTCCATAATTGTCTAAATTTATTAGTGTAAATTCTCCGTATGACTTTGTTATTGGGGCGTGTGTATACAAGTCGTTAAAATATAGAGGATGGACTATTTCAATTTTATTTGCTTTAATTTCTGCGATAAAGGTTAGTTCAGCAAGATTAACGATACAGAGCTTTCGGTTTTGGTATAAGAAGGTAGAAAACACTTGCACTCCATAAAGTTCCATTTCTTTAGTGAATGCATTTGATTTGTCGGCATATCCTAAAGCTTGTCCATTTAACGCTTTGTTTAATTGGTGAGATTTAGCCTCAGTCAATTTACTTGGGTCGGGTATCAATTTAATTTCACTTGAGCCAAACATATGTCCAAGGTTGGCTAAAACTTGATAACCGTTTTGAGTCTTAATGATAGAGTTTGGGCAAGTAGATTCAGTGAAGAAGGTTTTTTGAGTTGATTTTTCGTAAAAGTAAACTGTTCCTCCCCATTCTCCGAAACAATCCCGATATACAATAAAATCATTGTCCTCAAACAATATGGGTTGTTCGGTTACAGGAAAAGGATTTTTTGATTTAATCCATTTATTCCCATTCCAAATGTAAATTGTATTTCCTGATATTGCCCCTAATTGGTTGTCAATCACCCAATGATGTTTAAATTTCTTAGTGTTTAGTTTATTTTCAAGTGACGTATTCCGATTAAAGTTATCAAGATTAAAACAAGCAAATTTTCCGTTTTCAAAAAGGGACACAAGAGAGTTTTGATAAATTACGGAAAACGATTTAGGAAAATTTTTTACATAATCTCTTTCCTTTTCCGCACTTTCATATTTATCCGAAAAGTAAGGGTTTGTTATAACCGTATGGATTGTGTCAAAATCTATTGGGTTTTTGCTCAATGAAACATTGAAATTATTTTCCCCAAACGTTCCTTTGTAAAGACTATCCTTAGTAACAACAAAATCGTTCCAATTTTGATTTTTGAAATGTTGAACTATCTTTTCTTCAAAATCCAGTTGGCTTTTCTGAGCAGAAACTGAAATTGAAAATCCAAGGAATAATGATATGTACAGAAGTTTTTTCATCATTGCCGCTAACGTCGGGAACACCCTGTTATGTGCAGTTCCGCCCTCCCCCGCTCAGGCGGCCACGGATGGCCGCCGTACGCTAAGCTTTCATATATAATCTTTCCCCATTACAACTACAGGTTCTTCACAACCATTATAACCATATTTAAACCAAAAAGGATTATAACTCCAGCATTTGCTTAATAATTCTTCGCCTTTGATATTATCATCTGCTATTTTCTTTGAAAAATATTTAATTGCCTCAGCATCTTTTGGCCTTGTTTTCCATTGAGGATTCAAATGTGTGGCCATTTTTCTAAAACAGTATTCAAACTTATATCCTGATAATAAGACATTCAGATTATAAAATTGTCTATAGTTATTATCTAGCCAGTCTTTTGGAAACATTACAAATCCTAAATCACCAATATGCTTCCATTGAGCTGTATTGTTGATAATTTTTAATGGATTCATTCCACAATGTATATCATTTGCCTCAATTCTCATCATACTCATTGTATTTTCAAAACTGCATTTATAATTTTTTGTTGTCATTTCTTCCATAAATGAATCTTTTATTTCAACAAGATTTTCTATAAACATATCCAAATCATTATGTTCTCTTGAAAAATGACCTTCTAATATGTCCTGAACCAGACCACCCCAAATATAACCTTTGATATGCAAATGTTCTAATGTAGTATAAATATCATCAATCATTTTCATATACTTTTCATTCAACGTTTTATCTTCCATTTTGATCTCCTGCGGTTTCTTTTTTACCGTCTGCAGCTTATTCCCTGCTGCCAAATTTTTTTATATTTAAACTGTATATGGCCACTATACAGATTAAACCGGTGTTTTAGCCCGCCAAGGATGGCGGGCGTCCCCGAACCATCTCTGGGCGGAATTGCACATAACGTTCTCCGTGTTTACGACGTTTTGGGCGGGTAATAGGCGCCGCGTAGCGGTCGCCCCCGCCCAAAATGTGGCGGAGAAAAAACGCACAAAGGGCTTTAG
>JAISHE010000039.1 GCA_031262745.1 Culturomica sp. | reverse complement strand
TAAAGCATTGCACCGTTTTCAATACCCGCAGTGGACGCTGCAAAATGTTTCAAATTAGTGTAATGAGTTGTTATAACACCTTTCACCTTATTTTGATTGAGCGTATTAAGAATTGCCTCTGCCAAAGCACCACCCAACATCGGTTCCGTACCCGTTCCGAACTCATCTATCAAGATCAATGTCCTATCATCCCCATAACGAACAAAGTTTTTCATATTAATAAGATGAGAACTGTATGTACTCAAATCATTTTCTATCGACTGTTCATCACCTATATCTATCAATATACTCTGAAAAATACCGAAAACACTTGCTTCGCTAACCGGTACCGGCAAACCGCACTGAAACATATATTGCAGTAAACCGGTAGTTTGCAAACAAACCGACTTACCACCTGCATTAGGACCGGAAATAAGAATAATTCGTTGATCTTCGTTAATCTCTATATTTAAAGGTACCAACGTTTTACCCGACTGTCGAAAAGCTAACAATAGCAAAGGATGTTTTGCTTCTTTCCAAAACATTTCCGGTCTATCCGAAAACACCGGAACAATCCCGCCTGTCTTTAATGCGAAACGTGCCTTAGCCCGTATGAAATCCACAAACGCCAGAAAATCGTAAGCAGGAATAAGGTCATCTGTATAAGGTCTGATGTCATCGGCAAATTTCAGTAGAATACGCTGAATTTCACGTTTTTCCTCCAATTGCAGTTCACGGATTTCATTATTTATCCCCACAATCTCCGAAGGCTCTATGTATGACGTCTTGCCGGTAGCCGACTCATCGTGAATGATACCGTTGATTTTTCGTTTATAAGCAGAAGAAACAGGTATCACCATGCGTCCGTCTCTAATTGCTACTGTGGAATCTTTGTCTATCCAGCCTTCACTTTGCGCCTGCTGCAAAATACTTTGCATACGTTTTGAGATACCGGATTGCTTTTTCAACAATTTGCCTCGAATATCCTGCAACTCCTGAGAAGCATTGTCTTTAATAGTTCCGTGCTTTGAAACAATACCGTCCAAACGTTGCAACACAAAAGGAAAAAGTTTAATCTCTCCTGCCTTGGCACAAATAAAAGGATACGCCTCACGCTTTAAATTGAAAAAACGTACAATAACATTAACGGTTTCAAGCGAATTCTTGAGTGCAACTAATTCCTGAGTATCAAGAAACAAACCTATTATGCGTATCTTATTCAGGAAAGGACGTGCATCTGAGTAATTGTTACCGGGTAATTCCTCTTCCTGCTCTATTCGCATAAACTCGGATGTTTCACCGAGCCTAACTTTAATAATCGACTCATCACCGGAAAACGACATCTCATCCGTCAATTCTCTGCCCATATCACTAAGGCATTGATTCTTGACCAAAAGACGTATTTTATCGAATTTTATCTTCTCTTCAAAAAATTCCGGATAGATCATAAATTTTAATCACTACTCTACATCACCTGTTATTGTGAGCTGCGTTTCCGGAGTTTTAGGATCGTTCGTAATAACGGTTACGGATTTATGCTGCGAACCTTTGCGATTAGCAGAATTGAAAGTGGCACGAATAACGGTGGATTCACCGGGTTTAATGGTGTTGTTACCCATTGTAACTGCCGTGCAACCACAACCGGCTTTTGTCTTTCTCACAATCAGATTTGATTTACCTTCGTTTTTCAACACAAAATCACAATCTGCCTTTACACCCGATTTAATAGTTCCGAAACTTATACTTGTTTTATCAAAAGCAGCAACCGGAGCATCGGCAATTTCTTTTGCACTAAGACTACTGAAATCTTCCGCAACGTTAGCACTAATCGCCAATCTGTTGTTGTAGGAATCCGAATTGTTAAACCTGATAATGACATTATCATAAGTGTAACCGTAGTCATTCTTTGCTTTTGCATCGAATTTCACGATAATCATACCCTTTTCGCCGGGTTTCACAACCTCCGGCACGTAAGTTGTCGTGATATAGCGAGGAATGTAACGATTTGTCAAATGTAAATCACGTGATTTGGTGTTATAGAAATAAACCGTGTCAACCGCAACTTTATCAATATACACTTTGCCGAAATTCACATTTGTAGTTTGAAATTTCACGCTATCCAAGTTCTGCACGTAGAGCAAATAAGGTTTCTTCGGATTATCAACAAGAGATAAATGAGCAGAAATTACGGCATTACCATTTTCTGCATTTGAATACACATTAACATTGAAAGAATTTCTATTTATCAATGCGGAACTCACATATTTAATTGTGATTTGCGACTCATTACCCGGCAACACAGGATTTCTATCCCATTCTGCTACGGTTTGCGGTGCCGTTGCTCTCACTCGATTTATTATCACCGGTGCCGTACCCGTATTTTTGAATTTGAATGTAAAACTATCCTGAACATCGTCGGCATAAACCTTGCCCAAATTGATTTCGGTTTTTTCAAATGTTACAACACCTTTATTGCCCTGTGCATTGATGTTGCCGAACAACAGCATCATTATTGCAATTGCATATATTTTCATGATGGTTTCTTATTTAAAATTAAGTTTGAATGTTACTTCCGGTTTTTTCGGGTCATTCGTAATTAAAGTAAGAGTTTCCGTTGTATTAATTTTACCGGCAGCATTTACCGAGATAGTTGCTTTTTGTTTCTTACCGGCTTTGATTGTAGTTCTCACATCGGCGGTAATATTAGGATTTGAAGATGTTATCTTTCTAACATACAAGGTTGATTTACCCGTATTTTCGATATAAAAAATCGCTTTTGTCGGTTCCGTCTGTGTTTTAACATCCGCTTCGTTTTGCGAAAGCGTAACCACCGGAGAATTCACGTAGTTCTCTGCCTTTTGAGTTGAGAAATCTTCTTTGATATTTGATGTCAAATTTAATTCGCCTTTGCCGCCGGCGGATGTCGTGATTAATAATTTATCATTCACAAATCCCCAGTCTTTTTTCTTAGAAAAGTCATACGTTACGGTTATTTTACCTTTCTCTCCTTTTTTCAATACCGACGGTTCTGCTTTTGCGGTTATATACGGTTCTTCACCCAAAACCACGGTAACATTCAGTTCCTTATCACCGGTATTCACCATTTCCATTTCTTTGTTCACAACGGCAGTATTCAAAACATCACCGAAATTAAGATTGCCACCCTTTAATTTCAAATCACCTACCGAATAGGTATATTTTGCATACGGGTCAACAGGTTTTTTAACAACATTACCTTTTATTGTCAGTATATTAACTGCCGGTTGAGCATTAGTTGTTACGGTTATCGTTTTGGAAAAATTACCGGGGCGTCCCGAAGGATTGTATACGACTTTGATTACACCGGTAGCCTGAGGTGCAACGGGTTCTCTCGGATATGAAGGAGTCGTGCAGCCGCAACTGCTTCTCACATTAGTTAAAATCAAGGGTGCATCACCCACATTCTTAAAAACAAAATCATAGTCGACCAGCCCCCCTTTTTCGGCTACTTCACCGAAATTGTGCACTTTTTCTTCAAATTCTATCACAGCTTTTTGACCGAAAGCCAAGCTTGATAGCAATACAAATGATACAAGTAGAATTTTTTTCATATTATTTAGATATAATAATTAGTACAATATCAATCACAAGCGACCACAAAAATAAGAAAAAACTTTATAATATTTCTCCGATGCTTGCAAATTAATGAAAATCGTAATATCTTTGCTGCGTTTTTGAATAATATAAATCTTAATAATTAGAAATCATGTATTTAACGTCAGAAAAGAAAGAAGAACTTTTTTCAAAATACGGAAAGTCTAATAAAGATACCGGTTCACCCGAATCGCAGATAGCTTTATTTTCCTACCGTATAGCTCACTTAACCGAGCATCTTAAACAGAATCATAAGGATTTCGTTACACAACGTTCCCTTACAAAAATGGTAGGACAGCGTAGAGCTTTGCTGAACTATTTAAAAAACAAAGATATCGAAAGGTATCGTGCAATCATTAAAGAATTGAATTTGCGTAAATAAGCTATAATATCCTAAGGAGCCATGCTCTTTGGGATATTTTTTCCTCCCTCCTCCAAACCTCCATTGACGTGATTATACGTCTTTTATCTATAAAGAATTCCGTTAAAATATTAAAGTTTTAACATTAAAGTTATTTTATGAACGTTATTGAAAAAAGTATCACGCTCCAAGACGGAAGAGTGATTACTCTGGAAACCGGCAAACTTGCCAAACAGGCAGATGGTTCGGTTATGTTGAAGATGGGCAACACTATGTTGCTTGCTACTGTTGTGTCGGCACAAGAAGCCGGTGCGGATGTTGATTTTATGCCGTTGTCGGTTGACTACAAGGAAAAGTTTTCCGCAATAGGTCGTTTCCCCGGTGGTTTCACAAAGAGAGAAGGTCGTCCTTCGGACTATGAAATTCTTGTTTCGCGTTTGATTGACCGTGCTTTACGTCCTCTGTTCCCCGATGATTATCATGCGGAAACTTTTGTGCAGGTAACTCTTTATTCTGCCGATGAAGAATCCATGCCGGATTCTCTTGCAGGTTTGGCTGCATCGGCTGCTTTAGCCGTGAGTGATGTGCCTTTCAACGGTCCTATTTCGGAAGTGAGAGTGGCACGTATAAACGGAGAGTTTTTAATCAACCCTACCGTTTCGCAACTTAAAAATGCCGATTTGGACATTATGGTAGCTGCCACCTATGAAAATATCATGATGGTGGAAGGTGAAATGAATGAAGTGAGCGAAAAAGAAATGCTTGATGCCATTAAATTCGCACACGTTGCTATCAAAGAACAATGTCTTGCACAGCAAGAATTGGCAAAAGCCGTCGGTAAAGCTAAAAGAGAATATTGCCACGAAACGAATGATGAAGAATTGCGTAAGGATGTGTGGGATAAGTGCTACCAAAAGGCTTACGATGTTGCTCGCCAATGTATAACCGATAAACATCTTCGCACATCTTCGCTTTTGCAAATTGCCGAAGATTATTTGGAAACCCTTCCCGAAGAATTAAGGGAAGAAAAGAAAAAGTTGGTTCATCGCTACTATCATGATGTTGAAAAAGAAGCAATGAGGCGCATGATTTTGGATGAAGGTGTGCGTTTGGACGGTCGCAACACGGAGCAAATCCGCCCCATCTGGTGTGAAGTGGGTTATCTTCCCGGTACTCACGGATCTTCGATTTTCACAAGAGGTGAAACTCAATCTCTTTCTACCGTAACTCTCGGTACAAAGTTGGATGAAAAGATTATCGACGAAGTAACCGACCAAAGTAAGTCTAAATTTTTGCTCCACTACAATTTCCCCCCGTTCTCAACAGGAGAAGCAAAATCTTCGAGAGGAATAGGCAGGCGTGAAATAGGACACGGCAACTTGGCTTATAGGGCTTTGAAAAGAATGATACCGGATAATTATCCGTATACGGTGAGAATTGTTTCCGACATTCTTGAATCAAACGGTTCGTCATCTATGGCAACCGTTTGCGCCGGCACTTTGGCTTTGATGGATGGTGGTATACCGATGAAAAAACCTGTTACGGGTATTGCAATGGGATTGATTTCCGATAAAGGTGGCGCAAAATATGCGATATTGTCGGACATTTTGGGTGATGAGGATCATTTGGGAGATATGGACTTTAAGGTTACCGGCACCGTTGACGGCATAACAGCCACTCAAATGGATATAAAGGTAGACGGTCTTTCTTACGAAATATTGGAAAAGGCTCTGGAACAGGCTCGCAACGGACGTTTGCACATTATGGGTAAAGTGCTTGAAACTTTGCCGGCTCCGCGTCCGGAATTGAAACCGCATGCACCGCGCATTGAAGAAATCATTATCGACAAAGACCAAATCGGTGCATTGATTGGTCCCGGAGGTAAAATCATTCAAGACATTCAAGAAAAATCCGGCACCACAATAACAATTGAAGAAGTAGACAATAAAGGTATCGTGAATGTATTTGCTTCAAATCTTGAATCGATTAGCATCGCAATGGCACGCATTAAAGCTATTGTAAGCAAGCCGGAAGAGGGTGAAATCTACGAGGGTGTTGTGAAATCAATAATGCCTTTCGGTGCCTTTGTTGAGATACTCCCCGGAAAAGACGGATTGTTGCATATTTCCGAAATTGACCATAAACGTTTGGAAAAAGTAGAAGAAGTGTTGAAGGAAGGCGATAAAGTGAAGGTTAAATTGTTGGAAATCGACAAAAAGACAGGCAAATTGAGACTTTCAAGAAAAACTCTCCTACCCAAACCGGAACGCAATCAATAAAGGACATTCTTTATGAATAGTCTCAAATAAGCGTTACGGATTTACAGGGTAAATCTATTGTAGCAATCGGTTAGCAAGTTCTTTCTTGCTGCCGATTGTTTTTTATTTATATAACACCGGTAATTGGCGCAACATACCCGCCATGTAGGGGCGTATTATCTGACAATGGGTTTAAACCCATTGTTATTGTTTGGCAATGGGGCTTGCCCCATTGTTAATTTCATATATGCCCACAAAAAAAGCAGATGAACATTGTTCTTGCTTCATAAACCTCAAACACTTACTAAAAAAGTTTAATCCGCTCGGACAAAAGTCCATCTGCTACTCTCTACTCTCTACTCTCTACTCTCTATACTCTAATCCCTACACTCTAATCTGATGTTTCGCCGAACTTTGAATTGTACAAGTGAATCTTTGAATTGTACAATTGAGACTTTGAATTGTACAAGCGAGACTTTGAATTGTACAACTGAGACTTTGAATTGTACAATTGAGCCGCTCGCTGGCATAAATCTATAACCCAATTTTTCCATATTGACCTAATTTAAAATACAACGGATGGACATGCCGTACGACTTATTGTCGTCGTAACGGCTGACTGTAGCGCGGCTGTAAACCAGAAGCCGGCGCCACGCATAGGAAGAACTGTCCTCTGATGACGACCACCAGTACCCGTGCGTGCCAACGTAGTTGAACGTACCACCGGAGTAACTCCGGAGGCCACCCGGGCGCCCGTCACAAAATGAAGTGTTGGTGCCCGAAGTGGAAGCATTGACTGTCCACAAATCTATACTCTTTAATTTGCGACCCTGATCACTACCACGCCAACCCGTAGCGTCTGCCTGTGCCTGTGTAAGCGGAGGATCAAGAGCCATTTCGAGTGTCTTAAACTCTGCATCGCTCGGAATATGCCAACCGTCGGGACAAATACCCTGAGTGTTAGGAGAACCGTCAACTACGCATTTCTTATTATAAGCTGTAGCAGTAGTGGCTGCGCCGGTTCCCGTATTTTCACCATTTACCGCCTCCGCCCAATTATAAAGTCCACCGTAAGTTGTGCAATAGCTTTCATCATCATAATAACATATCTTTTGAATACCGGCTCGCTGATGAGTAGTGTAATCTGTGCCGGCTACACGTATGCCGATATTCATGTTTTTTATCATCCAACACTGAGTGCCGATTTTTTTAGTCGGATACGTCTGACCGTCGCGACTATCCGTGAAAGTCGAATTACAACTAAAACTTAGCTTAGGCTGAAGCGCCGTTACTGCCACCGTTAAAGTATCCGTATTGCTGCAGCCCGACCACTCTGCCAAACACGTAACCTCCACATTACCCGAAGCAGAAGTGCCGGCATTGAAATCTGTGTACGCCGGTGTGTAACTTGCTCCGGTTTTAGTGCCCGTTTCCGTTGTCCAAGTAAACGTAGGTTTTGCCGAAAGATCCGCTACTTTCACCACCACTGTACCCGGTCCGCAAGCATCAAGCTTAGACGTTGCAGGCGTAAAAATTATACTCATATTGGGAACTATGGTAGAAATTTCCGACGTTTCCGCTTCTCCCAAAGAACTCACTGCCTTACGTTTAAATCTTACAGTTATCCCTGCTCCGCTCAAAGGCTCATAATTCTGCAATTCCGCACCCACTTCATTCGGAATTAAACTCCAAGTGCCGGCTGCTCCCTCCTTCACATACCAAACATAGCTTATTTTCGTGTACATTGCAACCCCATTCCACATTGCGCTTGCCTGCACGCTGTCGGAAACACTTATCTCCTCTCCGGGGCAATTCATCGCCGCAACTTTGATTATGCCCGGATTTACTACACCACTACTGCTGCCAAACGTGTGAACCGCCCTAAAACCCATTGTGCTGTCCCTAACGTCGGAAACATTTACCCTCGTTCTATCCGAAATCATTAACTCGGCATTTTGGAATGAAGTGAAATCCCCGCCTTTAGCGATAAAAGAAGCAGGCGTTGTAGCCCATGCCGTTACCGCATCAGCTATTTCGCCGTTGCCGTGAGAAGCGTAAATATCGGAAGTGTTGAAAGCTGCGGCATCTACGGAATAGCAAAGCTCCGCCACGTTGCCGCTCATCTCCATCAACCCCCAAAACGTTGCTCCTGCCTGAGTCTGTGTGGAACTTGAAGTGCCGAAAGTAGCGCAACGAACAGGTCCGAAATCAGGATTATCATAATTCACATTCGTTACGGAGGAAGAAGGTTTCTCGCTGACCTTGCCGACGTTCAACAAATCTCTTTTTGCATTCAAACCATTCACGCCGCTTGCTGAGTTCCAAACAAATTCGCCCGCCAATGCTGCCTGCGGATAAGGTCTGCGACATGCCTTTTCATACTCAAGCTCGCTCATGGGGCGAAGGCAGGCATAATCGCAATAAGCAAGCATATCTGCGGGCGTCAAATAATTACAAGCAATACACTTACCGTCGTCCTCTCCGAAATAAGGCTCGGCAGGATTAAGATTGCAGCCGAAAACTGCAGGTTTATCGGAAGGATTAGCAAGCACGCAAATCCCGTTTCTGTAGCTCGGACGGGACTTATCACCGAAAACATATTCTCCGACCTTCAATTCATCAAGACTGTTGCCGATACGTTCTTTTTGTTGATCACGAGTAAGATTATTAAGAAAGCCTACATATTGTTCCTGACTAACTTCGTATTTCATGCAATAGAACCCCTTGTAACCTTTGGGATACGTGGCAGGCAAACTCTTCGCTTCACCCTCACTTCCGGCTGTAACGGGGTAAACATTCAGAGCATCTTCGCTATTGACAGCTATGGGATTTCCGCCACTATCGCCAAGCCTGTTAGAGGTGGCTCCGTCGCCCAAATAGTAGCCCCCGTAAGGGATGTAAACCATTTCAACGGCAGAAAGAGAAAGGAAAATGTCATTATTTGCAATACTTGTGTCGGCAATATTACCAAAATCGGAACGCATAGTTTTGATTGTAAACGTCTGATTATAAACGTTTGAGCCACCTTGATCGGCAAGCATAAGAAAAATTCCGCCCGC